>JBKBVT010000128.1:0-7225 GCA_046289305.1 Hyphomonas sp. | reverse complement strand
CTGGGCCCACCAGCCCCGCTCCATGGGCGCCTGGAGTGAGGAAGGCCCGGAGACCAATCACGACACGCCCGAAATGCGCGCCGTGATCGCCGGCGACGGCCCCATCCTGTTTGCCGGCCAGCATCTGAGCCCGATCGGCTCCTGGATGGAAGCCGCCGTCCGCTCGTCCCATCACACCCTCGCCGGCCTCTATGCCCGCGTCGGCGCCGCCTGAACCACCCCAAGAAACCACCCCGGAGGAAATCCATGCCCCGTACCCGCCGCCTGCCCGCGCTCCTCGCCCTCGCCGCCGCCGCGCTCACTGCCGCCTGTGTCAGCGTGGAGGCGACCGAATATGTCACCCCGCCGCCCGCATCCGCGCCCGCCGCCATCAACCGCATCCCCATCCCCGGCTCGGATTTCCCGATCTCCATCGGGGTCGTCATCCCTCCGCAGTCGGAGATCTTCTATGTCAGCGGCGTCGTCCCCTCCGTCACCGATCCCTCAGCCGATCCCAACAGCCGCGCCGCCTTCGGTGACACGAAAGCCCAAACCGTCAATGTCCTCACCAGCATCAAGGCCCGTATGGAAGCGGCCGGCTGGTCGCTTTCCGATGTCGTGATGATGCGCGTCTATCTCGTCGCGGATGAGGACACCGGCGACCGGCTCGACTTTGCCGGCTTCATGGCTGGCTATTCGGAATTCTTCGCGACGCCCGAACAGCCGAACAAGCCTGCCCGCGCCGTCATGGAAGTCGCCGGCCTGATCAATCCCGGCTGGCGGGTCGAGATCGAAGTTCAGGCCGCCCGCATCCCCGCCGGATAGGTCAGCCCCTCACAGGCTCAAGCGTCTTCGGGTCCATCCCGCCCATCCGGCAGACCTCCTTCCACTCCGCCGCCGTCACCGGCTGCACAGAGAGGCGGAAGGAGGTGACGAGGCTCATGCCCTCCAGCTTCGGATTGGCCTTGGCGTCCTTCAGGCTCACCGGTTTCGGCATCGGCGCGAGCGCCCGGATCGTCACACAGTCCCAGCGCAGATCCTCCGTAGTCGGATCCTGCTTGGACAGTTCGCACACCTCGCAGATGCCGACGATTTCGAGCCCGATATTGGAGTGATAGAAAAACACCTGGTCCCCGAGTTTCATATCCCGCATATGGTTGCGCGCCTGATAATTGCGCACGCCGGACCAGATCTCGCCGGTCTCGCCCCGCGCCACCTGCTGGTCCCAGCTCCAGGCATCAGGCTCCGACTTCATCAGCCAGTATTTCATCAGGTCTTCCTCATTCCTTGTGGCCGCCCGCTGGCCTCAGCGTGCCGGCAAGGCCCAGCCCGAAGGCCGGCATGTTGCCATAAATGTTCCGGTGCTCGCCGGGGCGAATGGTATAGGTCTCATGCCAGATACCAACATCGCCGCTCTTCGCAACCTGTTGATTGAACGCTTTCCAGGCCGGCAGGTGCGCCCGCGTCCGGTCCGTCGCATAGGCGTGCAGCTGGTCATAGCTGCGCCAGTATTGCACCACCATCGTATTGCGCAGGCCGAAATGCGTCCGCGCATGCAGCAGGCCGAGTTCTGGTTTGCTGAACAGCTCGATCAGCATCTTCGGCATGGCCGAAAATACCGGCAGCCATTTCCAGATTTTCCAGAGCCGGTTGATCCGCATCCCGATCAGGAACACGACAAACTCGCCCTCCACCTCCGCAGTCCAGCGGCCTTCCTTTATCTGAGCCATGGTCCGGCTTCCTCCCTTGCCGGAAGGCAAGCTAGCGCGACGCGCTGGCCTCGGCGAGAGCGGCGCGGACGGTGCGATCATAATGCGGCCAGCCTTTATATGCCGCCAGACCCGGATCAATCCCGTTCCAGGCCGCACGAAACGCGACCGCATGCCCTTCCCCGTCCAGCGCCGCGCGTAAGGGATCCATCGCCACCCGGATTGTGAAAAGCACCGCGCCCGTCTCCGCCAGCTTCGAGATCGTCTGCCGCTCAACCCGCAGCCACAACGCGTCCAGCGCGCCTTCCTCCGGCAAGGTCGCCGCCAGCGCCTTGTAGCCGTCCTGCGAGGGCGTGAACCGGTCAGGGCCCGGCTGAACGGTCCAGTTGAAGCGTTCGAGCACCTGTCCGGGGCGCAGCGCATCGAACATCCGGTGGACCCGGCCCACCATGTCCGGATTGGCGCCCGGCACCGGCCCGTGCAGGCCCGCCAGCGGTTCGCCCAGCTTGTCAGACAGGCGCCAGAAAGTCGGCGCGCACAGGCTCGCCGCTTGCAGCCGCCAGAAGCCATCGCCCTCGCGCATCATCAGGCAGAGATCATCAGAAACGCTGCTCGCCGCACGTTCCAGCGGGGTCTCCCACACCCCCGCGCCCGGCCCCACCAGCGCTTCGATCCGCTCGGCCGCTTCTTGCATCGCCGCGTCCGCCCCCGGACGCGCGCCGAACACATCGGCGCGCCGCGCCCGCATCAGGCGGCGCTTCTCGTCCAGCCAAAGCTCAGCTTCCGTATCCGGATGAAACCAGTTCGCCTCCTCAATGGGCTTGAGGCCCGGCGCAAGACCCGGCGGCCCGCTCAGAAAAGGCAGATAAGGCGGCCGGCGCATATCAAATCGCCCCCCAGGCTCAGACCGGACGCGCCGCGCCCCAGGAGACATAGCCGGCAATCTTCGGCGTGTTCGGCAGATACATTGTCTCAGCGCCTTCCGGCTGAAAGCCCGCTTCCGTCAGCAGGCTGAGCGTATCGCGTGTCAGATGACAGCCGCCCGCCAGCGCCTTCCAGACAGGCTCCACCCGCCGTTGCCACTTCACCACGCCTTCATCCGGCGCCCGACCATGTTCGGAAAACAGGATCCGCCCGCCGGGCTTCAGCACCCGCTTTGTCTCCGCCAGCGCCGAGCGCCAGTCCGGAATAGTGCACAGCACAAAGGTGATCACCGCCGTATCGACCGAATGATCCGCCAGCGGAATCGCCTCGGCCCCGGTTTCCAGAAACTCGATGCTGCGCCCGATGCCGAGCTCGCCCGCCTTGCGCCGCGCCTTGGCCACCATCCCCGGCGCCGGCTCCAGCGCATACAGATGCTCGACCTTCGCCGCGTCATACAGCGCGAAATTCGTCCCCGCCCCGCAGCCGATCTCGAGCACCACGCCCTCGGCTTTCGGCACGATCTTCTCGCGCTGTTTCATGATCGGACGCGTGGAACAGGCGCACGAAACCAGTCCCGGAACGACATAGCGCTCCCAGGGATTCATCTCTGATTCCGGTTCGTCGGCACAAAGCCCGGATAGGAGCGTGACTGGATCCGCGTACGGGTCGCCTCGTCCGGCCGCGCGATCAGCGCATCCTGGGTAATCGAGACTTCATACAGATACCCGTCGCCCATCGGCTGGTAGGTCGCCGAGCCATATTCCGCGTCGATGCCGAAGCGCGAGCCATGTCTCTGCGCCAGCGCGCTGACATCAATGCCCGGCTCGGACGGCACGATGCGCAGCCCGTCCATCCGGCCTTCGGTAACAGCTTCGGAAGAAAACTGCGCCGACCGGGTCGAGCGCATATGTTCCAGCCGGTAGATGGAGTCGTAACCCAGGATATTCGCCATAGGTTTGAACTTGATGACCTGCGCGCCGATCTGCCATTCATCGCCGCGGAAAACCGGCGCTGTGCCATCCGCCTGCAAAAGCTTGTTGCCATTGGCCAGAACGACATCCGCCTGAAACGAATCCGGCTGGCCAGGCACGGCGGTGAATTTCACCGTCGCGACAGGGCGCTCATAGGTCAGGCGCTTGTAGGTCTGGATGTTCAGGCCCGCAAAGGCGACGACCCCGGCAATCCCCATGAAGGCCGATCCGAGCGCCAGCCGGGTCACGCCCGAAAACGGTTTGAGATTGGCGAGTTTCGCAAATCCCGCAAACAGCAGGATCAGGCCGGTGACACCGGCAATCGACGGCAGGATCCACCATATCAGGCCCATGTCAGCTCTCCTCTTGCGGCCCGCATTGTGCTCTGGCCGCATTTGTTCCCACTGGCCTTCATATCAGCGCTTTAAGGCAGAATTAGCAAGCTTTCACAGATCGGCTGCATTTCGCTGCCGCTGCAGCGATCAAAGCGTCGCCGCAATGCCGAGCGCCGCATTCCAGCCGACATAGCCCGCCACGGCGACAATCAGCGCCGCGAAGCCCCGGCGCGCCAGCTTTGTCCGCCCGGCGAGCGCCTTGGCGACCTGCACACCGATCATTCCGCCGGCCGCCCCGCCCGCGAGCACGATGCCCACAAGCCGGAAGTCCACATGCCCCGCCAGGGCGTAGTTGGCAGACGTGGCCGCCCCGAACAGCGCCACCGACACGAGCGAGGACGCAGCGGCATTCGATAGCGTCATGCCGGTCGCGAGCATCAGGCCCGGCACGATCAGGAAGCCGCCCCCGATGCCAAAGAATCCAGCAGCCAGCCCCGTCAACAGGCCCAGCGGCAGGATGCGCGCCATCATCGCCCGCGAGATATGCACGTCCGGATCGCCTTCGCTCTTCGGGCGCCGGAACATCGACAGGCCGATGGCCGCCATCGCTGCGGCGAACGCCAGCAGAAGCCAGGTCCCGTCAATCCGGAGGGCAATCGCCGATCCGATCAGTGAGCCTACTATTCCCGCCCCGGCGAACATCACCGCGCAGGGCCACTTCACCCGTCCGGCCCGCCAGTGACCGGCGAGGCTGACCAGCGCGATGGCCGCAACTGCCGCCGCCGATGTGCCGATGGCGGCATGGGGATCACTGACGCCGACCAGATAGATCAGCAGCGGCGCTGCCAGCACAGATCCCCCGCCCCCGAAGGTGCCCAGAAACAGACCGACAATGGCCCCGCTGGCCAGCGCGGCGGCGATCACGGGGACGCTGAGTTCGATCATGGGGTTTGCGGCCTCAGCTTGCCTTGTTCCAGGGCATCACGGCGAGGACATTGGCCATGCCGCACCAGCCACTGATCCCGGCAAAGGTCAGCCCCGCGCCAATGAAGCCCGCCAGCGCGTAGCCCGCCGGATGCACGAACGTGCCAATCAAAACGCCGGTAAGCGTCAGCAGGCCGGCCGTGATCTGCACCTGCCGGTTCATCGGCAGCGGCGCCTTGGCGTTCACGGCCACCGGCAGGCTTGCCTGTTTCCACGCATCCAGGCCGCCCTCCAGCAGGAAGGCCTCGCCTTCAACGCGCTCCGACAGACGCACGCAATTGGCTTCCGTCCGCATGCCGGACTTGCAGTGGAACACGACATCGCGCCCCGGCTCGAGTTTCAGCTTCGCCTGTTCGACCTGCGACAGCGGCAGGGAGACCGCGCCGCGAATATGTTCGCGGGCAAACTCGTCTGCCTCGCGAATGTCGACCAGCGTCACCTCCCCCGCCTTCAGGCGGGCGGCAACGGTCTGGGGATCAATCTTGGTGAGGGTCGTGGTCATGAGATAACTCCGGGCAATAGATGTCCGCCAGAACGGCGATGATGCGCAGCGCGGACTCGTCTGCGATCCGATAGAAAACTGACTGGCTCTCCCGCCGCGTCGCGACGAGCCCCTGCTCGCGCAGGATCGCGAGATGCTGGGAGAGCGCCGACTGGGAGAGGCCGGACTCAGCCTGCAAGGCGCTGACGCTCGCCTCCCCACCATTCAGACGGCAGAGGATCATCAGGCGGTGCTCATTGGCGAGGGTCCGGAGAAGCGCGGCGGCTTCGCTGGCCTTTTCCTTGAGCAGGTCGGGGGAGAGCGTTGGAAGGGTCATGACCCCTATATATAAGATGTTGCTAAATTAGCAAGTGCTCATATATGATAGGGACAGTCCTGAAAGGAACCCAACCCATGCTTCAGATCAAAGCCTTCTTCGATACCGCCACCAACACGGTGACCTATCTTGTCTGGGACACCGAGACCCGCGATGCGGCGATCATTGATCCCGTGCTGGATTTCGACCCGGCCGCCGCCCGCCTCACCACGCAGTCTGCCGACGACGTCCTGTCGGCGGTTGAAGCCGAGGGCCTGAACCTCGTCTGGGTCCTCGACACCCATGCCCATGCCGATCACCTGTCGGCAGCCGATTACATCCGCGGCAAGACCGGCGCGAAGGTCGGCATCAGCGCCCGCATCGCCGATGTGCAGAAGACCTTCACCCCGGTGTTCGGCCCGGTCTCCGACACGCCGGACCCCAGCCTGTTCGACGCCCTGTTCGAGGATGGCGACACCTTCCCGCTCGGCTCTCTCACGGTTCGCGTTCTCTATACGCCGGGACACACTTCCGCCTGTATCAGCTATCTGATCGAGGATGCCGTCTTTGTCGGCGACACCGTCTTCATGCCGGATTACGGCACCGCGCGGACGGATTTTCCCGGCGGCGACGCCCATGCGCTCTACCGCTCGATCCGGCGCCTGCTCGCCCTGCCGCCGGAAACGCGGATCTTTGTCGGCCATGACTATCTCCCCGAAGACCGCGACACCCCAGCCTGGGAGGCCACGGTGGCCCAACACCGCGCCGCCAACATCCATATCCATGACGGCGTCAGCGAAGCAGACTTCGTGGACCTGCGCACAAGCCGCGACAAGACGCTGAAAGCGCCGCGCCTGATCCTGCCCTCCCTGCAGGTGAACATCCGCGCCGGGCGCCTGCCCGAAGCCGAAACCGACGGGCACGTCTATCTGCGCCTTCCGGTCAACCGGCTCGGCGGTGCATGACACCCTTGCAGTCCTCACGCTGCGTCCCCCCTGCCGCCCCGCGCCAAACCCTGTTAGGGGCGCGGGGTCATGGCTGTTCGCGACTTTGCCCTCTTGTTTCTCGTCTGCCTCGTCTGGGGCCTGAATATCGTGCTCACGCGCTGGGCGGTGTTCGACAACAGCGTGCCGCCGGTGTTCTTTGCCGGGCTGCGATTCCTGGGCGTCGCGCTCTGCCTGATCCCGTTCCTGTTTCCGCGTCCGGCAAACCTGCGCGTGCTGTTCCTGGTCTCGCTGATGATCGGCAGCCTGCACTTTGCGCTCCTGTTCATCGGCCTGCAGCATGCCGAAGCCTCGGCCGTGGCGGTCGTCGGCCAGCTGGGTGTCCCCTTCTCGACCCTGATGAGCGTGATGTTCCTCGGCGAGGTGATCCGCTGGCGCCGGGCGCTCGGCATTCTGCTCGCCTTCCTGGGCGTGATCATCATTGCCTTTGATCCGGGCAATTTCTCGTTGTCCTTCGGCCTCCTCTATATCGTCGCCTCCGCCCTGGTCGGTTCGGCCGGCGGCATCATCATGAAGTCGATG
>JBKBVT010000127.1:0-7253 GCA_046289305.1 Hyphomonas sp. | reverse complement strand
GTGCGCACCAAGGGCGCCCTGTCGCAGAAAACCGTGAAGCTGATGGTCTTCACCCTCGTGCAGGCAGCCTCGAAGACATGGCGCCGCCTCAACGGAGCAAATCAGTTGCCACGCGTCATCGAGGGCGTCAAATTCACCGACGGGGTCGCCAACAGCAATCCCGCCAAAATCAGCGCCGCTTGATCAGGCCGCGTCACCCAAAATCAGGCATAGCTCCTTCGCTTTGGAACCACACCGGTGTCCGCACTGGGCTTGTTTCAGCCTTGCGGCGGAGGAACATGGGTCAGTACAACTTGGTTAGGGTCGGCATTGCAGCGAATGTCTGCTTCGAGGGCAGACCGTCTGACTGGCAACTCTGGACCAAGCTGTCATCCGTTTGGTCCCTTTCCAACACGCGCCCGGATCCGCGCGCCGTCTGACATGGCGACACAAACCACGATCTCGTTTGGACAAGGGGCGTCGGGAACGGCGATGCTCAGGGTGTCGATGTGATCGAAGGACCAGGCCTCGTCCTTGTGTCCGAGCGGCAGATCGATGAAACAGCCAAGGCCACCCAGCTTGACGGTCGAGGGCATCAGCGCCTGACCGCCACCGATGGCCGCGCGCACGGGTTTTCCCAGTCGCGGATGCAAAAGCGCCGCGCCGTGCTCGGCCACGCCAAGGGCACCGACGATGGCGGCCTTGCCGTAGCTGACGGGCGGCGCGCCGAGGGCGGCCATGGCCTCCTCGGCCAGTTGAGCGCCCAGCGTGGCGCCGTATTCGAACAGTTCCGTCAGGTCGTCCTGGTCGACCCCCGCAAAGGGATTGCGCAGCACGGCGAGCGCCGCCACCCGGGTGAGGGGGGCACAGGGGGCGCCCATCTCGTCGGTCTCGGTCCGGTCCCGGATCAGCATCCTCTTTCGGATCAGCATCAGGCAGTCTCCTTTACTGGTTCGGCGGCGGTTCCAGTCTTGAGCATCCGGAACAGAACGGCCACGGGCAAGACTAGGGCAAAGAGCGCGGCACCGAAAAGGATGGCGCTGTCAGGCGCCCCGGTCCGGTCGAGGAGCCAGCCCGCGACCGGCGGGCTTGCTGTCATGATGGCACAATAGACGGTGAGGAAGACCCCCATGCCGAAGGCCCGTCTTTCGGGCGCGACGGCTTGACCCGCCAGCGCCATGATGACGCCTGCAGGGGCCATTCCCACTAGGCCGAAGAGCAGGCTTGCCGCCAGCCCTGCGCCGGGCAGGCTCAGCAGCATCAGGGCCAGAACCGCGCCTGTCATGCAAACCGCAAGGATCGTCTCGCGCCGCCCGAACCGGTCTGCGATCTGGCCGCAGACGGTGCCCGACAGGATCATCAGCCAGCTGCCGACGCTGATCACCGAGGCGGCGACCAGCGTGCCCATTCCCTGCGCCGCGAGCATGCTCGGGCCGAAACTCAGGTAGACGACATAGCCCGCGTTGAACACGCCCCAGGCGATACCCGCCAAAACGATCAACCCCCATTCCCTCGGCAAAAGCCCCTTGATCCGGCTTGTGATGCGGGAGGGAAGATCGTGCGGTGGACTGTAAAGGGTCAGGACGGCAATGGCCGCCACCGCGCACCAGGCCGAGGCGACGGCAAAGGGCGCGCGCCAGCCATGGACCTCGGCCAGCCAGGTGTGCCCGACCTGGCCAATGGCGATGCCAAAAGGCCAGCTCATCACAAGGATGCTCATGGCCGTCGCCATCTCGCGGCCCTCGAACCAATCGGCCGCCATCTTGGTGAAATAGAGCATCGCGAACAGCGATCCGGCGCCGGCGACGAGGCGTCCGACCGCGATCTGATCAGGCCCCGGCGCCGCCGCGGTGACCAGCGCGCCGATGGCCAACCCCGTGAGGCCGAGACCACACAGCATCCGATCCGATGCAAACCGCCCCGCATACCCGGCCGGCAGCGCCAGAAACAGCCCCGGCGCCATGAAGAACCCGATCATCAGCCCGATCTGCGCATAGCTCAGGCCGAAGGTTTCGACCAGTTGATCGCCCGAGGACCCCATGGCCTGGAAGTTTACCCCGAGACCCACCCGCGCGGCGAAGAGCAGCGCAAGCATGTGCCAACGCGTCATGTCAGATCGCGCTGCAGGTAGACGAACCAGGGGTCCACCTCGATCGGGTCGGCACATTCCGGATAGCGGTCGATGTAGCGAAAACCGATGCTCTCGTAGATCCGCGTCATGTCCGTATTGCCTCGGATCGCGTTGACCAGAAGCGTGGTCCACCCCATGTCGCGGGCAGCCTGCAACCGCGCATCGACGATGTCGCGGCCAAGCCGCTGGCCCATGGCTTCGGGGCGGACATAAAGGCGCTTCAGCTCGCCGGCGTCCGGGCGGATCTGTTGCAGCGTGCCGCAGCCAACAAGCCGATCTGCCGCGTCATGCACCAAGATGAGCCGCCCGGCCGGTGGCAGGAACTTGTGCAGGTTGGGCCAGAAGGAGGCTTTGAGATCATCGGGTGTGTAGCCGTGCGGGATGCCTGCGGCAGTTAACTTGCCCACGATGACGCCGTAGTATTCCGACATCAACGCATCCAGCGCCTCCCGATCCGTCACCTCCACCACAGAAGTGACGCGATAGGCCGAGGGGGCGTGAGATGGGGTTGTTCCATCGGGTGCGACTGCGGGCTGAACCCCACTCATCACGCCCACCCCAGTTGACGCAACGCCTGCGCGTCGTTCCAGATCTTGGTCATGTGCGCGATGCGGTCTCCGTCAAACCGCATGACATAGGCATAGTCCGAGGCAACAGCCTTGCCTGTCGGCGCGCCCGGCCCACCCGCGCCGGTCTGGGTGCCGTGGAACACAGCCGAGGCAACCACCGTGCTGCGATCCGCATCCGCTGCGAAAGCCGTCAGTTCATAGCGCCCGTCGGGGATCGGACCCAAGAGGCCCTTCATCCATTCGGTGTAGCCTTCGAGCGTGGTCGTCTCGGCAAGCGCATCGGCCTGACAGGCAAAGCTGGCACTGTCATGGCAAAAGCCCTTGCAGGCCTCCCAGCCGCCGCCGGTTTCGCAGGCTTCGAAGAAGTTGCGTGCTGTCTGTTCGAGTGTCATGGATCCGTCTCCCTGTTGATGATGGGATCAGGATGCGCCCATCGCCGGGCATGGCATATCGGTCAGCTGCTGTATTTTGCGCCCCGAGGGTGCAGTATTCTGCTACAGCATTTGCAGGATTGATCGAGAACACCCGGTGCAACAGAACCGGTTGAGACCTTACAGAAAGATGTGCCAGCCCCGTGTCGCCCGACGAAGTTCTCAGCCCACGCGAGATCGAGATCGCCAGCGCTTATGCGCAGGGGGATACCTATCAGGCCATTTCGGCGCGGCTGGGGATCGCACCATCGACGGTGCGCACGCATCTGGCAACGATCTATCGCAAGCTTGAGGTATCTTCGAAACTGGACCTGCATGCCCGGCTCGGCGGCGCGTTGCCCACCGCGGAGATGCAGACGGACCATGCGGCCATCATCTCGGAACTGGCGCTGAGCCTTGAAGAGGCGCTGCGCCGCGAACAGACATTGGCAGAGGTGCTGCGCATCATCAGCCGGTCGCAGGGCGACATCGACGCGGTGATGTCAGCAATCCTCGGCTTTGCGCTCGACCTCTGCGAGGCGGAGTTCGGCATCCTCTTCGCGCATCATGGGCAGGGGCGCTACGCAGCCAGCCATACGCGGGGCATCCCAAGGCCGTTCCGGGACTGGCTGGACACGCAGGGCATCTTCGCGGCCAGCCCGCGCACCGGTCTGGGCCGACTGGCGACACGTTGTGCCGTCGTCAACATCTGCGACGTGCGGGCCGAGGAGATTTTTCAGACCGACGATCCGCTGCGTCATGCGACCGCCATGCTTGGCGGCGCGCGATCCTTCGTCGCCATCCCGATGATGTCGGGCGATAACCTCGTCGGCGCCTTCACGATCTATCGGCAGACCGTCCGGCCCTTCGGCGCGCAGGCCACCACGCTCGCGCAGACCTTTGCCGACCAGAGCGTCATCGCGCTAGACAATGCACGGATGATCGTGGCCCTGCGTCAGACGGCGGCGCCGGAATGAACGGCGCCGGTGATCCTCTGAGCGCGCGTGAACGACAGATCGCCGAGGCCTTCGCGGGTGGCGCGACCTACCAGCAGATTGCGGATCGCCTGAACCTCGCCCCCTCGACGGTGCGCACGCATCTTGCCACGATCTACCGTAAGCTCGGGGTCTCCACCAAGCTGGACCTGCGCAAGCGCATCGAGGCCCAGCCGCCCGCCGATCCGGCATCGGACCTGCCGCCCCGCCCCGACAAACCCTCGATCGCCGTGCTCGCCTTCGCGAACATGTCGGGCGATCCCGGGCAGGAATACTTCTCGGATGCGATCACTGCCGACATCATCACCGCCCTGTCCCGGTCGCCCTGGCTGTTCATCATCGCGCGCAACACGACCTTCACCTACAAGGGCGAGAACGTCGATGTCCGGCGCGTCGCGGCCGAACTCGGCGTGCGCTTCGTTCTGGAGGGCAGTGTGCGGCGCGCAGGCGAGCGGGTGCGCGTCACCGCACAACTGATCGACGGGCTGACCGGCGGGCATGTCTGGTCTGATCGATACGACGGCCGCATCGAGGACGTGTTCGACCTGCAGGACGAGATCACCCGGCAGGTTGTCGCCTCGATCCAGACCATCGTGCATCGCAGCACCGTCGAGGCGCCCGTCGAACGCTTGAACCGCCCGGACCTGACCGTCTGGGAACTGACCATGCGGTCCTGGCACCTGCTCTACGATTTCACGCCCGAGGCCTATGCGTCGGCCAAGACCCTTCTCGAACGCGCGCTGGCGCTCGACCCCGAGAGCGCCGAGGCCAACATGGTGCTGTCGCTGATCAACCATCACATCGCCATTCTGGGCTTCGCGCCTGATCCGGGACCCGCCATGGAGGCGGCCTACGCTCTTGGCCGTCGCGCCACGCGGCTCGACGACCGCAACGAATATGCGCATTGGGCGCTTGGTATCAGTTGCTGGGGATTGCACCGTCTCGATGAAGGGATCGCAGCGCTTGAACGTGCGGTCGAGCTCAATCCCAACTGCTCGCTTGCCTATGGCAGCCTCGGCACCGCGCTGGCGATTGCGGGGCGGGCGAAGGACGCCATCGCGAACCAGGAAATCGCGATCCGGATGAACCCCCGCGATCCCAGTATATTCTTTCGCTTTTCGGGTCTGGCGCTGGCCCATTACACCGCAGGTGATTTCGACATGGCGATCATCTGGGCTGAACGCGCCATCCACCGCATGCCGCGCTGGTATCTCGCACATTTCCTGCTGGCGGCCAGTCACGTTGCCCTCGGGCGATCTGAACCGGCGCGCGCCGCTGTCGAGGCCTGCCATGCGGTGCTGCCGGGCTTCTCGGTAACAGATGCCGAGCGCATGCCGCTGCAGGATGCCGCGAAGATGCAGGAGTTTCGGGATCAGCTAGGCGCTGCGGGATTTGCTGCGAAGCCGCAGACCTGACATTCAGACGACGTGCAGCGAAGGTACGGTGTCCGCCGTCCACGTCGCCGAGCAGCGGAAAGTGCTGCGCGGTGACCCAGTGTCCGCTTCGGCTAGAGCGTATCGGCCCAGACCGGATTCGAGATTCCCAAGGGTGTTGTTCTGTGATTCCCTGCCCTTGAGGCAGATATGGGGGTCGAGAATGGGCAAACCGCATCCTGTTGAGTTGCGCGCGCGGGCTGTGGCACTTGTCGAGCAGGGCCATACGCATACTGCGGCGGCGCAGCGACTTTGAGTTTCGATCAAGTTCGTCAATGACATGGTGCGGCTCAAGCGTGAGACCGGGGCGCTTGCGCCAAAGCCGCAGGGCAATCCAGGGCGTGGCAAGCTCACGGACGTCAAGGATTGGGTGCAGCGCCGGATCGCCGCCCGGCCCGACCTCACGATTGATGAACTGACGGCAGAACTGGCCGCAGGCCATGGCCTGCAGGTGCATCGCTCTTCGGTCGGACGACTGCTGCTGCGGCTCGGGCTGTCACACAAAAAAAGACCTGCAAGCGCTTGAGCAGAAGCGCAGGGATGTCGCTGACCTGCGCCATATCTGGATCGCCAAACGTCAGCCCTTCATGGCCAACCATCTGGAAAGGCTGGCCTTCATCGACGAAACTTCCGTGAAGACGAACATGGCCAAGACCACGGGCTGGGCCCCGCGCGGGCAGCGCCTGGTCGATCATGCGCCCTTCGGCCACTGGCGAACCCAGACCTTTGTCGGCGCACTGCGCCATGACCGGATGGGCGCACCCTGGGTTATCGACGGGGCCATGAACGCCGAGATGTTCGACCTCTACATCACCACCCAACTTGTGCCGACGCTGCGCAAGGGCGACGTGGTTCCACGAGGTTGCGCAGCCGGTAGAGCGTGCGATCCACGGCCACGCGCAGCTTGCGGGACTTGCGCCTCGGGATAACCGGCACGACATTGCGTGCCTCCATTGTTTTGCGAACCTTGTCAGAGTCATAGCCGCGATCTGCCAGCAGGACGCTCGGTTCGGGAAGGTTTTCGTCCATGACCAGATCAAAGCCCAGATAGTCCGTAACCGCCCGATTGTCACCGCCTGCCGCGAGGCGAGCTGATAGCCTAAGACACGTGCATAGCGACGTCGTTAATGACGTGTCTTATGCGCGGAGGGGTCATGCGGGGCGAAATTCTGGGGGTCGAGCGACGTCGGCGTTGGGATGATGAGGAGAAGCTGGCGATCGTGAGCGCGGTCGGTGTGGGAGGCGTGACGGTGACGCAGGTTGCTCAGCGCCTTGAGGTGACCCGCCAACAAATCTACGCCTGGCGCCACGAACTTAAGCGGAAGGGCCTGTGGTCCCCGGATGTGGCACTGAGCGTCGCTGCGCGTTAACTGGTGGCCAATGCCAACCTTGCCCCGGATCTCGCAGCGTCTTGCGGCTCCATAGATCGATATTGAGGGGGTAGTGGCCGAGCTATGAATGAATCTGGGTGATGGGATTTGAGAAGGCGGCGTATCGTGGCGGGTGTTCGAAGCCTGCCAGAACCTCCAGAGGAGCGATACGCCTATGACAGACGATACCACGATCATCCCCTTCCGCCAGCCCGGTTTGATCATTGATCCGCTGACCGAGATAGCTCGCGATGGGGCGCGCCGCATGCTGATGGCGGCTTTGAAGGCGGAAGCCGACAGCTTTGTCGCGCAGTTTTCCGATGAGCTTCTTGCCGATGGCCGCCAACGTGTGGTTCGGCACGGTGC
>JBKBVT010000126.1:0-7280 GCA_046289305.1 Hyphomonas sp. | reverse complement strand
CGTGCAGGCCGGTATCGACAACAAGGCGGATTGCGCGCCAGATTTCCGAGCCGAGCCGGCCAAAGTCCGAGTACGGATCTTCGTAGGTGCCCGGCATTTCCTTGGCGAGCTTCTCCGAATAGAGGCCCCAGCCTTCCGAATAGGCGGTAAAGCCTGCCTGGGTGCGGAAGGTCGGCACGCCGGTCAGCTCCTGGGCAATGGCGATCTGCATATGGTGGCCCGGCAGGCCCTCATGATAGGCGATCACTTCCAACTCGCCTTTCGGCATCGCGGTCATGTCCGAAAGGTGGGCATAATAAATACCGGGGCGCGAGCCATCCGGCGTGCCGGGATAGTAATGCTGGGGCGCGCCAGCCTGCTCCCGGAAGGATTCGACACGTTTCACGACGAGATCAGCTTTTGGCAGAATGCCGAAATATTCCGGCAGGACAGCCTTGATCTTTTCGATCGCATCGGTGGCATCATCGATATAGGCCTGACGGCCCTCATCCGTATCCGGATAATAGTGGCGAGGATCATCGGTTGCATCGCGAATACTGGCAAAGAATTCGTTCAGTGTGCCCACGAAGCCGACATCGCGCTTGATCGTCTCCATCTCCTCATGGATGCGGGTGACTTCCGCGAGGCCGACATTGTGAATCTCGTCGGCGGTCATCGTTGTGGTCGTCATCTGGGCCAGCCGGTAGTTGTAGAAAGCCGACCCATTCGGCTGCGTGCTGGTGCCCTGCGGGCCGGCGGGGTCCGGCGAATTCGGCAGGTCTGCCTCGGCGAAGGCGATCAGGGCTTCATACGCTGCCTGGAGGCTGCCGGTCAGCGCCGCTTCGGCTTCGGTGACCAGCTCTGCTGCTGTCTCGTCCGTGATCTTGCCGGCCGCGGCAAGGCTCTGAACATCCGACTTGAAATCGGCGAAAATCGCGCTGTCCGGACCATCCGTGAACGGAGCGCCCGAGATGATGCCGCGCGACTGGGCGATCACCGCCTCATAGGCAAAGCTCGGTGCATGCACGCCCTTGCCGGTTTTGTCCTGCGCCTGCACGAGCAGGTCCTGCAGAAGCTGCGCCGCGCCGCGAATACGGCTGATATAGGCGCGGGCATCGGCTTCCTCATCGACGGCGTGGAACTGCATCAGGAAGGTCGGCACGAAGGTATGGATGCCGGTCATCTGGTCAAAGACGAGGCCGTTGTCGCGAAACGCGACCCCCTTTGCCCCCTGCTCGACCTGGTAGAGCCAGAGATCATAGGAATCCCGGTCAGCCGGCGTCAGATGCGCGGAATTGAAATTGGCCTTCAGTTCCTCGGCCGTCGCCTTGGCCCAGGCGAGCTGTTCGTCCTGGCAGGCGATGGTCGCGCAATCGATCTGATCATTCTTGTCCTTGCGGCCCTGGAAGGTCAGCTGGATGGGGCTGAACTGCAGTTGTTCTTCATATTTCTCGTCGAACCAGGCGTTCAGCCGTTCGCTCAGTGCGGCCTGTTCCTCGGCGCTGATCGGGGCGGTCTCGGTGACGGGTGCGGGGTTTGGCGCGCAGGCGCCAAGGGCGAGAACTAGGGCCAGTGCGGTCATGGTATGGCGCATCATGGGCGAATCTCCGGGGGCTGTTTTTCCGTTAAACGATAAGAACGGATAGGCTTTTGACTTTGCGGCGTCAATTGGCAACGGGCGATTCCCCGGTTAGGGAGGATTTATGACCCAAGAAACCCCCACACCCGGCGCACGGCGCCTTCGCCTCGGCACCCGCGCCTCCCCCCTCGCTCTCGCCCAGGCGCATCAGATCGCCGCCGGCCTGCGCGAAGCGTCCGGCGGCGCGCTGGAAGCCGAGATCGTCACCTTCAACACCAGCGGTGACCAGCTGACGACCGAGCGGCTGATCAATTCCGGCGGCAAGGGCCTGTTCACCCGCGAGCTGGATGACGGTCTGACACGCGGCGAACTCGACCTCGCCGTGCACAGCCTGAAGGATGTGCCCTCGCTGCTGCCCGAAGGTCAGATGTTCGTCGCCTTCCCGCCGCGCGAAGACCCGCGCGATGGTTTCCTGTCGCGCAAGGCGACCTCCATTCAGGACCTGCCGGAAGGCGCGGTGCTGGGCACGGCCTCGCTCCGCCGCGAAGCGCAGGCCCTCGCCCTGCGGCCAGACCTCAAGGTCGTCACCTTCCGCGGCAATGTCGCAACCCGGATGCGCAAGCTGGATGAAGGCCTCGCGGACGCGACCTTCCTCGCCATGGCGGGGCTGACCCGGCTTGGCCTGACTGAACATGCCGTGCCCATCCCGCTGGAGGACATGCTGCCCGCCGCCGGCCAGGGCATCATCGGTGTTGTCACCCGCGAGGACGCAGACGCCGATGTGATCGCGGCCCTCCGTACCCTGAACCACAGCCCCAGCGCCGCAGCGGCGATTGCCGAACGCGCCTTCCTCGAAAAGCTCGATGGCAGCTGCCGCACCCCGATTGCTGCGCATCTGTTTGACCGGGGCGAGGAATGGGAACTCGTCGGCGAAGTGCTGAGCCCGGATGGCACCGCGCGCTGGCGCGGCGACGGCGTCTGCCGCAAGGGCGCGACTGAGAGCCAGCTCGTCGCCCTCGGCCGGGCGGTCGCGCAGGAGATCATCTTCGCGGCCAAGGAGGCCTTGCCCGTTTTCGGGGATGAAAGGTGAGCCAGAAGGTTATCGTCACGCGGACCCAGCCGGGCGCGGACGAGACAGCGACGAACCTTGTGGCGCTCGGCTACCAGCCGGTCGTCTCGCCTATGTTACGGATCGTGGAGACGGGGCTGGACACCGGCCTGCTCACCGCGCCGCGCGACCTGATCTTCACCAGCGCCAATGGCGTGCGGGCGTTTGTTTCGAGCGGCGCGGCCGCAGCAGACTTTGCCGCCTGGTGCGTCGGGCCGTCGACATCGGTGGCTGCGCGCGAAGCGGGGTTTGGCCGCGTCATTGAAGGCGACGGCGATGCGGACGATCTGGCGCGGCTAATCCTGGCGGCCCGCACGGAACTCACCGGCCCGGCGCTGCACATCGCCAATGATGCCGCTGCCGGCCATCTCGTTTCGGCGCTGCAGGCCGCCGGCATGGATGTGCGTTTCGCGGCGCCCTATCGCACAGAGGCGGCGCCGTCGCTCAGCGCAGACGCCTTGGAGGCGCTCGCGTCGGGCCGCGCGGCGATGCTGATCCACTCCGCCAAAGGCGCGGCGGCGATTGCCGCGAGCGGGGCCGCGCTGGACCAGGCCTGGCTGGTGGCGATCTCGAAGGCGGCGGCTCGCCCGCTGAAGGGCCAACCCTGCGCCGGCCTGACGATTGCCGCCCGGCCGAATGAGGATGCGCTGATGGCGGCGCTCGGCGAGGCCCTTCCCCTCCCCTGAAGTGACCACTCCGCTTTGACGCGCTGGCGGGGTGTGCCACACTTGTGCCGGACAGATCAGCGAGTCAGGACTTCATGACGGATACTTCCCCCACGCAGACAGACCCGCCGGAACGCCCGCAGGACGAGCCGATCGATGCCCAGTTCGAACCGGCGCCTGAACCTGTTGCTACGCCGGCGCGCGCAGCGGGGCCGGGCTGGCTCGGCCTCGGCGTCGCCAGCGTGCTCGCGGCCGTCCTTGGCGCCGCCGGCGGCATCTATGGTGCAGGCCAGTCTGGCGGCGCGGCGCCGGCCATGTCTGACGCGGTGGAAGCCAGGCTCGCCGCGCTGACAGAGCGCCAGGAGGCGCTGGAACGCCAGATCACCGAAGGCGCCCCGGCGCCTGAACTGGCCGGCCTGATCCGGAATGTGGAAACCGTCTCCCGCCGCCTCGATGAGGCGCTCGCGGGCGAGACTCAGCTCGCTGATATCCAGGCGCTTTCTGCGCGGATCGAAGCATTGGAAACACGCGCCTCCGGCGCGCCGGCCGCTGACACCGAAAGCGCCAACGCCCTCGAATCCCGCCTTGCCATGCTGGAAGCCCGCGCCCTCGAAGCCGCGCTGGCAGAGGCGGCTGAACCAGAGCCGGATCCGGATGCCGAGCGGATGGCCGACGCCGCCCTCGCCTTCTCCGCCATCGAAACCGCAGCCGCGCGCGGCGCGGC
This sequence comes from Hyphomonas sp., assembly GCA_046289305.1. GTDB lineage: Bacteria > Pseudomonadota > Alphaproteobacteria > Caulobacterales > Hyphomonadaceae > Hyphomonas. The sequence goes on along the minus strand of JBKBVT010000126.1, from coordinate 3,225 downwards.
GTTCGAACCCGGCTACCGCACCTTGCGCGCCGCTGTGCCGGAAATCGAGAGTGTGCGGCGGCTCGCGCCGTTCGTGAGCGGTGTGCAGACCGTCCTTGCCCTGCAGAACAGCTTCGCCGCGATGCGCACCGAAGCGCTGGAAGCCCATGACGCCGCCGCTGCGCCTGGCGCTGACAGCCAGCTCTCCTGGCTGAACCGCCTGTTCGGCGACGTGGTCACCGTGCGCCCTGCCGAAGAGCGGACCGACCCCGTGACCGACGCCTTCGACACTGCCGGCCGCGCCGTGCAGAGCGGCGAACTTTCCGCCGCGGTGGAAGCGCTCTCGTCACTTGACGGCGCCCCCGCCCGCGCGGCGCAGGGCTGGACCCGCGAAGCGAACCGTCGCATCACGCTGGAAGCGGTGCTCGACGAGGTTCGCCTCAGCCTGATCGAGCCGGAGAACTGAGAAAGCATGAGCCGGTTTTTCCTGTTTATCTTTGTACTGCTACTGGTCGCGCTGGGCGCGGTTCTGTCCTGGTGGGCGTTCAACCTGCCGGGCGAAGTGACCTTCCCGGTCGGCCAGGAAATCGTCTCGATCCGCTCCGGCGTCGCGGCCATCCTGATCCTCGTTCTGGGCGGGCTGGTGGCGCTGGCCTGGTGGGTCGCGACCGGGCTGCTGGTGCTACCCGGCCGGATCAGCAAATCCCAGCGCGCCGCGCGCACCCGCAAGGCCAATGCCGCCCTCGCCGAAGGCTTGCTCGCAGCTGAAGGCGGCGACGCCAAGGGCGCGCTGCGCCTCGCGCGCAAGGCCATGCGCCATGCCGAGGATGAACGCCTCAAACTGTTGCTGGAAGCGCGCGCGGCCGAAGCCAACGATGACTGGGCCGGCGCCGAACGCGCCTGGGGCCTCCTGACCCGCCTGCCGGGCGGACAGCTGGCAGGCCTGCGCGGCTCCGCCACTGCCGCGGCCGAGCGCGGCGACCAGCTGACCGCCGAGACCCGCACCCGCGAAGCGCTGGAGCTGCGCTCCGACGCCGACTGGCCGTTCAATTCGCTGTTCGACATCCAGGTGGCCAAGGGCGACTGGGACAAGGCGCTGGACACGCTTTCCCTCGGCGAGAAGCGCGAACTTCTGGAAACGCTGAACCTCAAGCGCCGCCGCGCGGTGCTATATACGGCGCGCGCGCTGGCGATGCCGCAGGCCGAAAAGACGCCGGCGCAGAAATCCCTCGCAGATGCGATCCGCTCGGCGCCGGATTTTCCGCCGGCCGCCTATCATGGCGCGCGCTTCCTGATGATGGACGGCAAGGCCAAGGCCGCGCAGGGCGTGCTCGAGCTTGGCTGGAAGGCGCGGCCGCATCCGGCGCTGGCCGTGCTGTCGCGCCGGCTTGTGCCGCAGGATACGCGCCAGAACATTGCCGCCCGCCTCAAGGCGCTGATCGACACCAACCCCAACCACCGTGAAAGCCGCATCCTCTCGGCCGAGATCGCCATGGATGGCGCCGGCTGGGTCGAGGCGATCCGCATTCTCGCTTTGCTGGTCGAGGAGAACCCGACCGCGCGGCTCTGCCTGCTGATGGAACGGGCGCTGAAAGGCTATGGCGACGCCGACGAAGCGCTGCGCTGGGGCCGGATGGCGGCGTCCGCCTCGCGCGAACCCGACTGGTCGGACATCGACCCGAAGGGCAACGCCTTCGAGTTTGACCGCCAGGGCTGGAGCCGGCTGGTCTATGCCTTCGGCGATGTCGGCGAACTGGTCCACCCGCGCTATGAAAGCTATGGCCGCGAACTGGAAGCCGGCCGCGTCCTCGCCCTGCCCCACCAGCCGGATGACGGCCCCATCGCGCCGCCCAAGGCGACGAGCGGGCCAATGAACCCGCCGCTGGATTATGCGCAGGATGATGATTGAGACGATAAAGGCTGTCATCCCGGACAAGGCGCGTAGCGCCGCAGAGCCGGGACCTTCTCACGGGCCATGCGGATAGAAGGTCCCGGATACATGCTTCGCATTTTCCGGGATGACAGGGGCAATTGTTCGTGATATGTTCTTTTCGTGGAGGCGTGCCATGGACAAGACATACTGGGTCTACATCCTCGCCTCCAAGAAAGACGGCGCGCTCTATGTCGGCGTGACCAGCGACCTGGCCGGGCGCGTCTGGCAACATCGCACGAACCATTTTAGCGGCCACACGCGAAAGTACCACATCCGCCGCCTCGTCTGGTTCGAGGACTTCGCCCGGATCGAGGACGCAATCACCTGCGAGAAACGGCTGAAGCGCTGGCGCCGCGCCTGGAAGGATGAGCTCATTGGGCGGACAAACCCGGATTGGGTGGATCTGTATGATGGGATGTTTGAAGCCCCTGTCTTTCCGGAAAGCGCGCAGCGCTTATCCGGGACCTTCGTGAGGCAGGTACGGAGAGAAGGTCCCGGATCGGCCTTCGGCCGTCCGGGATGACAGGCGCAGGCGGGCGGCCAAACGGTCTTGCACGTATACCGGCCTGCCAGTATATGGCCAGCTTGCCCGAAACGGCAGGCCGCTTTAGCTCAGCTGGTAGAGCACCGCATTCGTAATGCGGGGGTCAGGTGTTCAAGTCACCTAAGCGGCACCATTCCCTCTTTTCCCGAAACTCCCGCGCCCTAGCTGGCGCTGGATGATTGCTGTGGTTTTTGGAAGTTCGGGCGGGATTGGCCGCGCGCTGGTTGAGGCGCTTGTGGCGCGGGATGCCTACAGCCATGTGTTTGGCATATCGCGGAGCGGGGCGGACATTGCGGGCGCCGAGGCGCTGACGGCGGATTTTCTGGATGACGCCGCGCTGGCGAATGTGGCGGAGCGGATCCGGGAAGCGGGCCAGATCGGGCTCTGTATCGTGGCTTCGGGGATTCTGTCCGATGGCGAGGCCTTGCAGCCGGAAAAGAGTTTCCGCCAGCAATCGCGCGGGGCGTTCGAGCGGGTGTTTGCCGCCAACACGGTGGCGCCGGCGCTGATCGCGCGGGAGATGCTGCCGCTGATGCCGAAGGTGGAGCGCAGCGTGTTTGCGGCGCTGTCGGCGCGGGTGGGGTCGATCTCCGACAACCGGCTGGGCGGGTGGCATGCGTACCGCGCGTCGAAGGCGGCGCTCAACATGCTGGTGCGCAATTATGCGATCGAGCAGAAGCGGCGCTCACCGGGGGCGATCTGTGTCGCACTCCATCCGGGCACGGTGGATACCGGGCTGTCTAAGCCGTTCCAGTCGGGCGTGCCGGAT
>JBKBVT010000011.1:0-28588 GCA_046289305.1 Hyphomonas sp. | reverse complement strand
CGCCCAGCGGCCAGTTCGCGATTACGACCAGCAGCCCGGTCAGCGGCCTCGACGGCGCCATCGACCTGGATGTGAATGGCCGGCTCGATGCCGCCGCGCTGACGCTTGATGGCAGCGCGAAATATGGCCCGACCCTCGGCGGCAATTTTGTCATGGCGCTGCCGGTGACCCCTTCGGCCGACGGCATGGCGGCGCTGAACAGCGGCGGCGCCTTGACCGGGAGTGGCCGGTTTCAGGGCGACCTTGCGGCCATCCGGCTGATCGCACTTGCTTACGGTCACGACATTGGCGGGCAGATCGATTCAAGCTTCACCCTCCGCGGCACGCCTGAGACACCCTTGTTCCGGGCCGACGCCAACATACGGGACGGCCTCTATGAATATGGCGGGATGGGCCTGCGGCTGAACCAGATCACCATGAACGCGGCGCTGGACGATGGCGCGCTCGCGGTAGATGCGACGGCCGCAAGTGCGGGCGGCGGCACGCTGACGGCGACCGGGCGGATGGGCGGCGAGGCCGACGACCGGATCGATTTGCAACTCAGGCGGCTCCTCGTCTATGATCGCAATGGTGACCGCGCGCGGCTCTCCGGCGGCGCGGAACTGCGCGACACGGCGGATGCGCGGATGGTCACGGGCGCGCTGACGATTGATGAGGCGGTCTTCTCGCTCGACAATCTGCCCGAACAAAGCGTCCGGACGCTGGATGTGCGCTGGAAAGAGGATCTGTCGGACGAAACTGGCGAGCCGGTTCTGGAAAAACCGATCCGGTTTGATTTCACCGTCGCCTCGGACCGGCGCATCTTCATCAACGGCCGCGGGCTTGATTCCGAATGGGGCGTGCAGCTGGCCGTCACGGGAAGCCCGGCCGCGCCGCTACTGAATGGCCGGGCAACGCTGGTGCGGGGCGAGCTTGAACTGGCGCGGCGGCCCTTCGTCTTCGATACCGGCATCGTGACGTTTGACGGCCCTCTGGATACCGCGCGAATCGCGATCGCCGCGAATCGCCAGGTCAACGGCTTCAGCGCGCGGGTAGATGTGACGGGTTCGCCCACGGCTCCGCGAATCGAATTGTCGAGCACGCCGGATCTGCCGCCCGACGAAATTCTGTCGCGCATGCTATTCGGGCGGTCTGTCATGGACCTTTCTGCGCTGGAAGCGGCGGAACTCGGCGGCTCGATTGCCCGCCTCAGCGGCCAGCGTCCGCTCATCGATCCGCTGGGCGGGCTACAGGCCGGGCTGGGGCTCGACCGGCTGAGAGTCGGTATGGATCAGGAAGGGCAAGCAGAGATTGGCGTCGGCCAGTATCTCGCCCCGGATGTCTATCTCGAGGTGACGACCGCTGGCGCTGCCGGAAATTCAGTAGAGGTTGAATGGCAGCCGCGCCCGCAGGTCTCCGTAACTTCCGAGGCTCGCTCCACCGGCGAAACCCGTGTATCCATCCGTTGGAAGCGAGACTATTGAAATAAAAGCGAATTACACTTTAGAGAGACACTGATTCGCGTGTGTTAAATACCGGTAACTGTAAAACGTTCAGGGTTTAGTGTTTCAGTTTCTTGCTAACCCCTCGCATTGCTTACACACCCACCATCTAGGATGTATAAGAAAACCTAAAGGTGGAAATATGGTACAAGATGAAATACGAGCTGCCGGGTCACGTTCTCCCACAAAGGTTGACCAGCAGGTCGGCGAAAAAATCCGGGAACTGAGGGTGGCTCACAATCTGACCTTATCTGAACTTGGTCAGGAACTTGGCATCAGCCATCAGCAACTTCAGAAATATGAAACCGGCACGAACCGCCTCAGCGCGGGCATGCTGTCGAATGTGGCGCGCGCGCTTCGCGTGCCGATCGCTGAACTCTTCCAGACGACCGAAGCGGGCTCAAACGAGCGCCGTGATCCTGTCAGCGAGGCCCGCGCCCGCTGTCATGCCCTGATCGACCGCACGGGTTCCGTGCCGAAGCTCGATGTCATGGCAAAAGTGCTCCGTGCCCTGTCGGCCGACTGATACGGCCCTGCTGCACCGAAGATGAAAAAGGCCGGAGCAAACCGCTCCGGCCTTTTCAATTGTGGAAGCGGCCCCTGCCCTTCAGTTCATGCGGACGAAAGGTCCGCGCAGGGTGTAGACATCCTGGCCAACCGCGACATCAAGGTTGAGATAGCCCTCGACCGGCTGGCCGCGACCGTCACGGAGACGCTCCCCGCTACCGCGCAGGAGCAGCGCGCCGTCCTGCCCGCTGACCGACCAGCTGACCGGCACCATGCGGGCGCCAGTCAGTGATGTGCGCAGCGACGGCGCCATGCCGGCTTGAACTGGCAGAGGCTGATCGAGCGATCCATCAATCTTGGCGAAGAGCTGCACGACATAGACGCGGCCGTCCTGCTCCGCAGATCCGACACCAATATGGCTGAAGCCGGCGCGGCGGATATTGGCGGCGTTGTTTTCACTGCTCATGACGGCGCTGTGCAGATCGTCCGCAGACGCGTCCGCCCCCGCAATCGCAATGTTGGTGCCGAACGTGCTGAACAGCGACTGCCGGTCGGCGAGGCGGACCTGATCAAGCAGTGAAAGCCCCTCAGGCGTCACATCAGCCGCATAGCCGCGCTCTGCCATGTCCCTGGCATGGGCGGCCGCGATCTCCGACAGGACAGCGTGGGTTTCCAGGATGCCCATGCCTTCCGATGCGCGGACGGCTTCGATTCGCTCCGACAAGGCGGCGTCGAGGATCTGAGCGGCCGAGGCCGGCGCGGGCGCCTGAAGCGTCGCGGTTGCTGCTGCCTTGGGGCAAGGATCTGCATGTGAGACTGCCGGCACCGCAAAAGCCAGTGCCAGTAAAGCCAACTTTGTGTATCTGTGCTGTAACATAATTGTCATAATACGATTATGACGTCTATGTGTCAATGGTATACAGTATACGGTATACTTTATATCACTATTCAGACAGTCACGCGCATACTTCCGATAGGCGTCATCCGGTTGTCACATCCATTCCGTAGTCCGGCCTCAACGGAGGATGACCCATGCAGCCTGCCATCAATGATGAATGGATGACCTATACCTGGGTCAGGCTCAGGACGGGCACCGAGCCGCATGAAGTCAGGCGCCAGCTGGTACAGCACGGTTTCAATGACAGCGCGATCCGGACATTGATGGAGGATGCCTATGGCGGGCGCCGTCCGCTTTCTGATGTCGACCATCAGGCGGTGGCAAAGGCCCCTATCACCCGGCGCGCCCTGAACCATCCATATTTGCGTAGGGTTCCCGTGGGCAAGGCGCAGCTTTACATTTGGCCAAACTTCCTGGTCCCCGAAATCTGTGACGCCCTGATTGCCCTGACGGATGAGCGTCTGCGTAAATCCGACACGACGGATGCCTTTGCAGACCCGCGCATACGGACCTCCCGGTCCTCGGACATTGGCTGCCTGGGGCATAACCTTGTGATGCAGCTGGATGAGCTGATCGCCGAGGCCCTTGGCATCCACTGGTCATACTCCGATGCGACCCAGACCCAGCGCTATGATGTCGATCAGGAGTACAAGGCCCACTACGACTATTTCACGCCTGGCACGCGCGACCACCAGGTCCACTGCCAGTTCACGGGCCAGCGCACCTGGACTTTCATGATCTACTTAAACGATGTCGAGGAGGGTGGCGGAACCCGTTTCCGGAGGCTTGAAAAGACCATCATGCCCGAGAAGGGCAAGGCCGTAATCTGGAATAATCTCAACGCCGACGGCTCCGTCAATCCGTACACGATCCATCATGGCATGAAGGTCCGCAAGGGAACGAAGTATGTGATTACAAAGTGGTTCCGGGAGCGGGGTTGGGGCGAGATGTTCCCACAGGAATACTCCAAAGATCTGTAGTGTGACGGAAAAGCTACAAACATTGCGACACTGTTAACTGTTCATCAAAGTGTCACGCAAGCTTCCCGCAAGTGTTGCAATCCAAAACTAAGGCTCCCATCCGCGGGCTGGTGGATCTCACAGTCTGACGCGCGGAGCGGCAGGGGCCCTCCGTGCGCCCGCAAAGGGTTCTTGACGGAGACTTTCATGCTGAACACGAACAAATTCCGCACAGTGCTGCTTGGCTGTGCGGCTGCCGCGCTGCTGGGCGCCTGCACCGGCGCCGACGGTGTCGCTTCACCGGGCGTCGGCGCTTTCGTGCCACCTCCGGCACCGCCGCCGGCACCGCCCCCACCACCCCCGCCAGGCCCCCCGCCGCCGACCGGTGGTCCGGCCGCCGATTGCCCGGCAGGCTTTGCGAACGTCGGTCTCATCGCCAGCCAGCGTATCTGCCAGCTGCCCGGTACGATCACCGGCAACCTCGTTGTGCCGAAACGCGAAGGCACGATCTATGCCGTTTCCGGCCGCACACAGGTCGGCACCGATCGCGGTAACAACCCGCTCTCTCCAATCCCTGGAAGCCAGGAAGGCATCCTGACGATTGAGCCCGGCGTGACGATTTTCGGCAGTTCGGGCGGCGACTATCTGCTCGTGAACCGCGGCTCTCAGATCTTCGCCGAAGGCGAAGCCAATGACCCAATCGTCATGACCAGCCGCCAGAGCGTCCTAGGTCAGACAAACGAAAACTCGAATGGCCAGTGGGGCGGCTTCGTCATCAACGGCCGGGCACCGACCTCCGATGGTTGTCCTGGCGGTGTGACCCCTCCGAACGCCTCGTGCGAAGCCCAGGTCGAAGGTTCCAACGCTTTCTTCGGCGGCAACAGCCCGCTCGAAAGCAGTGGCCGGGTACGCTACCTCCGCGTCATGTACTCGGGTTTCGAAATTGCGCCGGACAACGAACTCAACGGCATCACGCTTGCCGGCGTCGGTAGCGGCACCGTGTTTGACCATGTTCAGGTGCACAACAGCTCGGATGACGGCATCGAAATCTTCGGCGGTACCGTCAACCTCCGTTATATTGTCCTTACAGGGAATGATGATGACGGTTTCGATACCGACTCGGGCTGGCAAGGTGCTGCTCAATACGGGATCGCGTATCAGCGCACGCAAGGCGGCGACTATGGTCTCGAAACGAGCGGCAAGGGCGGTGTCGACACGTTCACCTCCAGGCCGTTCTATGTGAATTGGACGGTCGTCAATCGCGCCTCCACCTCACGTGACGCGGTTGTTCACAATTCCGGCCATATCGGGATCATGTACAACTCGGTTATCGCCCATACAGTTCAGGGCACTGAGCGGACCTGCCTGCAGCTGAACGGCGCTGCTACACGGGATCGGGCGAACGGCTTCGGAACCAGCGGTCCTCGTTGGAACTCGGTGCTCTTCTCCTGTCCGAGCGGCAACTTCCGCGGTGCGGGCGGCGTGACCAATGCTGAAGTTCAGACCATCCTGAACGCGGGTCAGAACAATGTTCTGAACCATGTCTCGACGCTGACCAACGGCTTCATCAACGGCCCGAACGAGGCAGCTGCTGTTGCGACTCCCTTCCCGACCGCGAATGCGGCCACTGGGGCTGCTGGAACGGCTACGGTACCTCAGATGCTCGACTCGGTTCTCGCTTTCATCGAACCCGCTGACTATGTCGGGGCGGTGCGTGATGCCAACGATACCTGGTACAAGGGTTGGACCTGCGGTCTTCCCGGCGAACCTGCCTGCTAACAAACAGCGATCAGCGGAGGCCCAGTCCTGGGCCTCCGCTTTCGCGTTTCATTCACGATATCTACAGGATCAGGATCCATGACTTTCAACTCTTTGTCCTTGAGGGCACTGCTTTTTGCATCGGCAGCAATGCTCGTTCCAGCCTTCGCCTTTGCGCAAGAATCCGAGGACGATACACCAGACGCGGCAGCTGATACTGCCGAACAGGGTCTGACGCTCCAGGAAGTCGTGGTCCTCGGCCGTTACATTCCCGAAGTTCTCAGAAGCACCTCCGAAGTCGCCGCGTTTCTTGCGCCGGAAGACCTGGCACGGCAAGGCGACTCCAACGCAGCACTAGCGCTCGCGCGTGTTACGGGCCTCAGCATCGCTGAAGGCAAATTCATTTATGTGCGCGGCCTCGGTGAGCGCTACTCGTCGGCGCGTCTGAACGGTTCGCCGCTTCCAAGCCCGGAGCCGCTGCAACGGGTGGTTCCTCTTGACCTGTTCCCAACCAAAATCCTCGAAAACGTCCTTGTGCAGAAGACTTACTCGGTGGAGTATCCCGGCGAATTTGGCGGCGGGATCATCGATCTGCGCACGCTGAATATTCCGCGCGAGAATTTCCTGACGATTAGCGCCTCCGGCAGCTACAATACCGAGACGAGCCTGCAGGAAGGTATTACCCATTATGGTTCCAAGACCGACGGAATCGGTCTGGACAATGGCACACGCAAGCTGCCGGTTGACATCCGCGTTGCCACAGGGCGCGGCCGGATTGACGAGGCGAATTTCACCGAAGAAGAGCTGCAACGCATCGGGCAAAGCTTCCGCAATGCCGAGATCAATCTGCTTCAGAGCAATGACAACATTCCCCTCAATGGAAGCTATTCGATCAAGGGCGGCCGGTCGTTTGACATAAACGGCGCTCAGATCGGTGTGGTCGGCGTCCTCGGATACAGCAATGGCTGGCAGACCCGTCAGGGTCGTCAGGAAGTCGGCGATCTTCAAGATACGCTAGTGCTTGAACAGGACTATGATTTCATTCAGACGACGCACAATGTCGGCTGGGACGGCCTGTTTGGTCTCGGTGTGGACTTTGGAAGTGACCAGTTCAACTGGACCAACCTTGTTGTTCGCCGCACAACCAAGCTCACTGGAAGCCGCCAAGGCGACAACCGGCTTGGTGCAGGCCTGTCGCGGGATGATCGTACCGGTTGGTATGAGCGCGAATTGCTCTCGACACAGGTAACTGGCCGCCACTTCCGGGGGCCGTGGACATTCGATTGGCGCGGCTCGGCGTCTTCTTCACGCCGCGACGCACCTTATGAGCGTCTCATCCGCTACATCTACAACGAAGTTGCTGACCGCTACATCTACGACCCGCGCAGCTCGGGTTCGTTCAACACAACCTCGTTCAGCTATCTGGACGACAATGTGAACAGCGTCGGCGCTGACATTGAATACGTGCAGGCGCTCTCATCTGCGCGCGACGTGACTTATTCTGCAGGCGTTGAATACATGCAGAACGAGCGCAAAGGTTATCAGCGCGAATTTCGTTTCCTCGTGCCGAACCCGCCACTGGATTTCCTGATCCAGCAGCAACGCCCTGATTTCCTGTTTGCCAACTACAACATCAATCCTGATGGGTTCCAACTCCGCGAGACGACGGCGCGAGACGGCGCCGCCGGCTATGAGGCTGATCTGGAAGTGGCCGCAGTCTATGCCAAGGTCGATGCCGAGATCATGCCATTGGTCCGCGTGGCTTTCGGCGTGCGATACGAAGATGCCACCCAGTCCGTTACGCCGCTCTCGATCGTCGTGAACGAGCCGGTGACAATCGCGCCCCCAGCTCCGATCGAGAACCAGTATCTGCTGCCTGCAGCAACACTGACCTGGAATTTTGCGGAGAACCAGCAGCTGCGTCTCGGCGCGTCAAAGAGTATTGGCCGGCCGCAATTCCGCGAGCAGGCGCCGCAGCAATACTTTGATCCGGACTCGAGCCGGATCTTTGTAGGCAACCCCTATCTTGTGGATACTGAGATCCTCAACCTCGATGCCCGGTATGAATATTACTTCGACCGGGGCCAGTCTGCGACAGCAGGCGTGTTCTACAAGAACCTCGACAAGCCGGTTGAGTCGGTGGTGACAACGCAGAGCGCCTCGACCTTCCAGACCTACATCAACGCCCCGGCAGCGATCCTTTATGGTATCGAACTGGAAGCGAAGAAGGTCTTCGACAGCCCGATCCAGGGGGCGTTCTTCGGAACGAAAGAGTTCCTGGTCCAGGCCAACTATACCTACAGCAAATCTGAGTTGCAGGTCAGCGAAGGGGATGTCGTCTTCCCGCTTCAGGGCGGTGGCCAGCCGCGTCCTGCCAGCGATTTCGTGATCGACGGCGAGCGCCTTCAAGGCCAGTCCGAACATCTCGCCAATCTCCAGCTGGGCTGGGAAGACGAGGCCGCCGGATCGCAGGCAACCCTGCTGGTGACCTATGCCAGCGAACGCACGACGGCTCGGGGTCCAGGCGCTCAGCCTGACTTCATTCAGGACCCGGGCGTCTTCATGGACTTCGTATACAAGAAGGACATGCGCCTGATCGGCCGGGATCTGACCTTTGACTTCAAGGTTTCCAACATTCTAGGTACGGACTTCAACGAGTTCCAGTCCGGCAATGATGGGTTCATTCAGGTCAATGGCTATGATCTTGGCACGACCTTCTCCATCGGTCTGAGCGCAAACTTCTAACTGGCGGCATCAGTCGCTTGTTAAGCGATTATGTAACTTCGCAGGGCACGGATGGGCTGGAATGGCCCGCCGTGCCCTCAACTTTTCGGTTGAAATTGACTGGATCAACCGTGGCAGTCGTGCCACGATGCGCGGTAATAATGCGAATTTTCATTGGCGGGCCCAAGCCGTCTCTTAACTGTCGCATTCATATGCTTAAGCATGGAACATCACCTGTGAAGAGACGCAGTCCATGAGACTTCCAAGTCTGGATATGACACGAACGGCGGCTCTGACCCAGGCGGGCCGGTCTGCTGCGGAGGGAATGCTGGCGCTCGCAGCCGGTCTGATGCTGGCACGGCTGGCCTGGATCGCGGCGGGGCCGGAAGCCGGCGCGGCGATCCCCGACCTTGCCATGACCCAGCCGGCTTCGGTTACCGAAACGCAGGGAACGCCGTCAGACAGCGCCATCCTGATCTCGTCGAACCCCTTTCGCCCCGGCGCAGTATCGGTTCCTGTTACGGCGATCCCGACCAGCCTCAACCTCAGGCTGACCGGCCTGCGCTCGGCAGACGGCGACGACCAGGGCGGCACCGCCGTCATAATTCTTCCAGACGGCCAGCAGAAACGTTTCACCACCGGCGAGATCGTCGTGCCCGGCGCGGTACTGGAAGCGGTCACCGCCGACCGCGTCTTTCTGCGCGTCAACGGACAGCTTGAAGAACTCTCCCGCCTGCCCGGCGGACTTCGCAGTTTCGCCGTGCCGCCCGGAGCGCAGGCGACAACTCAAGACGCGGCCGCGCCCCCGCCGGCACCGCCTTCCAGCATCGCCGCATCGTCTGTTGCCGATGAGTCTACCCGTGTTACCCCCGCACTCCTGATGAGCGATATCGCCCTGCAAGCAGAGACACGCGGCGGCGCGGTGTCCGGCTACCGTGTCTCACCGCGCGGGGCGGGCCATTTCGAGGCAGCGGGTCTGGAAAGCGGCGATATCGTGCTACGGATCAACGGCCAGAGCATCGAGGGCATGCGGCCGGACATGATCCAGTCCTCGCTTGTTTCCAGTGACGACCTCGCCCTGGATGTTGTCCGGCGCGGCATGATCGTCCGGCTACAGCTGTCTGCGGAATCAGGCCTGTCTCAATGAAAAAGCGTATCCTGTTCGCGGCCATGGCTGCGATGACCTCGTCGCAGCTGGCCAACGCACAGTCGCCTGCCCCGAACGGGGACCGGCATGTCCTGAAGCTGGACGATGTGGAACTCAATACCCTCATCGAAGACGTCTCGGAACTGACGGGTTATACCTTTATCACGCACCCAGATGTCCGCAGGTCCCGCGTCTCGGTCGTCTCGCAGACGCCGATGACGACTCCGGAACTCTTCCAGGTGTTCCTGACTACGCTCCGTATACAGGGCTTTGTTGCTGTGCCGGCTGGGCGCGACACCTACCGGATCATGCCGCGCAATCTCGCCGCCAGCGAAGCGCCGATGAGCGGCAGCGGCGCCAACGCGTTCCTGACCGAGATCATCAAGCTCGAACGCGCCAATGCGATGGAAGTCGCGCAGATGGTCAAGCCCATCCTCGACCATCAGGGCCAGGTCGTCGCCAATGCCAGCACCAACACGCTGGTCATCGTCGACTACGCTTCAAATATTGACCGTGTACGGCGCGTCATCGACACGCTGGACCGGGACCAGACCGTGGTGGAGACGATTGCACTGCGCAATATTCCGGCGGCTGAAATTGAAATGGTGCTGATGCGCTTGCATGGCGACACGTCCGGCCAGGCCCAGTCCCAGTCGCGCTTCTCGGCGGTCGCTTCCCTGACCAGCAACTCCGTGATCCTGCGCGGCGACTCGGCGATGGTCGCCCGCGCCAAGCGCGTCGCACATGAACTGGACGAGACCAATCCACAACGTGACCATGTTCGCGTGATCACCCTGAATTATGCCGATGCCGCCGAAGTCGTCCCGATCCTCGAGCGTGTTGGCACCAGCATGGCGATGCAGCGGGCTGCTTCCGACACAGCCCCCGTCGCGCAGACCATTGCTCACCATGACGCGACCAACTCGCTGATCATCAGCGCCAATCCTGAAACCATCCTGGCGATGGAAAAGGTGGTTACGGCGCTGGATGTCCGCCGGCCGCAGGTAATGGTCGAGGCAATCATCGTGGAGATGTCCGACGATGCGGCGCGCGAGCTTGGCCTGCAATTCCTGCTGTCCGGAACCGGCAACAGCGAGATCCCGTTCGCCTCGACGAATTTCTCGCGCGCTGCCCCAAACCTGCTGGCGCTCGCCGGCGCAATCATCACGGACGGGTTTTCGGATACATCCACCAGCAACCCGTTCCGTGACTCGGCCATCAGCTCACTGACGGGTTCATCCGGCCTGACTTTGGGCGTCGGCGGCACATCCGGGAACACACTGTTCGGCGCGATCCTCAATGCGGTCGAAAACGACACCGCCTCGCGTATCCTGTCGACCCCGTTCGGCATGACGCTCAACAATGCGACTTCTTCGCTGATCGTGGGCCAGGAAATCCCGGTCACCACCGGCCAGGTACTCGGCGATGCCAACAGCAACCCGTTCCGCACCGTCGAGCGGCAGGATATCGGTATCCAGCTCGAAGTGACGCCGCGGATCGGCGAGAACAATACGGTCCGGCTGGATATCCGCCAGGAAGTGTCCAGCGTGTTCGGCAGTATCGGGACGGTCACGCCGGACCTGATCCTCGACAAGCGCGAGATTCGGGCCAGCGTACTCGCCGATGATGGCGAGATCATCGTGCTGGGCGGTCTGATTGAGCAAACCGACACGACGCGGACGTCCAAGGTGCCAGTGCTCGGCGACATTCCCGGCGTGGGCCGGCTGTTCCGATCGGAAGGCAAAGGCACGACCCGGACGAATCTGATGGTCTTCCTGCGTCCGACCATCGTGCGCAGCAAGGAAGACGCACAGGCAGCGACCGCGCAGAAATATCTCTATGTCCAGGCGGAAGAACTGATGCGCGGCGTTTCGGCTGACAGCTCCATCGACCGCTATGTCCGGGAGGTCCTCGGTTCGAACGGTCCGGTCTTCCCGCCGGCCGCCCCGCAGAGATAAGCCGGATGTCCCGCGCGCAGGTCACCTATGCCTTTGCCAAAGACAAGGGCGTCGTGGTCATTCCCGCCCGGCCAGGCCTTACCTTCGCCGTGCGTGAAGGCGCAGATCCGGTATCGGTGCTGGAAGCCGGGCGGGTTGTCGGCGTTCCGACCGTGCTGGAAGCGATGACGGGTATCCAGTTCGAGCGGCAATTGTCCGAATGTTTCGGCCAGTCCGGTATAGACGGGCGCGCCGCGGAGGCGGCCGCCGGCAATCCGGATGATCTCGAAACCCTTTTCGACGGCCTTCCGCAGACGGAAGACCTGCTAGCGGGCGAGGGCGACGCCCCGATCATTAGCCTGATCAACGGCCTCATCCAGGACGCGATCAAGCGCCGTGCCTCCGACATCCACATTGATCCGTTTGAGGACAAGCTGACCGTCCGTTACCGGATTGACGGCGAACTCCAGGAAGTGCTCTCCGCCTCCCGCCGGGTGGCGGCGCCGCTGGTCTCCCGGATCAAGGTGATGAGCCGCCTCGACATCGCCGAAAAGCGCATGCCGCAGGATGGGCGCATCTCGCTGTCGCTCGGCGGCCGCGCGCTGGACGTACGCGTCGCGACGCTGCCGACCCGCTATGGCGAACGGGTCGCGCTGCGCCTGCTCGATACGCGCCAGGCCATGATCGGCCTCGACAGCCTCGGCATGGACGCGCCGACGCTCGACCGCTTGGGCGCCGCATTGGGCGAGCCGAACGGTGTGATCCTGGTGACCGGCCCGACTGGCTCCGGCAAGACCACCACCCTCTATTCGGCCCTCTCACTTCTGAACACCGGCCGGGTCAACATCATGACACTGGAAGACCCTGTGGAGTACGGCCTAGACGGCATCAGCCAGACGCCGATGGACCATAAGGTCGGGCTCACTTTCGCGGCGACACTTCGCTCGATCCTCCGCAACGATCCGAACATCGTCATGGTCGGCGAAATCAGGGATGCCGAAACCGCCGAGGTCGCCCTCGAATTTGCCCTCACGGGCCGTCTCGCGCTCTCGACTATCCACACCAACAGTTCCGCCGGCGCCATCACCCGCCTGCGCGACATGGGCGTGGAAAGTTTCCTCCTCGCCTCCACATTGCGCGCGATCCTCGCCCAGCGCCTGCTGCGCCGGCTGTGCTCACAGTGCAAGGAACCCACCGAACCGGCCCCTGCCCTGATCGAGCGGCTTGGCCTGCCCGAGGGCTCCGCGCCGCAACTCTACCAGGCCAAAGGCTGCCCCGCCTGCAGCCATACCGGCTATGACGGCCGCCTCGGTGTCTATGAACTCCTCTTCGTGGACGGCGCCATCCGCCGGATGATCCATGACGGCGCCACGGAGGAAGAGATTGAGCGCATCGCCTTTGCCCGGTATGATATGCTGTTCCAGAATGGCTTGCGGCATGTGCTGAGCGGCGACTCCAGCGCCGAGGAACTGCTCTATGTTTGCCGCCGGGAGGCATGGTTCGGTGGCGGCGTTTGAATACAAGGCCCTGACGCCGGAAGGCCGGCGCACCAGCGGCGTGATCTCCGCCGATACCGCGCGGGCGGCGCGCCGCGAATTGCGGGCCCGCAAGCTGACCCCTGTCTCCCTGACAGAGACGCGCGGCGAGAAGGCGGGCAGCTTTGGCGGTGGCAAGCTGCGCGAAAAGGACCGCACGGTGCTGACTCGCCAGCTTTCCGTGCTGCTGCTCTCCGGCATGACGGTGGAACAGGCGCTGACGGCGGCAGCCGGGGATGGCGGCAATGCCGCGCTGCGAAGCCTGCTGTTCGGTGTCCGGGCCCGCGTCATGGAGGGCACAAGCCTCGCTGATGCCATGCGCGCCTCCCCGCGCGCCTTCCCGCCACTTTACCGGTCGGTGGTGGCGGCAGGTGAAGCGTCCGGCCGGATCGGCGCGGTGCTGGACCAGCTCGCCAGCCACCTCGAACGCAGCTACCGGCTGAAAACACTGATCCGCTCGGCCATGATCTATCCGGCGATCCTCGGCATCACCGCGATCCTGATGGTCAGCGCACTGATGGTCTGGGTCGTGCCGAAGCTGGTTGAACAGTTCGTGCTGCTCGGCGCATCGGAACTCCCACCGCTGACCCAGGCCGTGATCGCGCTCTCGGAGTTCTTCCGCAGTTGGGGAATCGTCGTGCTCATCCTCTGCGCCGTCGCAGGCCTCATTCTTAACCGCGCCTTGAAAGCGGAGCATATTCGCCGCCGCTGGGACGGGCTCGTCCTGCGCCTCCCCTATATCGGTGACCTCAACCGCAAGATCGCCGCCGCGCGGTTTGCGCGCATCCATGCGACCCTGTCGGCCTCGGGCGCCACCATCATCGAGAGCCTCGCCGGCGCGCGCAATGCGATGGGCAATCTCGTCTTCCGGGATGCGGCCTCGCACATCATGGAAACGGTCCAGCGCGGCGGCTCCCTCTCCGGCGCGATGAAAGCCACCGGCGTCTTCCCGCCCCTGATGACCCACATGGTCGCCAGCGGCGAGATCGCCCGCGATGTGCCCGCCATGATGAACCGTGCCGCTGATTTCCTCGAGAGCGAGTTCGAGACCTCAACCAATGTCGCCCTCAGCCTGCTCGAGCCGCTGATCATCATCCTGCTCGGCGGCATCGTCGGCACCATCGTCCTGTCGATCATGCTGCCGATCATGCAGCTCAACACCATCGCCCTCGGCTAAAGGAGCACCTCATGCACCCAAAGAACGCTACCGAAACCCTTGCTGCCACCCGCCCGAAGGAAGCCGGCTTCTCGCTCGTCGAGCTGATGGTCGTCGTCTTCATCATGGGCCTGCTGGCGACGCTGATCATCGTCAATGTCGCGCCGGTCGGTGACCGTTCGCGCATCACCAAGGCCCGCGCCGACATCGCCAATCTCGAGAATGCGCTGGAGCAATACAGCCTCGACCTCTACACCTACCCGACCCAGCAACAGGGCCTTGAAGCCCTGTCATCGCCCCCGCCGGGCGTGGACATGACGCTCTACCGTCCCGGCGGCTATATCCGCCGTGTGCAGAATGATCCCTGGGGCAATCCCTACCAGTATGTGATCCCCGGCACGCGGTCCGGCGGACGGTATGATCTCTTCTCCCTCGGCGCAGACGGCCAGCCTGGCGGCGAAGGCCCCGACGCCGATATCGGCAACTGGGACTGACACGTCTTGCCGCCGGCCCGCCGCCCCGATCGGAACAGCGTCCGCCGCCTGCTGACCCAGGCGTCGCCCGGCCTGTCGCTGATCGAGGTGCTGGTGACGCTGGCGATTGTTGGCGCGGCGACTGGCATGATCGTGCTGACCATGGTGCCGCCAGATCCGGCGCGGACCGAATTCGAGCGCGTCCGGCAATCGGTCGAGGCCGTGGCCGAACGTGCCGTGATCAGCGGTACGCCGTCCGGCATCCGGTTCAGCGAAACCGGCTATGAGCCCGTCATCTGGCAGGGCGGCGAGTGGCGGGCCATTCCCAGACAGGCGCGCACGCTTCCCTCCGGCGTCTCGCTCACGCTGCGCGATGACAGCCGCACCCGGCGGACCGGCCCGGATGACAAGGACTGGCCCGGCATCATCTTCGATCCGCTCGGGCATACAACGACCGCCGAACTGACCGTTCGCCATGGGCGGCAGGAACTCACGCTGTCCCTCACCGCGGACGGCGTCGAGACCGCCGGAACCCGAAGATGACCCGGCAGGACGGCTTCTCCCTTTTGGAGGCGATGGTTGCGCTGGCCGTGTTCAGCACAGCGGCCATGGGGCTCATCTCCCTCAACACCAATGCCGTGCGCTTCAGCGGCGATCTCGGCGACCGGGTTCTGGCGCGGCAGGTAGCAGAGAACATCGCCGTCGATACGCTGACCGATCCGGTGCTGCAGCGGCCGGGCCTGACAAGCGGCGAGGAGACACAACGCCAGCGCACCTATCAATGGGAGCGCATCGTCGCCCCCGCCGGGCGTGACGGGCTGATCCAGGTGGACATCCGTGTACGGCGCGAGGGAAGTGACCGGCTGACCGGCCATGTCAGCTTCCTGCATATCGCGGAGGAGACGACATGACGGCCCCTGCGCGCCGCGATGCCGGCATGACGCTTCTGGAAACCCTGATTTCCCTGTTCCTGATCGCGCTGATCGCGACCGCTGGCTCCGGCATGCTGATCCAGGCGCTGCGCGGCGCGCGCCTCGTGGACGAGCGCGGCGCCGATGCGCGCGAGATCGACTCCGCCCTTGCCCTGATCCGCAACGACCTTGAAGCCTTTACGGGCCGTCCGGCCCGGACTGGGCTCGCCTCGGAGGGTGACACCGTTTTCGATGGACGCGGACCGGTCTCGGGCGGGCGGATCTTCAGCTTTGTGCGCAATGGCTGGGCGGACCCAGGCAACCTCTCAGGCCGCAGTGATTTGCAGCTTGTCGAATATGCCTATGAGCGCGGCACGCTGATCCGCCGGTCCTGGCGGTCGCCCGATCCGGGGCCGGCCACACCGGTGGTCGAACAGCGTCTGCTGGAAGGGCTCGAGGGTCTGGAGGTGCGTTATGGTCGGACCCGCAGCTGGCGTGGCAACTGGATCGCCGAAGGAGGCGACGACGAAGCTGAGGCGCTACCGGACAAGGTGGAGCTGACCTTCCGTTTTGCGCCGGACGACGAATTGATCGCGCGCTTCCGGCTGGGGCTGCGCGGATGAACCGGCCCGGCAAACGTTTTGAGCGCCAGAAGGGCGCCGCGCTCCTGTCGATCCTGCTCATCGTGGCGGCGCTGTCGGTGGCGGCCGTCATGGCCACCAGCGCCATCGCCCGGCAGACGGACGCGTCCCGCGCCGCCGCCCGCCGCGCGGATGCCGGCTGGGCCGCTCTGTCCGCCGAAGCGCTTGCCCGCAGCGCGATCTCGGACCTTATGAAGGCGAGCCGGGGCCAGGTGACGGCGCTGACGCCGGGCCTCGGTGAACCCGTCGTCGTCAGCGCTCGCGGCGGTCTGGTGAACGTGACCGTCGAAGACGCGGCCAACTGCTTCAATCTCAACGCCTTCGCCTCCGACAATGACGCAGCCGCTGCAACCGCCCGCCAGAACTGGCTCCGCCTGCTGGGCGACCTCACGGTACCTGAGGGCGACGCCGAAGCGCTGGCCGACACGCTGGCGGACTGGATCGATGCCGACTCCACCCCCCGCCCCCGCGGCGCCGAGGATGAGTATTACCTCTCCCTCAACCCGCCTTACCGGACCGCGAATGCCCCGCTTGAAAGCCCCTACGAACTCGCCGCAATCCTTGGCTACACACCTGCGCTGCGCGAGGCGCTTGCGCCGCTGGTCTGCGCCCTGCCCGGCCCGGCGCAACAGGCATTGAACATCAACACGTTGATGCCGCAGCAGGCACCGCTGCTGCGCGCACTTTACGCCTCTGAACTCACGCTGGACGCTGCCGAACGCATCCTCCGCCAGAGGCCGCAGGGCGGCTGGCTTCGGACAGAGGATTTCGAGATGCTACCGGACATCAGCATGCTTCAAGCGGGCGGCAAGCGGACGGACGCGCTATCGACCAGCAGCGCTCTTTACCGGGCGACCGGCTATGTCCAGTTCGACACCGGCCGCTGGCCATTTGACTTTCTGATTGAGGCAAGCGACGGGCAGGCGCCGCGCACGATCTGGCGCCGGCTTGGAGAGGATTGATGGCGAACGAGGTCTTTGTCGCACTGCCGGAAGATCCGGGCGCGCCGCTTGAAATCCTGCGCGAACGTAGCGGTCAGCTTGAGGCTGTGGCGCCGCCCTTCCTGCCGGGCAAGGCCGGCAAGGTTGTCGCCTTCGCCCCCGCGACCCGGATTGCGCATTTCTGCCTGCCGATGCCTTCGCGCAGCGAATCCGAAGCCCTGCTTGCTGCACCGTTCGCGATTGAAGATGATCTCGCCCAGCCGGTGGAGGAAGTGCATCTCGCGCTTGGCCCGCGCCGGAAGGAGTCCGGCCTGCGGGATGTCTACACGGCAGACCGCGCCCTCCTGAAAGCCTGGATCGACCAGCTGGATGCCGCTGGCCTGACCGAAGCCAGCATCATCCCCGAACAAAGCCTGCTGGACGGCGAGGCCGGCGACATCCGCTTTGCCTCGCACACGCTCCTTCGGCAGGGCGACCGCGTCCTCTGCGTGGATGCGCGGCTGCCAGACATTCTTCGCGATGCTCTGCTGCCTGAGGTTACCGCGCCTGCCATCACCGTCGAAAACCGCCTCGCCTGGCTGGCTGGCCGCCACACGACCCGCCCTGGCATCAATTTGCGCACGGCGGGCTATACGGCGAAACGCAAGGAGGACAGCGGCTATCGTGCCTGGACCGTGACCGCCGGTCTCGCCCTCGCCGCACTCGGCCTGTGGACCGCTGCGCAGTTTGCGGAAGGATTCCAGCGATCCGCCGCCGCCCGGAGCCTCGACCAGCAGGCTGCACAAACATACGCTCAGCTCTTTCCTGGCGCACCGGTCCCCGCCAATCTCGACAGCGCGACACGGCAGATGCTGGGCGCCCATTCCGGCGCGCAGGGCCTCACCTTCCGTGAGGCCGCAACTGCGCTCTATGAAGCGCTTGCCGTGACCCCTGACACACATCTGACGGCCCTGAGCTTTGATGGCCGCGAAAACGCGCTCCACGCCTCGATCGTTTTCGCGAGCGCCGAAGCCGCGCCTTCGC
The DNA here is from genome assembly GCA_046289305.1 of Hyphomonas sp. Taxonomy (GTDB): domain Bacteria; phylum Pseudomonadota; class Alphaproteobacteria; order Caulobacterales; family Hyphomonadaceae; genus Hyphomonas. Next base: position 10,497 of record JBKBVT010000011.1, on the reverse strand, counting down.
TCCTGGCAGCGCTCGGCCGGAGCGGCTACGCCGTCGAAGCCGCCGGAGACCTTCAGCCGTCCGGGGACGGACTGACCGGGCAGATCAGGATCGGAGCGCGCCCATGACCGATTGGTGGATGACAAGGACGCCGCGTGAGAAGCTCCTCGTCGGCCTCGCGGCCGCCATCCTTGCAGGCGCACTGTTCTACCAGTTCCTGCTGGTGCCGGCGTCTGCCCGCAAGACGGCCGCCATTGCCGATCAAGAGCGCGCCGTCCAGACGCTTGCCCGCCTCGACCGGATTGCCCGGCTGAACGCCGAAGGCGCAGCGATCCGCCCAGCTGCCGCCGGCAGCGATGTGGACACGCTCCGCCGCACGGCCGTCGCCAGCGCCGCCGAGCATGGCCTGACCGTCACGGACAGCCGCCTCGCGGCGCCCGGCACGTTCCAGATCGACCTTTCACGCGCGGATCCGGTCAGTTTCTTCGCCTGGATCAGCCGTCTGGAAACAGCGCAGGGGCTCAGCGTGCTTGCCACCAGCCTCACCGCGGTCGAGGATGGCCGGGTCAATGCCGCCGTCGAATTCAGCACAGGACCTGCACAATGAAACGGATCCTGCTGCTGCTCTTTCTGGTCATTGGCCTCGTCGCCGGACTCGTCATCTTCATGCCGCTCGCAACTGTCCTCAAACTCGCCGGCGCGGAGCAGCGCGGGCTGAGCTGGACCGCCGTTGACGGCACCCTCATGGGCGGCAGTGTCCGCGGACTGCGCGCAGGGGACGACTTGCTCGGCGATGCCACGGTCCAGCTTCAGCCCGGTACGCTGCTGCGTCTTGGCGTCGAATATACCTATGACTGGTCCGGCCCCGCAGGCTCAGGACAAGGCAAGGCAGCGGTCTTTCCCGGCGGCGCGGTCGAAATCTCCGACTATGACATCCGCTTCAACTTTGCCTCGCTCGAAGGTCTCGCCCTGTGGATCCGCCAGTCGGGCGGCGAGGCGCGGCTGACCGGCCCCATGATCCGGTTCAAGGACGGCGTCTGCGACCGAGCCGAGGGACGCAGCTGGAGCGATGCGCTGACACGCAACGAGGCGCTGCTTGGTCCCGGCTGGCCCGAGATGACCGGCAATGTCGGCTGTGTTGGGCCGGACCTTACGATCCCCTTCGCCGCCCAGAGCGCCGCCGGCACGCAGGTCGACACGCTGGTGCGCTTCAGCTTCCGCCGGCCAGGCACAATGGAGGCGCGCGTTTCCGGCTTTATCCCGCAGGACTTCCAATATGCCCTGCCCATCGCCGGCTTTGTTCCGGATGGCGGCGCCTACGTCTATCATTATCCAGCCCCTGTCTCAGAGTTCGTCCCATGATCCGTCTCGCTGCCTTTCTCGGCTTCAGCCTTTTCTGCGCCGCCTGCGCCTCGTCCTCGTCTGATACGGCCCGCGCTGCCAGCGCCGCCGCGGCTCAAGCGGTCCAGGAGGTGCCGACGGAGGGCCTTCCGGCCCAGCGTCTCAATGCGGGGGAATGCGGCCTGTTCCTGTGGAGCATGACCGCGCCGCGCAAATTCGTCTTCTTCACCAAAGCTTCGGCCAGCGAGGCGCAGGTCTGGCATGAGGGCAAAGCGTTGCCGCTGCAGATGGTGGACAGCCATGGCGATATCTTCGGCCAGTTCATGACCGGCCACGACTACATCACCCGCGACGGTGCCCTTGAAGTCGGCCTGAACTTCACGCCCGGCGAAAGGCTGGAACAGGGTCAGCGCATTTCTTCAGGGCGTCTCGTGATCCGGGCCGGTGATGGCTGGGAGACGGTTCAACCGGTGAGCGGCGTCAGCGCCTGCATGCCCGGCTGAGCCGGGCGTCCGATCAGGTCAGCAGATCGACCGGGACCGCCAGCGCCTCGGCGAGCCGCCGCGCGGTCTTCAAGCCGTAGGACATGCCCCGCTCGATGGCTGAGATATGGTTCGGGCGGATGCCGCAGATCTCGCCCAGCTCGCGCTGGGTCATAAGCCGGAACTGGCGGACGACCCGGACGGGATGCTCGCCCTCGCTGATCCGTTTCAGCAGTGCCGGCGGCAGCGGAACAATGGACGGATCTGAAGGCCGAACGCGGCCGCTGGTGATTTCCTTCAGCGTATTCTCCAGCGCCTCGACCTTCTGCTCAAGGTCGATGACGCGAATCTCCAGTGAATACACCAGTTTCGGATCTTGCATGTGATTGGCCGCCCCGCGTCAGTGACGCTGCAGCGCTAGAACGCTTCCACTACAGTTGGGTGTCGGATTTGATAATATTTTGTGTCAGCCGCTCAGCATTCGATGACATTCACCGCAAGACCGCCTTGGCTGGTCTCCTTGTACTTTGATGACATGTCGAGCCCGGTCTGGCGCATCGTCTCGATCACCTGATCCAGCGACACCTTCGTCTGCTCCAGCGAATGCAGCGCAAGCCGGGCAGCATTGGCGGCCTTCACCGCGCCAATGGCATTGCGTTCGATGCACGGGATCTGGACGAGGCCGCCGACCGGATCGCAGGTCAACCCAAGATTATGTTCCATGCCGATTTCGGCGGCGTTGGCCACCTGTTGCGGCGTGCCGCCCCACATCGCCGCAAGGCCGCCTGCCGCCATGGAACACGCGACGCCCACCTCGCCCTGACAGCCCATTTCCGCACCCGAGATCGAGGCGCGCTGCTTGTACAGAAGCCCGATCCCGCCGGCGGTCGCGAGGAAGCGCCGGATGCGCTCTGCCGCGTCGCCCGTGTCGGCGCAGTAATGCCGGATGACGGCCGGGATGATGCCCGCCGCACCATTGGTGGGCGCCGTGACGACCTGGCCGCCGGCAGCATTTTCCTCGTTCACGGCCATGGCATAGACGTTGAGCCAGTCGAACAATTGTTCCCGTTCATTGGAGGGCGGTCCGGACTGCAGCCGCTGCCAGATTTCCGGCGCCCGGCGGCGCACATTCAGCCCGCCGGGGAGATGGCCGGGCTGGTTCAGGCCCCGGTCGATTGAGGCCATCATGACCCCGGCGATCCGGTCAAGCGCGGCGTCCGTCTCTGCCCGTGGACGCAGGGCGTCTTCGTTGGCGAAGATCACCTGGTCGATCCCCATGCCCTGCGTCTCGCAGATCGACAGGAGTTCCGCCGCTGATCCGAAGGGATAGGGCACATCCTTGCCAGCCGGTACGATGTCGCCCGCCGCGGGCTTTTCGAGCTGGCGGCGTGTGGCAATGAAACCGCCGCCGGTGGAGTACCAGGTCTCGTCGGCGAGCGCCTCGCCGTCTTCACCGAACGCGCGCAGCCGCATGCCATTGGGGTGCAGGTCCGGCAGGATCTCATAGGCGAAGCGGATGTCCGCCGCCGGATCAAAGCCGATCTCGCGGTCCCCGAGCGGCAACAGGCGCTGCGTATGCACCGCCGCGACCTTCGCGTCCGCTTCATTCGGATCCAGCGTTTCCGGCTCCAGGCGCAGGAGGCCAAGGACCACCGCTTTCGGTGTGGCATGCCCTACCCCGGTCAGCGCCAGCGAGCCCTGCAATTCCACTTCGATCCGCACCACATCCGGGAACCGTCCCGCCACTTCAAGGTTCGCCATGAACCGGTTTGCGATGCGGATCGGTCCGACCGTATGCGAGCTGGACGGGCCGATACCGACCCTGAATATATCGAGGACAGACAGCATGGAGGACGGGGTTCCCGGTCAGTTTCTGCCGGAGTCGTGGCAGGATGCGGCCCCTGCGGCAACCCCGCCTAGGCCGCAGCCGTCACATCATGCCCGTACAGCCAGTCATGCCGGCCCTGCACCACGCCCGGCAGCATGGCGCCCGCCATCAGCATTGGCCCATAAGTGCCAAGCTGATAGACCGGGTTCGAACGGTGAAAGAGGCCCGCATTCTCCCGCGCCGTTTCCTGCACGCGGCTGGTGCGCGGCTTGCGCAGCGCCTCATACGCTTTCAGGCTGTCCGTCAGTGCGCCTGAGCGGCCAATCTCCCTGGCCAGCACAAACGCATCCTCGATCGCCATCACGGCGCCCTGCGCCAGGAATGGCAGCATCGGATGGCAGGCATCGCCCATCAGAACGGCCCGGCCGTCCGACCATGTCGGCAGTTCCGGCCGGTCATAGAGAGGCCAGCGCAGCAGCACCGGCGCCTCGTCGATGATCCGGTGGATGATCGGGTGCCAGCCGCGGAAATCCGCCAATGCCTGCTCGCGCGCGCCCACAACACCCCAGGATTCCTCGCCTGGCTCGTTTCGCTCAACCACGCCGACGAAGTTCGCGAGGCTGCCCCGGCGCAGCCGGTAGGTCACCGCATGGCGCCGCTTGCCGGCCCAGACACAGGCCGTCTCCGGCGGCGGATAATCGCCCAGCTTTGAGATCGGCACGACCGCCCGCCAGGCGACATGGCCCGTGAAACGCGGCTTGTCCGGCCCGAGCATCTGCGCGCGAACCGTGGAATGAATTCCGTCAGCCCCGATGAGCAGGTCGCCCTCGTCGGTCTCGCCAGAGGAAAGCGTGACGGTGACGCCCGTCTCTCTCTGCGTGTAGCTGTTGACCCGCTGGCCCGTGCGGACCGTCCCCGGCGCCTTGTCGCTGACCGCTTCCTGCAGCGCTGCCAGCAGATCGGCCCGGTGGATGTGGAGGTATTCCGCGCCCCAGCGGCTGATGGCCTTGGCCCGCAGCGGCACTTCGAAAATCTTCCTTCCGCTGCGCCCCATACGCAATTCCTGCGCGCGCGGGCGGAACGCATCGCGGCTGACCCGCGCCGAAACGCCCAGCAGGTCCAGCACCTTCATCCCGTTGGGGCTGATCTGGACGCCGGCGCCGATCTCCTCAAAGCGCGGCGCCTGTTCGAACAGGGTCACGTCATGCCCCGCCTTCTGCAGCGCCAGCGCAGCTGTCAGCCCGCCTATACCGCCGCCGGCGATCAGGATCCGCATGATACGCGCCTTGCCCGGTTCATGGTCCGGGTCAGCTGGCGCGCGCCGGATCGTGCGTGCCGCCGATCAGCACGAAGCGCCGGTCGCAATATTTGCATTCGACGAAATCATCATCCCCCATCTCATACCAGACGCGGGGATGGCCAAGGGCGCCGCCGCCGCCATTGCAGGAGACCTTGTGGCTGGTGACCATCGAAATTTCGGGCGGGGTGAACACATCGCGTGGGGCGGGCATTCCGGGAACTCTCCTCATGGCGCCGGGCGCCGCTTGCTTGCGGCCGGGCGCGCCAGTCCCTAACTAGAAGCACGGCTTGGCCCGCGCAAGGCGCCCTGCCACCCGACAGCGAGTGTTCATGCCTTTACCGACCTATGCCATCGAAGTCCGCGACCTGCAGAAAACCTATGCCGCATCCGGAAAAATGCCGGAAAAACAGGCGCTCAACGGGATCAACCTGGCCATTCCGACCGGTTCGATCTTCGGCCTTCTGGGTCCGAATGGCGCAGGCAAATCGACCTTCATCAACATTCTTGCCGGCATGGTGCGCAAGACTTCCGGCACGGTGCGAATCTGGGACCTCGATATCGACCAGCATCCACGCCAGAGCCGCGCCGCGATCGGCGTCGTGAACCAGGAAGTTGTTGCCGACCCCTTCTTCACACCCTTCGAGATGCTGGAACTGATGGCGGGCTTCTACGGCGTGCCCAAAGCCGAGCGGCGGAGTGTCGAAATCCTCGCCGCGCTCGGCCTCGAGGACAAGAAAGACGCCTATGTCCGACAGCTGTCCGGCGGTATGAAGCGCCGGCTGATGGTCGCCAAGGCCCTCGTCCACAATCCGCCGGTGCTGATCCTCGACGAGCCGACCGCCGGCGTGGATGTTGAACTCCGCCGCCTGCTCTGGGATTATGTCCGCGAACTGCATGCGAAGGGGACGACCATCATCCTCACCACGCATTATCTGGAGGAGGCCGAAGAGCTCTGCGATAGTATCGCCATCGTCAATCATGGCGAGGTGATCGCCTGCGAGCCGACGCCCAAGCTACTCTCGCGCCTCGACTACAAGACGCTCGTCATCACGCCGAAAGAGCCGCTGATCACCCTGCCACCCGCACTCTCGGATCTGGACACAAACCTGCGCGCGGATGGCACGCTGGCCATCACCTTCCGCAATCAGGACACCGGCATCGGCCGCCTGCTGGAGCGCGTTCGCGCCGCCGAGATCGCCATCAGCGACCTGACGACCGAAGCGCCGGACCTGGAAGATGTCTTCATCTCCCTGACCAGCGAGACGGCCGCCGCGCCTGCCTAGAGGCTCTGCTTGATCCAGTCGGTCAGCGCCTGACGGTTCATCGCGCCATTGCGCGTGGCGGTCAACTTGCCGCCCTTGAACATCAGCAGCGTCGGCAGGCCGCGAACGCCGTAACGCGCACCGACCATCGGATGGTCATCGACATTGACCTTCACGATCTTGACCTTGCCGTCCATTTCGCCGGCAACGGCTTCCAGATGCGGCGACATCTGCTTGCACGGACCGCACCATTCGGCCCAGAAGTCCACAACGACCGGAATCTCCGATCCTGTGACCACACCGTCAAAATCATCTTCGTTCACATTGATCGCGGCCATGGCTGCGGCTCCTTCTGGTGCTATTCAACACGGATTGTCCGATACATAGGGACTCTTGGCGCAAGTCAAACAAGGCTACGCGCAGATGTGAGCGCAGCTGATAGCTGCCCCTGCGGCAGCCGCATCAGCCTTGGCCCATCTGTCCAGCATAGCGCCGCGACGACCTCGCGGCCCGGGTATGCCCGCCTCAGCACGGCCCAATAGGCCGCCATCTGCGCGATATAGGTCTCCGCCACATCGGCCGGGTCATCCGGCGCGGGCTGGTCGGTTTTGTAGTCGACCACAAGCACGCGGTCGGATGTGACGACCAGCCGGTCCACCCTTCCATTGATCACCACGCCGTCCGGCAGGTCCGGCGCCGTGCCAAGGATAGCCGCTTCGGCGCGGCCACCCGGCTGGAATAGCTCGCCTAGCGCCGGATCGTTGAGCACGCCAAATGCAGCCGCCTTCATTTCCGCCCGCTCGGCCTCGGACAGCTCGGGATCCTGCGCCAGATAGGTGTCCGCCGCCGCCTCACGCTGCGCCTCCAGCAGTTCCGGCAGATATTGCAGCAGCGCGTGGATCGTCCGGCCGCGCTTCATCCTTGCCGCCCGGCGCGGATCGAAGGGCGCCAGCACGCGTGTGCGCGGCCCCAGCAGGCTGGTCGGCGCCGACAGCCGCCGAGCCAGAGGCTCATGCGGTGCCGGGAGAAGAGCCCAGTCTGGCAGCGCTGTCTCCGTTGTTTCTAACGCGGCCCGCCCGGCCATCCCGGCCCGCACCTGGCCGAACCGCCGAACGCCCTTGTCATCTTCGTCATGCGGCATGGCAGACATCGCAGCCTCGCACAGCGCATACCAGGAGTCCTTGTCATAGCCGTCCTTGTCGTCGCCGGCGGCGCCCTGCCAATGGCCCATGATGATCAGCCGGTCCTGCGCCCGCGTGAGCGCCACATAGAGGAGGCGCCGGTGCTCCTCGCGCGCGGCACCTTCGGCGATTGCCCGCGCGCGCTTGCTGGGCTCAGCATCGGTCTCCTTGCGCGGCGACCAGATGACGGCGTTGGCGCTGGCGAGAATGGCCGGCGCGGCCGCCTTGGGCCGCGAGGTCGTGTCTGGCAGGATCACCACCGGCGCCTGCAGCCCCTTGGCGCCGTGCACGGTCATCACCCGCACCTCCCGGCCCGCTTCGGCAAGGTCGCGCTTGATCTGCACCGGCTCAGCCTCCATCGCATCGACAAAGGCCTGCAGCGAAGACGGACCCGACGTATCATGCGACAGCGCGCGCGACAGCAGCGCCTCAATGGGATCGCGCGCCGGGGTGCCAAGCCGGGCGTTGAGCTTTTCCCAGCCCGTCTGGCCGTCGGCCCCCGGACGGTCAAGCACAAGGCTCAGGAATTCAAACGGCGGCAGATGCGCGCGCTCCTTCAGACCCCGGAGAAAGGCAGCAGCCGCTTGCACATCCGTGTCCGCGCTCGCCTCGACCCGCAACCAAAGCGTCTCGCCGTCCTTCTTCTTCCGGCCCGAAGCCAGCGGAAACAGGTAGCGATCATCATCCACCAGCCCGCAGAATGGCCCGCGCAGGATTTCCGCCAGCATCAGATCGCGCAAATCGAGCGCAGCAAAGCGCATCAGGTTCAGGCAGTCCTGCACCCCGATAAAGTCCGTCAGGATCAGCCGGTCCGCCCCGGCGACTGGCACGCCTTCGCCCTTCAGGGCACTGATGATCGATTCAAACAGTCCGCCCTGCCGTTTGCTGACGAGGATCAGAACATCCTCATATCGCATCGCGCGCCGCTTGCCGTTCTCCCAGAACGTCTCTCCGGAGGAAACCATCCGTTTCACCGCCTTGGCGACATCCGATGCCAGCCGCGCCTTGGGGGACGTCTCCCGCACAATATTGACCGGCCGTTCCCAGGCGTCGGGATCCTCCGCGACTTCCTTCTGTTCCACCGGCCAAAGTTCGACGAGTCCTGGCTCGTTCCAGCGACAGGCCGTGTGCCGAATGATATTCGCCGTCTGGGGCAAGCTCGTATCAAACGGCACATCAATCGGTGGCGCCGTGTTCCACACCGTGTCGACATAGCTCAGCACTTCCGGCGAGGAACGGAACGACATCAGCATCTCGACTCCGGCGACCTCTGCCCCGCGTTTAAGCAACCGCTGTGTCTCGGTCAGCAGCTGTTTCGGCTCTGCGCCCTGGAAGGAATAGATCGACTGTTTCTCATCGCCGACGATGAACATTGTTCGCGGATCCTGCGCATAGTCACGCCCCTGGCCAGAGGCGAATTCATGCGTCAGGGCGCGGACCAATGCCCATTGCTCCGGGCTCGTATCCTGCGCCTCGTCGATCAGCACATGCGAGAGGCTGCCATCCAGCTTGTACAGCACCCAGCTCGACATACCCTCAGCTTCCAGAAGTTCGCGTGTGCGGCTGATCAGATCATCAAAGTCCAGCGCACCCCGGCGGGCCTTCGCGGCGCGGTAGTGTTCCAATGCCGGCAGCCCAACGCGCAACAAAGCCGCAGTACGTTCGAAGGCACGGGCGCGCTGCAGGATTTCGATCAGACTGCGGACGCGCGCCGTCTCTCGCCCATCGCCATCCTTGATCTGGAAATATTCTGACAGCGGAGGGAATTTTTCGCAGCTTCCCTTCGTGTAAGGATTGCCGGACCGGAACTCGCCTTTCTGGGTCAGGAAGAAGCATTTATAGGCCTCCCACGCCGCTTCCGGCGTCTCGGCCTCAATCGTGCGCGTCAGATCGGCACCGCGCTCCTGGTCAGTCTTCGAGCCTGTCAGTAGCGTCCGCCGCGCCTCCCGGATGACATCCAGCGGCAGGTCCGGCCCCATCGCCCGCGCGATGATGTCCGCAGCCGTCTCGTCCGGCGCGCCGAGGTCTGCGCGGAGCGCTGCCTCCATCGCGTCCAGATCGAAATCATGCACTTCCGCAAACCGCATCACCGCCGCCGAACACGCCTTCAGCGTATCCAGCGCCGTCGCCGCGCCTTCATTCATCGCCTCGCAGGCCAGAAGGGCGAGCGCCTCTGGCGCAGCGACTGCCGCGTTCAGGATCGCCGCCTCCCGCGCCTCCGCCCAGAGCGCTTTGGCCTCGGCTTCCTCCAGCTCTGCGAAGCCTGGCATGACACCGGCCTCGAGCGGGAACCGCCGCAGAATCCGTGCACAGAAGGCATGGATCGTCTCGATCCGCAATCCGCCCGGCGTCTCCAGCGCGCGGGCGAAGAGGGCGCGCGCCTTGCGCAACTCCTCCGTATCATAACTACCCGCCGCACGGCCTTCCAGCTTGCCAAGCGCTTCGCGAAGCCGGTCATTGTCCATCACCGCCCAGCCGCCCAGCGTGCGGAACAGGCGCGTCAGCATCTCGTTGGCGGCCGCGCGGGTATATGTGATGCAGAGGATCGAGCTCGGCGCCGCGCCAGGCACTTTCGGGCGGCCGAGCAGCAGCCGCGCAACCCGGTCGATCAGAACCTTCGTCTTGCCGCTGCCGGCATTCGCCGTCGCATATGCGGAGCAGGACGGGTCCGCCGCATCCGCCTGCGCCTTGATCGCGGCCGCATAAGCCGTCTGGAAGTCGGTGAGCTCACTCATCGCCGCCCTCGCCGCTCGCCGCATCACGGTTCCACTCTGCCCGCCGGGCGAGCAGATTGTAGCCATAGTCATATTTCACGAATTGCACCCGCGGCGCCGAAGCGAACACCGCCTGTGGCTGCCGATACGCTTCGATCAGCTTCAAAAGACCGGCCTCCGCCTCCGCAATGAAGTCGCCCACCGCCTTCGGACTGCGTGACCCCTCGCCGATGCGCCGCGACGAGGGCCGTCCGCGCACGGAGACATATTCCAGCCCCTCCACAGGCGTCGCCGGCAGATCCTTGAAGCCGCCGCGCATGGCGATGATCGCCTGCAGCGGCATCTGCTGGTCAAACCCGGAATCGATCGCCTTGTCCGAAGGCGGCGCACCGGTCTTGTAATCCACGATC
>JBKBVT010000125.1:0-7296 GCA_046289305.1 Hyphomonas sp. | reverse complement strand
ACCATCGCCTTGTGATGGCCGGGCTGGATGCTGACTACAACATTATGCAGGAAGTATACAGTTGGCCAATCGGGGTACCCGCAGCGATCACGCAGGAGCAGTTTGACACGGATATCTTCCCGGAACTGATGGTCATATCACCTACGTCGCCGCAAGCGATTGTGTTCGAGGTTGAAGATCGCACGGCAGGTCTGCTCAATCCTCTAGACGGCTTGAATGTCTTGAAGCTGGACCCGCCGCGCTTCGCCGAAATTGGCCTTGGAGCGACATTAGTCCTGTCATCCATGGAAAGCCACGGCCAACGCGGTACGACGATCGCCTATCCGGAAAAGGGGCAGATAAGCTACTTCATCAACCCGTTGAACTGACGTCTAAAGCGCCATTTCCAGTTTGCCGTTCACGAGATTTGAGTAGTCGTTGACCAGCGCTTCGGAGATCTGGGCGGGCTTGAAGATGTGCTCGCCGATTTCGCAGACGGGCGTGATCTCGGCGGCAGACCCGGTGATGAAGCATTCCGAGAAGGTCGAGAGTTCTTCCGGAAAGATCGCTCGCTCGACGACTTCGATCTTGCGGGCCTTGGCCAGCGTGATCGCGGTCTGGCGCGTCAGGCCGTTGAGGAAACAGTCCGGCGTCGGCGTATGCAGTACGCCGTCGCGCACGAAGAAGATGTTGGCGCCGGTCGCCTCGGCCACCTGGCCGCGATAGTCGAGCATCAGCGCGTCGGCATAGCCAGCCTTCTCGGCGGCATGTTTGGAGAGCGTGCAGATCATGTAGAGGCCGGCGGCCTTCGCCTCGCAGGGCGCGGTATCCGGCGCAGGCCGGCGCCAGGGCGCATGGTTGAGGCGGATGCCCTTCATCTTGTCAGCAAAATAGTCGCCCCAATGCCAGACCGCGATGGCGAGATGGATCGTGTTGTTCTGGGCCGAGACACCCATCATCTCCGATCCGCGCCAGGCGATAGCGCGCACATAGGCGCTGTCTAGGCCGGACTGGGCGAGCGCTTCGGTCTTGGCGCGCTCGATTTCCTCGACGCTGAACGGGATGTCGAAGCCCATGATCCGGGCCGAATTGTGCAGGCGCTTCGAATGGTCCAGCGAGCGGAAGATCTTGCCGCCATAGGCGCGCTCACCCTCAAAGACCGAAGACGCATAGTGCAGCGCATGGGTCAGGATGTGCACTTTCGTGTCACGCCACGGTACAAACGCCCCGTCCATCCAGATGTAGCCGTCACGGTCATCATAGGGGATGGCAGACATTGGGTACGCTCCTTGCTTGCACTTTTGCGCTGGTTCGCGTTCATTTCCGACTTATGGCAACGCCCGTCAACCTGAACCGCCCATTTGATCCCCGCCTGTTCCTGATCGACCAGGAGCTTGACCGGGGGGCTGGCCTGTTGATTTCAGGGGCGGATGAGCTGTTGCGCGCCGCGGAAACCGCCCGCAGGAAGGCAGGGCTCAGCAAGGCTGAGATGCAGATTCTCATGGCGATCCGCTACCGGCCCGGCCAGACAGTGAGCCAGGTGCGCACCGCGCTGGGCATGACCGTGCCGACTTTCGCCCGCATCATCGGCCTGCTCGATACACGCGGCCTGATCGACAAGCAGCGGGAGGGCAGCGATGGCCGCCGCCGAAAGCTGAGCCTGTCGGATGCGGGCACGACGCTGACCACGCCGATTGCCATCGAACTGCGCGAGCGCCTGCGACTCGCTTTCCGGGCCTCCGGGCCGGAGGCAGTGGCCGGCGCGCGGGTCCTGCTGGAAGCCTTGGTCAAATGAGCCCCCTGTCATGAGCCAGAGAGAACCCGGCCATATCCTGATCGTCGATGATGACGACCGCATCCGTGACCTGACGAAGCGGTTCCTGACCATGAAAGGGTTCCGTGTGACCAGCGCCCCGGATGCGGCGGGTGCGCGTCGGCTGATGCAGAATCTGTCCTTTGATCTTGCCGTGCTCGACATCATGATGCCGGGCGAGACGGGGCTTCAGCTTCTGGAGACGATCCGCAGCGGCCCGGCGCGCGAGACGCCGGTGATGCTGCTGACAGCGCGCGGCGAAGCCCGAGACCGGATCGAGGGCCTGCGCCTCGGGGCCGATGACTACCTCTCCAAGCCGTTTGAGCCGGAGGAACTGGCGCTGCGCTGCGAGGCGATCCTGCGCCGCTCGCAGAAGCCCTCTCCTCCGCCGGAGGAAGTCGAGATGTCCGGGCTGATCTTCAATGTCGCGCGGGGCGAGCTGAAATCCGGTGATGAGCGCATCCGGCTGACTGATGCCGAACTCCAGCTTCTCACTGTGCTCGCGCGGACGCCGGGCGAGGCGATCAGCCGGGAAGACCTTGCGCACCTGACTTCGGCAGGCCTCGAACGCTCCGTAGACGTGCAGGTCACACGGCTGCGCCGCAAGATCGAGCCAAACCCGAGAGAGCCGGTGCATATTCAGACCGTGCGGGGCGTCGGCTACCGCCTGATGCCGGACTGACGGCAGCATGGCGCGCCTGAGAGACATCACACCGCGCGGCCTCTATGCCCGCAGCCTGGCCCTGATCCTGGTGCCGGTGCTGCTGATCCTTGGGCTGATGACCTGGTATTACTATTCAAGCCATATCGCGGAGATCAACCGTAAGCTCGGCCAGGGGCTTGCCCGCGATGCCGCCCTGATCCGGGATGCCTGCCTCAACCCCGGCTATAGCCCGGCCGATCATGACCGGATTCAGACCCTGATCGAGACGCAGTTCACCTGCGAACTGCCCGCCGATGCATTGCCCGGCAGCGCCTTGCGCACACATTTCCCCTATAGCGACACACTGCGAAGCGAACTCATCAACAACCTCGGCGATGGGGCGAACATCGGCCAGGCACCGAGCGGGCCGCGCCTGCATGTGCGCTTTCCGGCCGGTGCGGAGACGGCCGAAATGATCATCGACCGCAAGCGGACGCTGCTGATCAATGCGCACTTTTTCATCGTCTGGGTCATCTTCTTCTCCCTTCTGCTGGTGGCGCTAAGCATCGGCTTTCTCAATCAGCAGGTCCGCTCGATCCTTCGTCTGTCAGAGGCCGCCCGCGCGTTTGGCCGCGGCCGCGACCTGCCGGACTTCCGTCCCTCCGGCGCAACCGAGGTGCGCGACGCCGCGCGCGCCATCATCGACATGAAGAACCGGCTGACCGCCTTTGCCGAACAGCGCACTGCCATGCTCGCCGGTGTCAGCCATGACCTGCGTACGCCGCTGACGCGGCTGAAGCTGACCCTCGCCCTGATGGAGGAGACTGACGACCTCAAGGCGGCGAAGTCCGATCTCGATGACATGGCGATGATGCTGGACGAATACCTCGCTTTCGCGCGCGGAGAGGACGGGGACGAGCCCGGCCTGTTCGACCTCGCGGGTCTCGTGCGGGAGGTGTGCGCGGGCTTCGGACCGCATGTGCCGCTCAGCGGGCCGCATCAGATGGTGGTGCGCGGCCGGCCCCTGGCGCTGAAGCGCGCGGTGATGAATCTCGTGTCGAATGCCCTGAAATTCGCGACCACGGCGCGGGTGACGCTGGTCAACGGCCCGCACTGGGCCGAGGTGATTGTCGATGATGATGGGCCGGGCATTCCGCCGGAGCGGCATGAAGAGGCTTTCCGGCCCTTCTCGCGCCTGGATGAGGCGCGCAGCCAGAACGCCTCGGGCTCCGGGCTGGGCCTGACGCTTGCGCGCGACACGGCCAGGGTCCATGGCGGGGACGTGCGCCTTGCGCCAAGCCCGCTGGGCGGGCTGCGCGCCATCCTCCGATTGCCACACTGACCCCGACCCGAACGCTGACTGGACCTGAAATGACCGCCTCCAAGACCAAGCTTGTGATCCGTAACGCCACGCCGAAGGACATACCGGCCATCCTGCCGCTGTATGAGAAGGTGTACGGCGTGGGTTATGGCTACAAGTCCGACGAGATTGCCGGCCAGATCAACCGCTTTGCCGATGGCCAGTTCGTGGCCGAATTCGAGGGCCGCATTGTCGGGCACTGCGTGACCTTCGTCATCGCCTCCGAAATTGCGCTGAGCCAGCATACCTGGGCCGAGATCACCGGCGGGGGCTTTGCTGCCCGGCACGATCCCGAGGGCGACATGCTGTATGGCATGGACGTCATCGTCGACGCCGACTTCCGCCGCCTGCGTATCGGTCAGCGCTTCTACCGGGTTCGCCAGGAGCTTTGCCAGTGGCTGGAGCTCAAGGGCATCGTCTTCGGCGGACGCATCCCCGGCTATGTGCGCCATAAGCGGGAATATCCCGAGCCGCTCGATTATGTGGACGCGGTGGTTGCCTCCAGAATGCGCGACCCGGTTCTCTCCTTCCAGCTGCGGCAGGGCTTTGAGGCCGTCGGTGTGCTGAAGAATTACATGCCGGAGGATTTCGAATCCGGCGGGCATGCGACCCAGATGTTCTGGCGTAATCCGCTGGCCCAGGAAGACATCAAGGCGAAGCCGAGCCTTGGCGATACGTCCCTGCCCGAGCGAGTGCGTGTTGCGACCGTGCAGTTCCAGATGCGCCGGATCAATTCGATTGATGATTTCGAGCAGCAGGTTGAGTATTTCGTCGACATCGCCTCGGACTACCGCGCCGATTTCGTGACCTTCCCGGAACTGTTCACGCTGCAGCTTCTCTCGCTCGAGGGCAAACCGCTGGGGCCCATGGAAGCCATCGAGAAGATTTCCGACTATACGACGCGGTTTGTCGCCTTCATGGAAAAGCTCGCGGTTTCCTACAACATCAACATCATCGGTGGTTCGCATCCCTCGCGCATGCCGGACGGCGACATCCACAATGTGGCCTATGTCTTCCTGCGCGATGGCTCGGTCCACACGCAGGAGAAGCTGCATCCGACGCCGTCGGAGCGCTCATGGTGGAACATCAAGGGCGGCGAGGGCAACCATGTCATCCAGACCGATTGCGGCCCGATTGGCGTGATGATCTGTTATGACAGCGAGTTCCCGGAAGTCGCCCGCCACCTCGTCGACCAGGGCGCGCTCATGCTGTTCGTACCGTTCTGCACGGACGAGCGGCGCGGCTATCTCCGTGTACGGTATTGCTGCCAGGCCCGTGCGGTCGAGAACCAGTGTTACGTCGTGCTCTCCGGCGTCGTCGGCAATCTGCCGAATGTCGAGAACATGGACATCCACTATGCCGAGAGCTGCATCCTGACGCCGTCAGATTTCCCGTTCTCGCGCGATGGCGTGGCCGCCGACACAGCGCCGAACACCGAGACGGTGGCGTTGGCGGACCTGTCGCTGTCAGACCTGCTGACCGCGCGCCAGTCGGGCGCTGTGCAGAACCTCAAGGACAGGCGCTTTGACCTCTACCGGGTTGCGTGGAAATAGACCGCAGGCAGATCAGCTGAGCTTTGCTGCCAGCTGGTCCATGAAGCCGGCGAGTTCGAGATCCTTCTGCGTGACGCCGCCGGCATCATGCGTGGTGAGGATCACCTCGACCTTGTTATAGACATTGAACCATTCCGGATGGTGGTCCATCTGCTCGGCCTTAAGGGCGGTGGCCGACATGAAGGCGAAGGCGGTCTTGAAGTCCGTAAACTTGTAGGTGCGGGCGATGGCATCGCGCTCGCCCCCGGCGACCGACCATCCCTTGAGCGCCTTGATGGCTGCGCTGGCTCCGACTGTCGACATGGCTTACTCCTCCTCGTCCTCGCCGAGCACGAAATATACCCAGCGCCCGTCTGCCGTAATGGCTGTGCGCATGCCGGGATAGCCCTCACCTGCGCGAATGGACGCAATACCGTCCTCGCCGATGAGCTCCCGCAACCGGCGGCGCTCTACGAAGGTCAGCTTCTCCGGGATCAAATCGCGGGCGTCGCGCGCGGCCAGGTCCGGCCAGATGAACCAGGTTTCGCCGTCAACCGTCCGGGCGCCGGGCGGCTCTGTGAACAGTTCCCGAAGCAGGCGGTTCGGATCGACGCCGGTGCGCCGCAGAAGGTCCCAATACTGGAGATGGTCCTGACCGCCGAAATTGGAAACGAAGCCCTCCTGCTGGTTGGCGAGGCGGGCGAGACCACGAAGAGCGCCGCGCTCTGCATGCAGCAATATCTCGGCGCGCAATGCTGCCGCCTCATCCGATAGTTCAGTGGGCTCGGCGGCCTGCGGCGCGCGCGTCAGGGTTTCCGGCGGCGCGACGGGCCCTGTCGGTGCAGCCGCCGGCTCGGCCGGCGTGCAGGCGGCCAGCAGAATTGCGCCGGTGGCAAGAAGGATGCTAGCGGAGCGCATAGCCGGTCACGGCTTCCAGATCGGCGAGCAACTGGTCCTCGCTGGTGACCTTGATGGTCGCCATGCCCATCTCGCGGGCGGGTTTGAGGTTGATGCCGAGATCATCAAGATAGACGCAGGCCTTTGGATCGACATCCAGCGCCTCGCACATCAGCGCATAGATGCGCGGGTCGGGCTTGCGGATGCCCAGCTTGGAGCTCTCTATGACATGGTCGAACAGGCCGAACACTTCGGCGACCTGCGCGGCCTTGCCCTCATCGCTGGTCATTGAGGCGCCCTTCCCGATCGGCGCATTGTTGGTAATGCAGCCGACCTTGCCCTTGGTCTTGCAGGTTTTCAGCGCATTGATGACCCGCGGGCGCAGCGCGCCGGACAGGAGGCCGAGGATGTCGCTCCCCGGCACTTCATGCCCGAGGGCCTTGGATTCACTCCGGAAAAGTCCGTCAAACGCTGCCGCGCCAACTTCGCTGCGTTCCAGCTTCGCCCAGGCGTTCTCCAGCGGATTGACAGCGTTGACGGTGCGGATGAAGTCCTTCGGCAGGCCCTGCTCGGCCTCATACCGGTTGAACGCCTCGAAGGGAGAGGAGGTGAGCACACCCCCGAAATCCCATATCACTGCCTGATACCGTGTTGTCATGCTGGGGTTGCTAGCCGCTCGGCTGCGGCATTTCAAACCTTGATTTTAAGGCGGGCACACTTGCGGGTCTGAGGCACGGCAGTACTGTCCCGGCGCGAGACAATAGGAGGATAGAATGGGCGTACTCGACGGAAAAGTGATCCTGGTGACCGGCGGCGGCAATGGCATCGGCAAGGAAACCGCGCTGCTGGCGGCGCGGGAAGGCGCAAAAATCATCGTCAACGACCTCGGCGGCGGCCTGAAGGGCGATGATGAGGGCTCGACCGGGCCGGCTGAAACCGTGGCGGCAGAAATCCGCGCGGCGGGCGGCGAGGCAGTTTCGAACTCCGAAAGCGTAACTGATTACGCGTCGGTCGCCGGCATGGTCACCCAGGCGCTCGACACTTTTGGCCGCCTCGACGGCATCATCAATCC
>JBKBVT010000124.1:0-7364 GCA_046289305.1 Hyphomonas sp. | reverse complement strand
ATGCTTAGGCCGTCAAATTATGTTTCGACCCCTAATGTCAACCCCTAGCGGCGATTCACCTGCCCAAATATGAGGCAAGTTAGGGCTCTACACCCCGAGGAACAGACATCTAATTAGATAATCTAATTATTTGTTCCTAAATGGAGTTGACATAGGATTTGGCCCATGAACCCGTCCGTTGCGTCCCATGAGTCTGTCCCCGCCCACGCCTCCGAACAGGCGCTGATCGCGCTGCGGCGCATCCTGAAGGCTGTGGACAGCCATTCGCGCACGCTGGCGCGCGATACGAGCCTCACCCCGTCCCAGCTTGCCGTGCTGAAGGAACTCGCGGCCACGGGCGGCGCGCAGCCGGGCGACCTGGCGCGCAGCGCCGGGCTGAAACAGGCGACGATCTCGATATTGCTCGACCGGCTGCAGGCGCGCGGCCTCGTCCAGCGCGCCCGCGGCAATACCGACCGGCGCACGGTGTTCGTGCAGATCACGCCCGCTGGCCGCGAGACGCTCAGCGCCGCGCCGGACCTGCTTCAGGCCGCCTTCGGCGCGCGCTTCGCCGCCCTGCCGGACTGGGAACAGGCCTATATAAATGCCGCGCTGACCCGCCTCGTCGCCCTGCTCGGCGCCGGCGGCATTGATGCCTCGCCCGTACTGGATGTCGGCCCGGTCACGGACCTGCCGCTGACGGAGGCGCCGGAGGAGGCGTAAGCCGGCTTACTTGCCGCGCAGCTTGTCGCGGAAGTCGCGCTTCGCGGCTTCCAGATTGCTCGTCAGCTGCTGGCGCAGACCTGCGCGCAGCTCGTCCAGCTTGTGTGCCCGCGCCGCCAGCACGTCCGAGCCGACCCCGACGCCTTTCATGGCGTCCGTCAGGCTGGGCCCCATAAGCTTGAATCCGGGGGCGTCCTCGATCGCGCCGATCGCCCAGAAATCGGTATCGACCGACCAAAAGTCGATTGTCTCGAACGGGATCCAGCAATAGCCGCCCTGCCCCCATCCCGCACCATAGCTGTTGCGCACCAGATAAAGCCGCTCCGCAAGGTCATAGCCGACAATCAGCATCGCATGGCCAGCGGGCGGACGCTGCGTCTCCACCTCGTCGGGCTTTGGCATCCGCCCGGTCTCGTGCGCAACCTGATAGTATTCTCCGGGGGCAAACATTCCGAACACGACGGGCAAGCCATGCGCAACCGCAGCCAGCGCCGGAACGCCGCGCGGTGTGCGTGCATACTGCGTGGCCTCATAGTCGCGTCCATTGGCATAGGCCGCCTCTGTCGGCCGGGTGGTCACCATGGCCTCCTGGAATGGCCAGAGCCGCTCCTCACATGCTCCATAGGCGAGGAGCGAGGCCATGCCGTGATGGATATAGCTTCCTACGTCTGCTCCATTGGCATTGGATAGCGTACGGGCATTATAATAGACGAACAGCTTCGACAGGTCCGTCAGCGGACGCCGCGCCTTGATCTGGTGGAACTCCATCGCCCCGACCACCGCCTGCGCGACGCAGGAATTCGTACGCTTCTGATCCTCAACCGGCGAACAATGCGGGCGGAGGTCCACCCGTTCCGGCAGGCGGATATCGGGCACCGAGAGGCTTGGCGCGGCGGAGGGCCGTTCCTCGAAGCGGCAGCCTGTCAGGCTGTATACGGACCAGTTACCAGTCATGCGAAGTTCCCCCTTGTTATTCGGCTTGGATGAAGTGGACGCTTGCTGGCCATCACGGACACGGCGCGCCGGGCGGATGGTTAACGTGGAAAAGTCCCTGATCGGCAATGTTGTTCGCCGAATCGAACAGCTGGTAGTTGAGGTGGCAATGCCGGTCCCATACCATCCGCCCACTGAACGACACGCCGGCATTCGGAACCGCCAGGCTGAAGGTGGCATTCACGCCGCTGAAACGCCCCGTGATCTGCACCGGGAAGCCATAGGCATTGGTGCCGGAACCCGAGAATGAGCCGTCATTGGCCACACGCATTGTATAGGCGACGCCGGTATCGTTGATCCACTGCCCGCTGAGAGGTGGCGGCGGAGGGGGTGGCGGAGGCGGAGGGGGTGGAGGTGGAGGCGGCGGCGAGAGTGTCTGCGGCTTGACGCTCCCGCCACCATCATTCCAACCGCCATTGTCGCCGCCTCCGGATCCGCCGCCCGTCTCGTCAAACGCCGTGGCGACAATCCCCATAAGGAACAATGCGCCGAGGCCGATGCCGCCCCATTTGAGCAGCCCCCGCCGGTCGAATGTCACCGTACGCGTATCATTGTCCGGCGAAGGCACGATGACCCGGCCAGGCCGCGGCGGCCCGCTGAGATTCACCGCATCGACCATGGCCTTGCGATAGTCCTGCGCCGTCTGCGGGCGATTGGCCGGACGGTTCGCGAGACCGCGCTCGATCAGCCGGTCGATCCCCGCTGGTACATCCGACCGGCCGCCTGACGGCGGCTGCCAATGCCCCTGCGGCAGCACATCGACAAGCAGCTCATAAAAGATCACCGACAGCGAATAAAGGTCCGCCGGCGGTCCTGCCGTATCCGGATTGGTCACCTGCTCGGGCGCCATGTATCGCGGCGTGCCGAGCCCCGTCCCCGTACCGCTGTCCATGCCGGCCCCGGCCGCGCGGGCAATGCCGAAATCCAGGATCTTGAGCGGCGCGGATGTGTCGGAAGGGGCGCTGACCAGCATGATGTTCTCGGGCTTCAGGTCGCGGTGGATGACGCCGGCCGCATGCGCCGCCGTGAGCCCATCCAGAATTTCCGCCACAATCCGCGCCGCGACCCGGAGCGGAACGTCTTCCCGCCGACGGATTTTCTCGCGGTGCCAGTCCCGCAGCGACTGGCCCTTGAGGAATTCCATCGACACGAAGGGCTGGCCCTCCGCTTCGCCGACATCATAGACGGCGACAATGTTCGTATGCCGGATATCGCGCGTTGTAATACCTTCAGATATCAACCGCCGCACCGACGCAGGACCGGACAGCCGGTCCGCGCGGATCAGCTTCAGTGCGACATCCTTCTCCGCCAGCTTGTCATGCGCGCGGTAGACCACGCCCATGCCGCCCTTGCCCACCACCTGCTGCACCGTATAGCGTCCGGCAAACTCGGCGCCCTCCGGCAGTTCCGGCATCGGCGCGCCGGTGTTCCGGCGCCTGGTGTCGCCATCCAGCGTTTCCAGGCCGCTGAGTGTCATCATGCTCTCGAGGGTGATCGTCTGATCCACGCCGCATTCGCCGCAGAACTGGTCGCCCGCCTCCATCGCCGCGCCGCAAGCCTTGCATTTCTTCATCGCCCTACCCTCATGACTTGCCGGCGGTGCGCTGGAAGAGGATCTTCCGGACACTGCCATGTTCCGTCCGGAAGCTGACTTTCAATTCCAGCCGGCCCGGCGCCGCAACGACCGGCGCGATGACGTCGCCGTCAACGAGACGTATGGTTTTCCCTTCACCATACGCCTCGCCGTTCACGCGCAGTCCCCCTCCGCCAGTGACCCTGAGAACGAGCCGGTCCGACTCGATGTAGAATTCCATATGCCGCCGGGAGATGACCCGGCTGAGGTCCTCGTCCACGCCGCCCGTTGGCCCCGGCACGAGCAGGCGCAGGTCGCCGTCGCCGCCCTGGCTGCGCGTGCGACTCCGCCCGGCGGCGATCACCCCGTCCGGCGCCAGTATCGGCCCGTCAAACGGCGTGTCGCCGGGCTCGAATCCGGACCAGCAGAGTTCTGCCTGGCGCGGCACCCAATTGTTGGCGTCGAGCCCGCGCAGGCCCAGGCGCCGCTCTTCGCGCTCGGCCCGTACCATCGCCAGCCGGATCGCTTCATCCGATGTCTGAGGACCAGATGCCATGTCTGCCTTGCCGCCGATATAGACGAGATTGCCATGGCCGGCGCTCTCCCCGCCGATGTTCACGACCGGGCCGTTGTCATTGCTCTCATGTTCCACCATCAGGGTCAGGCTGGCGGTGAAGGCGAAATTCTCCTGCCGCCAGCGCCAGCGGCTTGCCAGCGCCACCATCACCTGCAGCCCATGCGCGCCGGACCGCTCGATCTCCCGTGCGATGACCTGGATCGGCCGTGTTTCGCCTGCGTCCAGCCGTTCCCAACCGAGGGGTTCCTCCCGCCACGGGCCAAGCGCTTCGCGGCTCCACAGGCCGGTGACAAACAGCGGCCTGCCGACGGTCGAGAGGTTTGCCAGAGATAGCGGCAACGCCACCGCCCCGCCCACGCGCGCCGCTGTCAGCGCCCCCGCATCCACCTGCAGGTAAGGCGCCACACAGACCGTACACTGACCATGATCATCCAGCAGCCCGCCGCATTCCTCCGACGCCATGCAGCGCACGAGCGGCGTGCCGCATTCGCCGCAGAAGGTCGCCGTCGCATCCAGCGCCGAGGTGTAGCAACACTCGGACTGGGTACGCTGAGGCAGGGGAAGCCGGCTGGAGGTCATCTGGTTCACACCTGTCAGGTCCGCATCTGGTGTCCGCAGCCGGGACAGAACTTTGTCTTGGCCGCCACCGTGCGTCCGCATATCGGGCACTCTGCCGTTGCCGCCTCTGAGGAACCCGGCATATCCGTCGCCGTGCCACCCTTGCCGCCTGCGCCATGCGCGACGCCCGTCGCTCCGGCCATACCGGCTTTCAGGATGTCGAGTTCATGGCTGCGCCCGGCGGCGCGCTCCTCGGACGCGCCCTTGATCAGCTCACGCATGATCTCCATGGACTCCTGACTGGAGCCCGCCTGCGCCCGCGCCTGCTCCTTCAGCACCTCGGCCACATGCGGCGAGAGACCGGCATTGATCGCCAGGATCTGCTCCGGCGTCATCTTCGCCCCGGCATTGAGCTGCGCCGTGCGGGCTTCGGCCTCGGCGCGCATGCGCGCAATATCAGCGTCCGCGTCCGCCTTCTTGGAGCGGATCGTCCGGTCGACGTCCCGGTCGGCCTGCGTGCCTTCGATCTCCATGAGGCTGCGCAGATTCTTCGCCGCCTGCTCCTGCGCCATCCGCGCAAGGTCCAACTCCATCCGCTCAGCACGGTCACGCAGTTCCAGGTCCGTCAGCACACCCATCTTCTTGAGGCTGATGGCATGTTTGGCGTCGAGTTCCTCGATGTCCCGCTCGGTCTTGCGCAGGCGCCCGGCTTCGCTGGTGAGGTTGATCAGATGGCTCGCCTCGGAGAGGTCATTCTCCATCTTCGCAGCGCGCTCGGTGCGCAGCAGTTCGATTTCATAGGCCAGCGCCTCCATTTCCTGGCGGCGCTGGGCTTCCTCGCGCGCATCAATGAACCGCACCTCGCTCTGCAGCACCATATGCGCGAGCTCATCTTCGCTGGCGCTCTGCAGCTTGGTCAGGTTGGTCGCCGCGTCGAGCTGCACCACCGTCGATTCCGTCTGGCGCTCCACCTGCCGCTTGAGTAGTTCCAGCTGGTGATCCAACGCGTCCTGCTGGCGGTTGATCTGCGCCCGCTCGAACGCTTCGCGCTCGACGGCGTTCATCGCCCACTCGACCGAAACGGCCCTAACGAGCAGGCCCAGATCGCCGCAGACCCGCTCGGCTTCCAGCATCATGTCGGCCTGGATCTTGTCCTGCAGGCCGGCGTCGCCGCGAATGTCCTCGGCATCGGTCCGCCCCAGCACGGCTTCGATTACCCGGTCCGAGAAATGCGGCGCGATCCGCTCCAGCACATCCATGCGCGAGATCGCCTTGCGGCCGGGCAGCGGCTTGCCGTCTTCGGTCGTCTTCGCCTGCTGGCGGGAAGCCCCGCTCATCAGCCCAAGGATGTTCGACGGTTTGTCCGGGTTCAGCTGCAGCTCAAGCGTCGCAAGGCCGACGATCTCGACATTGTCCCGCGACATGCCTTTGACTGGCAGCTTGACCGGGAAGGGTTTCAGATCCGCCAGCATGATCGAGATATGCGACGAACCTCCGGCGATCCCCTTGATCGCCGTGCCAAGCCCGCCGACGGAAAAATGCGCGCCTTTGAAGGTATCGATCAGCTGGCCATTGCGGAACAGGAGGGCAGCGAGATCCGGCGGCGCGGCGAAGCGCTTTTCAAACAGGCCCTTGAATTCGGACTCGCGCATGAATTCGGCAAGCAGGTTCGGATCAGACAGTACGAGCGGCTGCGAGGCCATGGGTTAGCCCTCCTTCTTGGCGGACGGAAAGAACTGGGTGTAGATGCGGGCAAGGATGATCAGCAGGCAGATCGTGAAGGCGATCGGGTGCTGCAGTATGATGGCGGTGAACCGCTCCCAGGCGGTGTACTCGCCGACATAGTCGCCCATGCGGGTGATGGTGAAGACTGAGCTGACGATGATCGAGATCAGCGTGAACAGCGACATCAGGAAGGTCACAAGTCCGGCGATGCGCTGCGCGAAGGTCGCTGGCTCTTTCACTTTGGCCGCCGCCGCGGCTGCAGCCGCTGCCGCCGCTTCGGCCTTCGCCTCCTCGGCGTCGCGCATGTCGAGACCCGCCTCATGCGCCTCGCCCCGCTTGATCGCGGCGGCGCGCGCCTTGTGATCCACCTTCAGGAAGTCCGGCTGCGCCTTGCGGCTGCGGCTGGCGGCATGCACGGGCGTCAGGTTTGAGGAATGACGCCGCCACACGACGAACACCGTGATCGCCAGCCAGATGCCAGCCGCGGCCATGGTGACATTGAACAGGATGTCGATGATCGGCCACGCTTCTGGCGGGATCCTGTCGAGTGTTTCGTTCATGTGCCATCCCTCCGGCGAATTGCGTTCCTGAAATTGAAGGCGCGGAATTCCCGGAAAACCGGTCACCGCAGGGCAAAATTAAATTTGAGTCGCGCAGACGCCTTGTGACGGCACGGTTTTTGCGACACGTTCTCCGGGGGAGTGCGCAATGAACCCGATGGGAGACGCATCAGCGAAAAGGCTGCTCGATGCCTGGCGGGCGGGGGACCTCGCCGCGCGCGACCAGCTGTTCACACAGCTCTATTCCGAACTGAGGCAGATTTCCGCCGGCCTGATCCGCTCCGAACGCAACCTGTCGCTGTCCACCGGAGACCTGGTCAACGAGGCGGTCCTCCGGCTGATGCGTGTGGATTCGGTTGAATGGGCCGACAAGGTTCACTTTCTCGCCCTCGCCGCGCGGGCCATGCGCCGTGTGCTGATCGACCATGCGCGCAAGAAGCGCTCCGATAAACGCCAGCATCACCGGGTCACGCTCGTCTCGCGCCTCTCCGATGGCAGCACCGACCGGATCGAGATGGATGTGCTCGAAAAGGCGCTGATCCGCCTGAGCGTGATTGATCCGGAAAAGGCGGAAATCGTGGAGCTACGCTATTTTGGCGGCATGACGCTGGAAGAGATCGCCGAGATCCGGGGCGTTTCGGAAGCCACGATCAAGCGCAACTGGCGGGTCGCCCGG
>JBKBVT010000123.1:0-7412 GCA_046289305.1 Hyphomonas sp. | reverse complement strand
GTCTCATCAAGGCCGGTTGCCTCAACCGAATGGCGCGACAGGGAATCCGGCAAAAGCCGCGCAGCTGCCGCCAGCGAGGCCGGCGTCTTGCCTTCGGTAATCAGCTTGCGGATGGTTTCATTGGCGAACAGGGCGTCCGACGCCTCAAGGCTTCCCAGCTCATGCGGGCGGATCGTCTCGCCCTGGTTCATCGGGATGCCGCCGACAATCTGCGCGCAATATTCACTGAACAGGATCTGCGAGAGCAGTGCCTCGGCCTCGCCGAACTTGCCTTCACCCTCCAGCCGGACGGCCCATTCGGACACCTGGCGCAGCGTCTCGGCATAGGTCGCGAGCCAGGCCAGGCCGTGCGCCATATGCTGGTGACGCTCGAACGCGGCGCGATCAGGGCGGCCATCGGCGCCGGCCAGCTGCGCGCGTGCGCCCCGTGTGGCCTCGGTCACATAGGTGTCAACGGCGGCAACAGCGCTGGCCATCAGCCCGCTGAGCCCGTCCAGAACCGGTGTTTCGATCTGCTCCAACCCGCTCATTCCATCCATCCTGCGTCTCCCTGACCTGTACTGCCCTTATTTGTCCGGACTAATATACAGCGATCATCTGACATTGCCACACCGGCCTTGTGCGGTGCAACAACGCACACGCCTCGCAGGCGGCTCCAGGCCTAAAGTTTGCGGTAACGCGCCGATTGTGACCGCACGATCGCCCGCCCCGCCGGCTCTGGCAGGATGCGCGTGAGCGTCGCGATGAACTTGTTGCCTGCCCCCGGTACAACCACCGGCTGGCCGCGATTAACCGCCTTGATCCCCGCCGCGACGACCGGCGCAGCGTCCATCCACATCCATTTCGGTGTCCGGCCGGTCGCCTCACGGGTGCCGTTCACATCATGGAACTCGCTCCGGGTGAAGCCGGGGCAAAGCGCCGTACAGTGCACATCCGTATGCCCCAGCGCCGCGCATTCCGCGCTGATGCTCTCCGAAAACTTGATCAACGCCGCCTTCACGGGTCCATACAGCGTATGTCCTGCGCTGCCCGCGGTGTAGCCGGCCAGCGAGGCGACATTGATGATCCGCCCGAAACCGCGCTCCGCCATGCCGGGCAGCAGCCTGTGGGTCAGCTCGACCGGCGCGAGATACAGCACCTGCAGGAACGCCGCCTGCTCCGGCCAGCTGGTCGAGAAAAACGTGCCCGGCAACCCGTAGCCGGCATTGTTGACCAGCGCGTCCACCGTCAGCCCGCGCGCCTCGATGTCCGCAAGCAGCCGCTGCGGCGCCGCCGGGTCCGCCAGATCCTCCGCAATCACTGCCGCCGAAATGCCATGCGCCGCAACAAGTTCCGCCGCCAGCGCCTCCAGCCGGTCCGCCCGCCGCGCTGTCAGGATCAAATCCCAGCCCAGCGCCGCATACTGCCGCGCAAACTCCGCCCCAATCCCCGCCGAAGCCCCCGTTATCAAACAAACCCGCCGCTTCATGCCCAACCCTTGCCCCTGCCGAAGTAAACTTGTGTCAAAATTGCAACATTTCTGGAACTAAACGGTGGTGTTAGCCGTTTCGACTTGTTGATCTGCGTTAAGCGCACACCTTACTCCTGTGGATATCTTCCACAACCATCGCCGGACTTTGACCCGGCTCTGCTAGGGGTGACGATCACATGAAATTCAGTACGACTCTTATGGCCGCAGGCGCTGCATCTGCGCTGATAATGGCTGCTACGCCTGCGTTCGCACAGGAACAGGACGACGGCGCGAGAACGCTGGACACCGTTGTCACGGTGGGCACGCGCGTAGCTAACCGCTCCGCGCTCGACACGGCCGCGCCGGTCGATGTCGTCTCCGCCGAAGCGCTGCAAAGCATCGGTGTCGGCGAATTAAACCAGGCATTGTCTGTCAATCTTCCGTCATACAACTTCCCGAGGCCCGCCCTTGCTGACGGCACGGACTCCGTCCGTCCCGCTGCCCTGCGCGGCCTCGCCCCGGACCAGACCCTCGTTCTCGTCAACGGCAAGCGGCGCCACTCGGCCGCCCTCGTCAACGTCAACGGCACAATCGGACGTGGCTCCTCGGCTGTCGATCTCAACACGATCCCTTCCCTCGCCGTCGGCGGCGTTGAGGTACTGCGCGACGGCGCCTCGGCGCTGTATGGCTCCGACGCGATTGCCGGCGTGGTCAACGTCCGCCTGCGCGAAGCCAGCTCCGGCGGCGCGGTCCAGGCAAGCTATGGCTGGCGCGAGACTGAATACACAGTACCGGTGGTTCAGCCGACCGCAGCCGGTGTGCCGGATCCAGGCCGAACCATCACCCGAGAGCGGTCGGATGGCCATCTGCTCACCGTCTCCGGCTGGAAAGGCTTTGCGCTGGGAGAAGACGGCTTCCTGACCATCACCGGCGAAATCAAGGACCAGACCAACACCGTTCGCACCGGCTACGACCATCGCCCGCAATATCCGGGCAGCCAGCCAGCCGCAGAGGCCGAGATTGGCCGCTTCAATGGCTGGACCGGTGAGCCCAGACTGGAACAGATCGGCGTGTTCGCGAATGCCGGCATCGACCTTCAGAACGGCGTGGAACTCTATGGCTGGGCCAGTGCCCAGGAGCGCGACACCGTGTCGGCGGGCTTTTTCCGCAGGGCGAATGACGACCGCAACGTCATCGAGATCTATCCCAATGGCTTCCTGCCAAAGATCAACCCAACGACTACGGACTATTCGGCTCTCGGCGGCGCGCGATTCCAGCTGTCAGGCTGGGACGCAGATGCTTCGCTTGGCTACGGTCGCAACAAGATGGAATTCCAGATCATCGATACGCTGAACCGGTCGATTGGCCCGGCGTCCAAGACTTCCTTCGATGCCGGCGGCTATCAGAACTCCCAGTTGGTGGCGAACCTCGGCTTGGTACGTGGTTTTGCCGTGGACGGCCTCGCCTCGGATCTCAACGTCGCCTGGGGCGTGGAAGCGCGCCGCGAGACGTATGAAATCTTCGCGGGCGAACCGGACTCCTACCGCAATGGCGGCGTCCTCCTGCCGAACGGCAACCCGACCGCCTCCGGCTCGCAGGTCTTCCCCGGCTTCCGCCCTGAGAATGAACGGGACGAGGACCGCACAGCGATTGGTGTCTATCTCGATCTCGAGGCCAATGTGACGGAGGCCCTCCTCCTCTCCGGCGCCGTCCGGGCGGAATCCTATTCGGATTTCGGCGAAACCCTCACAGGTAAGCTTGCCGCGCGGTATGACTTCAACGAAAACTTCGCGCTTCGCGGTTCGATTCAGAACGGCTTCCGCGCACCGTCGCTGCAACAGCAGTTCTTCACCACGACCTCGACCAACTTCATCGGCGGTGTGCCATTCGACATCACCACCTTCACGGTCGATGACCCCGTCGCCGTGGCGCTTGGCGCCCAGCCGCTGGATGCCGAAACGTCCGTCAACTATGCTCTGGGCGGCGTCTTCCGGGCCGGCGCGTTCAGCCTGACGGTCGATGCCTACCGGATTGAGGTCGAAGACCGGATCGTGCTGTCGGAGAACCTCACAGCAGGCAACGTACAGGCGTTCCTGCAGCAGCAGGGGTTCATCGGCTCGGGCGGCGGCCGATTCTTCCTGAACGGCGTGGACACCGAGACCACCGGGATCGACATCATCGCAAATTATGCCTTCCCGGAAACCGAATTCGGCCGCTTCAGCGCTGTGGCTGGAGCAAACTTCAACGAGACGAAAGTCACCGACGTCCCTGCTGTACCGCAGTTGACAGCGCTCAACCCGGCGCCGGTGCTGTTCGGGCGCGTCAACGTCCTGACCTATGAAAAGGGCGCACCTAAGAGCAAGTTCACCGGCCAGCTCAACTGGGATCACGGCCCGTTCGGCGCGACGGTGCGCGGTATCCGGTACGGCGAGGTGCTCGTGCCCCAGGCGAACGCCGCGAACGACTACAATCTCAGCGAAAAGACGATCATCGATCTTGAGGCCCGCTACACTTGGCGCGACACCCTCACCCTCGCGGTCGGAGCCGACAACGTGCTGGACGAATATCCCGATGCCGCCCCGCTCGGCCTCAACGGGACCGGCAACACGCCCTTCTCGACCTACTCGCCGTTCGGCTATTCCGGCCGCTTCGTCTACACCAAGGCCACGCTCAACTTCTGAGCCTCAGGCCAGACCTGAAAACGAACAACGCCGCTCCCATCCGGGGGCGGCGTTTTTCATGGCGGCATCCGCTTCGGCCATGCGCTCCGCGGCCCGAATTACCTTCACAGTCCTGTGTTACCGGTCGCATCTGGCCATTAAGAACCAGAAACAAACTTTGGAGGAACACCCATGTCATTCAAACCGCTTAACGCTACTGTCCTGACCGCCGCGCTGATACTCCCCGCCTGCGGCGGCGACAGCCCGCCATCCGCGCGCGGCGCAGACCTCTCCATCGATGTCTGCGAAATCGTGACCGAGGCAGATCTCGACGTCATCGCCGCCGCCCGGCGCGACAAGGTGGTGCACGCCACCGGCGGCACCAATCGCTGCATGTGGGCCGAGCGCGAGGACGGCATGGCCTATTTCAGCATCCAGGTCGGGGTCTCTGACCGGGACATTCGCGCCAGCTTTCCCGAGACCTTCCCGGATCATGTTGAACTCGTCGAAATCCGCGATCTCGGCGATGCCGGCTATATGACCGTCACCGAAGGCAGCATCGGCAATGTGGTTATCCGCAAGGGGAACCGCGTGCTCGACAGCGGCGCGGTCTTCCTCGATATCGCACCCGGCAGCGACGCGCATGACCGGCTCTGGGACATCTATCGCCGCGTACTGAATTGACGTAGCGTGAGGCGGCATGGGCGGGGCTTGATCCGGCCCCGCCTGCCGGTACGCTCTTTCCATAATCTGGCAGAGGAGACGGGCCATGCCCCGCGTGCACGCCAACGGAATCGAGATCGAATACGACACGCTGGGGCGCGAGAGTGATCCGGCGATTCTGCTCATCATGGGTTTCTCCCTCCAGATGACCCGCTGGCCAGAGGGTCTGAAGCGCGGCCTCGCGGAGGCTGGCTACCGGGTCATCTGGTTCGACAACCGCGATATTGGCCTCTCCACCGCCTTCGAGACGCAGATTCCCCCTGCCCCCGGCGACCTGATCGCCGCACTGATAAGCGGGAAGGATGCCTCGGCGCTTGTGCCGTATACACTCGATGACATGGCCGCCGACACGGCCGGCCTGCTGGACGCCCTTGGCATCGAGAAAGCCGATGTGCTCGGCGTGTCGATGGGCGGAATGATCGCGCAGCTGATGGCCCTCAACCATCCGCACAAGGTGCGAAAGCTGATTCCCATCATGACCACCTCCGGCGCGCCGGGCCTGCCGCCGGCCTCGGACGAAGCAACGGCCGCGCTCACCGCTGTGCCGCCCGCGCGCACCCCGGAGGCTATCGGCGAGATCGCCGTCTTCGCGCAGGGCGCCATTGGCTCCGCGCCCTCCCTGCGCAACAGCCCCGAGATCATCCGCCAGCGAGCCATCGCGGATTTCCACCGCTCCGACCGTCCCTTCGGTATCGCCCGTCAGTATGCGGCCATTCTTGGCCAACCGCGCTGGCATGAACGCCTCGTGGAAGTCACGCAACCAACCCTCGTCCTGCATGGCGCGGCCGATCCGCTGATCCGCCCCGCTGCCGGTGAGGACATCGCCCGCCGCATCCCCGGGGCGAAATTCAAGGCCTTCCCCGACTGGGGCCATGACCTCGCCGATGCCATGTCGGACACGCTGGTGGCCGAGATCACGGCATTCCTGGACGCGTGATGGGTAGTGCCCGAAAAGTGGCCAGCGACAGCCAGCAGGCGTGCCTCACAAATTGCCTGTTGGCTCCCCCGGCGACCTGAACCTATAAAAGCGTCAAAGGCTGCGCCGCAGCGGCGAAGGAGTATTTCCCATGTACATGTCCCGCTTTCTGGTCGCCGGTGTGGCGTTTGTCCTCTCGGCCTGCGCCGCGACCGGCCCCACGGTACCCGCTCCGGCCCTTGATGCCGCCAGCGAAACCGAAGCGGAAGCTACAGCCTCCCTCCTCCCCTATGAGGCTTTCACCCTCGAGAACGGCCTGACGGTCCTGTTCCACATCGACCGGTCCGATCCGGTCGTCGCTGTCTCCCTCACCGCGCATGTCGGCTCGGCCCGCGAAAAGCCGGGCCGCACAGGGTTCGCCCACCTGTTCGAACACCTCCTGTTCCTCGAATCCGAAAACCTGGGCCCCGGCGGGCTCGACCAGCTCTCCGCCCGCATCGGCGGCTCCGGCGCCAATGGCTCGACCAACCGCGACCGCACCGATTATCTGCAGACCGTACCGAATGACGCGCTGGAAAAGATGCTCTGGGCGGAAGCCGACAAGCTCGGCTGGTTCATCAACACCGTGACGGAGCCCGTGCTCGAAAAGGAAAAACAGGTCGTCAAGAACGAGAAGCGACAGGGCGTCGACAACCGCCCCTATGGCCACACCTTCTATGTGATGCATCAGGCGCTCTATCCGGAAGGTCACCCCTATAGCTGGCAGGTCATCGGCTCGCTCGACGATCTGCAGGCCGCGACGCTCGACGACGTCAAGGAATTCTTCAACACCTGGTACACGCCCAACAATGTGACCCTCGTGGTGGCGGGTGACTTTGACCCCGTGCAGGCCCGTGCATGGGTCGAGCGCTACTTCGACGAGATCCCGCGCGGCCCCGAGATCGCGCCGCTGGAGCCGCTGCCGGCGAACCTCCAGGAAACCGCCCGCCTCTACCATGAGGACAATTTCGCCCGCCTGCCTCAGCTGACGCTGAACTGGCCCACGGTCGAGATGTTCCATCCCGACAGCTACCCGCTCGCCGTGCTCGGCCAGCTGCTGACCGACGGAAAGGAAGCGCCGCTGAACGAGGTGCTCATCGATGAGGCCAAGGTCGCCGCGGCGGTCTCGAACTTCCCCTATGTCAGCGAACTCGCCGGCGAATGGATCCTGCAGATCAGCGCCTTCAGCGGCACGCCGCTGGATGATGTCGCCGCCGCGCTTGCGGAAGGCTTCGCTCGTTTCGAGGCGCAGCCGATCTCTGAGGAAGACCTGCAACGCGTCAAGATCCAGCAGGAAGTCGCCTTCTATAACGGGCTCGGCAGCGTGCTCGGCAAGGGCGCCCAGCTGGCCCGCTACAGCATGTTCGCCGGCGATCCCGGCTTCATCGACGAAGACCTCGCACGGCTTCAGGCCGTGACTGCCGAGGACGTCCGCCGCGTCTACGAAACCTATATCAAGGACCAGCCGCATGTCGCGACGAGCTTCGTGCCGCGCGGCGCGCCAGAGCTGGCGCTGTCGGGCTCGGTCCAGGCAGAGGTCGTCATCGAACCCATCGTCCAGGGGGCCGAAGCCGAAGTCGATCTCACGGCCACCGCCGCCTATGAGCCGACGCCGTCGCTGATC
>JBKBVT010000122.1:0-7423 GCA_046289305.1 Hyphomonas sp. | reverse complement strand
AGGTTCTCGAGCGCCAGCATCAGCGGGCCGGACACGCGGGCGGCTGCGGCGCTCTCGCTGCTGGCAATCCGCAGGATCAGGCGCAGCATATGGCCCTGGCCGAAGGTGCTGGCGGTGACGGAATAGGTTTTGCCGTCCCGGCCCGAAAGCGCTTCGGTGCCGGCGCGCCCCTGGGCAATCGCCGTCGCCGCAAGGCGTTCCAGCGGCCGCATCGCGCCCGGTGCAAACAGCGCCGCGAGATCCTTGCCGCCAATCACATTGACGGGCATGCCAAGCTCGGCGGCGGCGGCCGGATTGGCCGTCTCCACGCGCAGCGAATCGCCATGCACGATCAGCAGCGGCTCACTGACCGCCTCGAAAATAACTTTGTAGCGCGCTTCTGCCTGCCGCATCAGCGCATAGTCGCGCTCCAGCTCCTGCTGCGCCTTGATCAGGCGCTGCTGAAGATCAGAGGCTGTCCGCAGGTCGCGGCCGAGCGCGATGACCCCGTTGCGTCCCGCCAGATGCACGGTGCGATACGCGACGGGCACGTCGCGGAGGCCGCCGGCCGGATGGTTGACCTGACGCGTCCGCGACGGGCTGTCCGGGCCGGGCTTGCCGAGCAGCGCCTCGATCTTGCCCCGGCTATCGGGTGAGACCGTGTCTATCCACGGCTTGCCGATCCAGTTCTCGCCAAAGCCAGACCTGTTAAGATCGCCCGGCATGACCGACACGTCCCGCACCTTCCCGTCCTCGATCACGAGGGCGATATCTGATGCGTTCTCGACCAGCGCGGCGATCGTTTTCGGATCCAGTCCCGAAAAATTCGCTTCCGCGTTCCGGAACGTCAGCTGTGATTGCTTCGGATTCGAAGAAGCGTCCATATCTGATCCAGAGTGATTGAGCCCCGGCGGAGCCCCTAGCAGTCAACTTATGACATTGCCAACAAATTCCTCGCAAGCTGTGGAGCGCTCACGCCGTCCTTGGCAACAATGTCAGCGCCGATTGTCCGCGCCAACGTGTCATTCTGTACGAAAATCGGGCCGCCCGCCATCACCCGCACATCCGGATTGCGCGAGGCCTTCCGTAGCGAGCCGATCAGCCCGGCCATGAGGCCGCCGGTCGAATCGCTCGACGCTGACAGGCCGATCATGTCGAACGCATGTTGCGACGCGATTCGGCAAAGCGCCTCAGGGCTTGAGCCCGGTTCGCAGAACACGTTCCAGCCATCACGCCGGAAAAATTCCGCAACCATGACAGCGCCGAACACATGTTGTTCACCCGGCGCGTTGCCGATCAGGATCTGGCGCTCGGCACCGGCCCGCCTGGGCGGCAGTTCGGGAGAGTTTCGCTTCAGATGGTGCATGGTTTCATGCAGCCGGCACAGGCCGAGGGTCACATCGGTGAAGCTGCACAGGTCTTCTTCCCAATACTCGCCGAGCCGCCGGGCCGACCAGGCCAGCAGGTCTATAAAGACCGCCTCCAGGGGCACGCCGCGCGCCACCATCTGCCGCGCGGCAGACTGGGCGTCATCTGCACTCTCATGCAGCAGGCTCGCCAGAAAGGCGTTGCGCTCATTGTCCGTGATCTGTTTTGGCGCGATCTGCGGCAGCGGTTGCCGCGTGTCCGGAAGATCATTTGTGAGGACCAGCCTCGGTACGATTTCCGTCTCGATTGCCGCGAAGATCCAGTCCGCATTCTGCGGCGCCTGTCCGGATTCCTGCTTCAAGGTCCAGAGATTCAGGACAGCCGCGAGATGCTGGGCCGCCTCATTGCCGCCGGATGGTTTGTTCCGGTCACCTTCAAACTCAAATGTCACCGCTGCCTCCCTGCTAGCGGACGTGAGCTCCGCCTGTTTACAGGTCGGATCTCCGATCCCTCTGAGATACCGCCGGCGAGACTGCCGGTGGGCCGTTTCTACTCTAAACACGCCCGCCTTTACGTAGGGGTAGGCGCAAGTCGGTCTGGGCAGGCAACCAGCTATGGCGGCGCTGTCGGGAAGCAAGAACCCCGCTTGGCAGAGACGCGTTGACGTCAACTTCGTCGCGCGCGCCTCGGGGGGGCTGTTCAGTATTGAAGTTAACACAGCTTATTCCGCAAAGCTAATACCGACAGTTGTATTCATTCCCACCTTACACCCGCTAGGTGATGTTTGTAAAACGAAATAGACGTAAATCTACATTGACACTTTGCCCCCCCGGGTTATCCTGCTTCTCAAGACACGACTGGGAGCAAAGCGGTAAACCGCATGTCAGAACGACCCATCACTACCGGGAGGATAAAGCCGCTCTACACGCCGGAACAGCGGCGGCGGCGGGATGCGTCTCCCTGGACCATGGTCCAGGCTGTTCTGGCGCCGCTCCAGTTCCTCGTCTTTGCGGTCAGCCTGGTTCTCGTGATTCGCTATCTGACCTCCGGCGAAGGCCTCGCCCTCGCGACTGCCTCGATCGTTCTCAAGACCTTCTTTCTCTACGCGATCATGATTACCGGCGCGATCTGGGAGAAGGAGGTCTTCGGCCAGCACCTGTTTGCGCCCGGTTTCTTCTGGGAAGACGCCGTCTCGATGGTCGTGATTGCTCTGCACACGGCCTATATGGTCATGCTGCTCGGCGCTATCGGCTCGCCCGAACTCCAGATGACCGTCGCTCTGGCCGCCTATGCGGTCTATTTCATCAACGCCGTGCAGTTTCTCTGGAAACTCCGGATGGCCAGGCTCCAATCGGGCGCCCTGGCGGAGGTTTCCGCATGACCACGCTTCTTCCGCGCGCAAGGGAGGCGGGTCTTCCCGCCAAGACCGCTGCCCCCGTCATCCTGAGAGAGCGCGGCCAGCGCGAAGTCTTCTGCGGCCTCACCTCAATCATGTGGCTGCACCGCAAGATCCAGGACGCCTTCTTCCTCATCGTCGGCTCGCGAACCTGTGCCCACCTGATGCAGTCTGCTGCCGGCGTGATGATCTTCGCCGAGCCGCGCTTCGCCACCGCCATCATCGAGGAACGTGACCTTGCCGGTATGGCGGACATGAATGAAGAGCTGCGCAGCACGGTTCTGCGCCTGATCGAGCGCCGCCCGGAAATCCGGCTTCTCTTCCTCGTCGGCTCATGCCCGTCCGAAGTCATCAAGCTCGATCTCGGCCGCGCCGCAGAGCGGCTGTCGGGTGAGCTCTCCCCGAATGTCCGCGTGCTGAACTATACCGGCAGCGGCATCGAGACGACCTTCACGCAAGGCGAAGACGCCTGCCTCTCCGCGCTCGTGCCCACCCTGCCGGAAGACACGACCGGCGAACCCTCCCTGATCGTCGCCGGCACCCTCGCCGATGTGGTCGAGGACCAGTTCGCGCGCCTGTTCGAGCAGATCGGCATCAACAATGTCCGCTTCCTGCCAGGCCGCAAGGCGAACCAGATGCCCGCCATCGGCCCCAACACCCGCTTCCTCCTCGCCCAGCCATGGCTGCGTGATACCGCCCGCGCCCTCGAAGAGCGCGGCGCCCGCCACATCGCCGCGCCGTTCCCGCTCGGCGCCGAAGGCACAACCGCCTGGCTCAAAGCCGCGGCAGACGCCTGGAACATCAAGCCCGACGCTTTCGCCGCCGCAACAGACCTGCCGCGCGCCCGCGCCGTCCGCGCTGTCCACCGCTACCGCGACCAGCTCGGCGGCAAGTCGCTCTTCTGCTTCCCCGATTCGCAGCTTGAAGTGCCGCTCGCCCGGTTCCTGTCACGCGAGCTTGGCATGGACCTGATCGAAGTCGGCACGCCGTACCTGCACAGCGTCCACATGGCGCCGGAACTCGAACTGCTCGGCCCGGATGTCCAACTCAGCGAAGGCCAGGACGTTGACCGCCAGCTCGACCGCTGCCGCGAAGCGCGCCCGGATATCTCCCTCTGCGGCATGGGCCTCGCCAATCCGCTCGAACAGGAAGGGCTGACGACCAAATGGTCGATCGAGCTCGTCTTCACCCCCATTCAGGGCTACGAACAGGCCGGCGATCTCGCGGAACTCTTCGCCCGGCCTCTCGTCCGCCGCCGGAGGCTCGCTGTCTGATGCAACTCACCGTCTGGACTTATGAAGGCCCGCCGCATATCGGCGCCATGCGTGTCGCCACCGCGATGGAAGGGCTCCACTATGTCCTGCATGCGCCGCAGGGTGATACGTATGCAGACCTTCTGTTCACGATGATCGAGCGGCGCGGCAAGCGCCCGCCCGTCACCTACACCACATTCGAAGCCCGCGACCTCGGCTCCGACACGGCCGAAATCTTCAAACGCGCCGTCACCGACGCCGCCGAACGCTTCAAGCCCGAAGCCATGATCGTCGGCGCGTCCTGCACCGCCGAGCTGATCCAGGACGATCCGGGCGGCCTCGCCAAGACGATGGGGCTCGATATCCCGATCATCGCGCTGGAATTGCCCTCCTATTCCAAGAAGGAAAACTGGGGCGCCTCGGAAACCTTCTACCAGCTCGTCCGCGGTCTCGCCCGGCCGCAGGAGCGTTCCTCCACTGGCCGCATGACCCAGCCGGTCTGCAACATCCTCGGCCCCACCGCGCTCGGCTTCCGCCACCGCGACGATGTCAAGGAAATCACCGGCCTGCTCGCCCATTGCGGCATCGGCGTGAACGTCATCGCCCCGCTGGGCGCCACCCCGACCGATCTCTGCAGCCTCCCGGCCGCAGATTTCAACGTCGTACTCTATCCGGAGATCGCCGAATCCGCCGCCCGCTGGCTTGAGAAGGAATTCGGCCAGCCTTGGACCCGCGTCATACCCATCGGCGTCGGCGCAACCCGCGAATTCGTCGCCGAAGTCTGCGCCCTCGCCGGCGTGCCGGAGCCGGACCTGTCGGACTATATGAGCAATCTGCCCTGGTGGTCGCGCTCGGTCGATTCGAACTATCTCACCGGCAAACGCGTCTTCGTCTTCGGCGACGCGACACATGCCATCGCCGCCGCCCGCGTCGCCGCCGAGGAGCTCGCCTTCAACGTCGTCGGCCTAGGCTGCTACAACCGCGAATTTGCGCGGCCCCTTCGCGACGCCGCCGCGGCTCACGGGATCGACCCGCTGATCACGGATGATTACCTCGAAGTCGAGGCTGCCATCGCCGAGGCCCAGCCGGAACTGATTCTCGGCACCCAGATGGAACGCCACATCGCCAAGCGGCTTGGCATTCCGTGTGCGGTAATTTCCGCGCCGGTGCATGTCCAGGATTTCCCGGCCCGCTACGCGCCGCAGATGGGCTTTGAAGGCGCGAACGTCCTGTTCGACACCTGGGTGCATCCGCTGCTGATGGGCCTCGAGGAACATCTTCTCGGCATGTTCCGCGACGATTTCGAATTCCATGACGAGGCCGGCGCCTCGCATCTCGGCGGCCACGGCGCCGCCGCCGTCCTGCCCGCCGCAGCTCCGGCCATGTCCACTGCCGCAGAAGCGGAAGCGGGTGAGGGGCTCAGCTGGATGCAGGAAGCCGAAGATGAGTTGAAGAAGATCCCCTTTTTCGTGCGGGGCAAGGCGCGGCGCAACACCGAGGCTTTTGCCCGGGACCAGCAGATCGGCACGATCACCCTTGAAACACTCTATGACGCAAAGGCCCGTTATGGCCGATAGCACCGCACAAGCCCCTGCCACTGAAGTCCGCGTGGTCATCCTCTCGCTGGATTCGCATCTCGGCGCCGCCATCTCCGGCGCGACGAATACGCTCCGCAAGTCGCTGCCCGGCCTGAAGCTCAGCTTCCACGCCGCCTCCGAATGGGACCGCCAGCCCAGCAAGCTCGACGCCGCCCGCAAGGATATCGGCCGCGCCGATGTCATCCTCGCCTCGATGCTGTTCCTCGAGGACCATATCCGCGCGGTGCTGCCGGCCCTCGAAGCCCGCCGCAATGATTGCGACGCCATCGTCGGCTGCATGTCTGCCTCCGAAGTCGTCCAGCTGACGCGTCTCGGCCGGTTCGACATGTCCAAGCCCGCCACCGGCCCGATCGCGCTGATGAAGCGCCTGCGCGGCGGCACCGGCGACAAGGCCAAGGCCGCCGAAAAACAGATGCGCACCCTGCGCCGCCTGCCGAAGATCCTGCGCTTCGTACCGGGCGTCGCCCAGGATGTGCGCGCCTATTTCCTCAGCATGCAATACTGGCTGGCGGGCTCGGAAGCCAACATCGTCAATGTCGTCAAATTCTTGATTGATCGGTATGCGGACGGGCCCCGCGCCCATCTGCGCGGCACGCTGAACCCGCTGCCGCCGGAAGAATA
The DNA here is from genome assembly GCA_046289305.1 of Hyphomonas sp. GTDB lineage: Bacteria > Pseudomonadota > Alphaproteobacteria > Caulobacterales > Hyphomonadaceae > Hyphomonas. Next base: position 1,208 of record JBKBVT010000122.1, on the reverse strand, counting down.
TCCGGAAACCGGCCTCTACCATCCCCGCATGTCGCCCGCCGTGACCGAGCGCGCCGAAGCGCTGCCGAAATCCCATGCCGGCCAGCAGACCGTTGGCCTGCTCGTCATGCGCTCCTACATCACGGCCGGCGATACCGGCCATTATGACGGCGCCATCGCCGCGCTCGAGGCCCGCGGCCTGCGCGTCATCCCCGCCTTCGCCAGCGGCCTCGATGCCCGCTCGGCCATCCGCCGCTATTTCATGAAAGGCGAGCGCCCCACCATCGACGCGCTTGTCTCGCTCACCGGTTTCTCCCTCGTCGGCGGCCCGGCTTTCAATGACGCCGAAGGCGCCGTCGAAATGCTCAAGGAGCTCGACGTCCCCTACATCTGCGCCATGGCGTCGGAATTCCAGTCGCTGGCCGACTGGGGCTCGAACGAGCGCGGCCTGACCCCGCTCGAAGCCACCATGATGGTCGCGCTGCCCGAACTCGACGGGGCCACCGGCTCCATCGTCATCGGCGGACGCGCCGATCACGGCACCGAATGCACCGGCTGCGCCCGCAACTGCCAGTTCGCAGACGACACCCGCCGCATGCGCGCCTGTCCGGAACGCGCCGAGGCGCTCGCCGCCCGCGTTGACGCGCTGATCCGCCTGCGCCGCAGCGCCCGCGCCAGCCGCCGCATCGCCGTCACCCTCTTCAACTTCCCGCCCAACTCCGGCGCCGCCGGCAGCGCAGCGCACCTCGCCGTCTTCGAATCCCTGCACAATCTCCTGAAGCGCCTCGCCTCCGAAGGCTACGCCGTGGACGTGCCGCCGACCGTCGAAGCTATGAAAAACATGCTGCTCGAGGGCAACCGCGAGCGCTATGGCACCGAAGCCAATGTCGGTGCAAAAGTCGCCGTGGCAGACCATGTCCGCACCGCCCCGCGCCTGAAGGAAATCGAAGCCCAGTGGGGCCCGGCGCCAGGGCGCGACCTCACCGATGGCCGCTCACTCTTCATCCTGGGCGTCCAGTTCGGCAATGTCTTTGTCGGCCTCCAGCCGGGCTTCGGCTATGAGGGCGACCCGATGCGGCTGCTCTTCGAAAAGTCCTTCGCCCCGACCCATGCCTTTGCCGCCTACTATGCCTGGCTGCGGGAGGGCTTCGGCGCCGACGCCGTCGTCCATTTCGGCACCCATGGCGCGCTCGAATTCATGCCCGGCAAACAGGCAGGTCTCTCCGGCG
>JBKBVT010000121.1:5288-7500 GCA_046289305.1 Hyphomonas sp. | reverse complement strand
TTCAGCCAGTCGATCAGCAGGGGCGTGCCGACATTGTAGGGCAGGTTGGCGATAATCAGCGCGGGCGTCTCAGCGCCACTCTCCGCCAGCAGCTTTTCCCAATGCACCTTGCGGGCATCCTTCGCGACGACCTTCAGCCGGCCATCCTGCGCTTCCGGCCAGCCTTCCAGCGCATCGGAGAAGCGCGCATCGGTTTCAACGGCGATCAGCAGGGCAGGGCCTTCATTGAGGATCGCCCGTGTCAGCCCGCCTGGGCCGGGGCCGACCTCGATCACCGTGCGGCCTGCGACAGGTCCGGCCGCCGTTGCGGCGCGTTTCAGGATCGACGGGTCGAACAGGAAATGCTGGCCCAGCGACTTGCGGGCCGGGGCATCGGTCAGCGGCGGGGTCTCGTCGCTCATGAGCGTATCCTTGTGCGGTGAGCCGCCAACTCGCGTGCGGCGCGGATCGCGGCGATCAGGCTATCGGGCCGCGCGGTGCCGGAGGCGGCGGCGTCATAGGCGGTGCCATGGTCCGGGCTGGTCCGGACGATGGGCAGGCCCAGCGTCGTGTTGACCCCGCCCCAGAGGTCCAGCGTCTTGACCGGGATGAGGCCCTGATCATGCGTCATCGCAATCACGGCATCAAACCGCCCGGCAAGCGCCTCGGCAAATACCGTATCGCCGGGCCGGGCATCCGAAATGTTGATCCCCTCGCGGCGCAGTGTTTCTGCGGCCGGATTGATCGTATCGATCTCCTCACGGCCGATCGTGCCGTCCTCGCCCGCATGCGGGTTGAGGCCTGTGAAGGCGATCCGGGGGCGGGCGATGCCGAAGTCCTGCTGCAGCGCCCGGTGGGTGATTCGCGCGATCCGGAGGAGCCGGCCATCGGCGATCGCGCCGGGAACATAGGTGTAGGGCAGGTGGATCGTCGCCAGCGCCACGCGCAGACCGCCGCCTGTCAGCATCATCACCGGTTCGGGCGCGGCGTTGCCATTCAGGGCGCATAAGCTGGCAATGAACTCCGTATGGCCGGGGAAACGGAAGCCCTCGCCATACAGCAACGCCTTGTGGATCGGGTTTGTCACGACGCCGGACGCCTTGCGTGACAGCGCCTGGGCCGTGGCTGTTTCGATGGAACGGAGGATGGCAGGAGCCGAGGCCGCCAGCGGCATGCCGGGCGTCACGCTCTGTGCGCCGTCCAGCGCCATCACCGGCAACGCGTCTGCGAACACTGCGGCGGCTTCGGCAGGCTCGCGGATCAGTTGCAGCGGCATGCCGGCATAGAGATCCGGCCAGCCGATGACGTAAAAGGCGTGATCTGGATCTCCCCTCAGGGCGGACCAGGCCTTCGCCGTGATCGACGGGCCGCAACCCGCCGGGTCGCCCATTGTCAGAGCCAGTGGTGGTACGGGATCACGCATGGCGCGCGGTGTTGCGCCAATCGCCTGCCGGATCAAGCGGTTTTGCCCGCCTAGCGATAGATGATCGTGGCGTCCCGGCGCGCATTGCGCAGTTCGCGGTCGGAAATCATGTTCAATTCCCGCCCCCGGATGGAGCCGCGCAGATCCTCGCGCGAGGGCAGCGCTTCGGCGCCATCTTCGCGGCGGCAGACATACATGACGGCGAGGCCGTTCGCGATGGCGAAGATGTCGGTCGGCTGGCCAACTTCGGTTTCCAGAACGAGACCGCGTCCTTCCGGCCCCATTTCCTCGACATTGATGTCATCGAGGTCCTGAGAGCGCAGATTGCTGCGCGTATTGGCCACCGACTGCACCTCCGCGCAGGACTGGATACGCCCGATGGCCTCCAGAAGCGCCGATTCCGATCCGTCTGTCGCAACAAGGCGTTTCAGATCAACCCGTGTCACAGGCTGGGCCGGCTCACGTTTCCCATTGATCGCGATGATGTAAACGCCATTGTCGGTCTCGATCGGCTGAAGGAGGCCGTTGCCTGCAGAGGCGCCAACCTGTTCGGCGATCGGCTGCGGCAGATCCTCGAGAGTCACCCAGCCCATATCGCCGCCGGCAGCCGAAGTCGGGGCCGAGGAAATACGCTGGGCAGCAACGCGGAAGTCCGCGCCCTGCTCGAGCTGCCGGATGATGGACTGGCTGGCGGAAAGGGCTTCCTGGCGGCTGGACGAATCCGGGGCGTAAAGGAAGATTTCGCTGATCCGGAACTGGGTCTTCTGCATCGCCGTGCGCAGGCGGTTCAGCTGGTCTTCCACCTGGTTC
>JBKBVT010000121.1:0-5190 GCA_046289305.1 Hyphomonas sp. | reverse complement strand
CAGGAAGATTTCGCTGATCCGGAACTGGGTCTTCTGCATCGCCGTGCGCAGGCGGTTCAGCTGGTCTTCCACCTGGTTCTCCGAGACGCGGATACGCGAGCCATACAGCCCGTTCATCAGACGGTTCCAGGCAATGTCGGCGCGCATCTGGTCTTCAAGGCTCGCAGGGTTGATGCCTGCCGCTGTCAACTGCTCGCGCAGCGCCGGGCCGCTCATGCCGGCGGAACTCGCCATCTCACCAATGGATTGTTCAATTTCTCGCGGATCGACCGTCACCTTGAACTCGGCCACCCGGTCGAGCTGCAGGCGCTCGTCGATCAGCTGTTCCAGGGCCTGGCCGGTGATCTGCTGCACCTGTTCCGGGGTGGGCTGGTTTGCGCCGAGTGTCAGCAGCAGCAGGCGCGCACGCTGGCGCACATCCGAATAGGAAATCGGCTTGTCATTCACTACCGCAGCGACGCCCTCGAGGGTCGTGCGGGTCGCCTCCTGCGCGTGGGAGGCGGCAGGAACGGTGGCTGAGGCTGTCGCCAGGGCCGCAGCAAGGATCAGGACGCGTAGCATACGTTCACTCCGTTGCGCCCATGGGCAGGCGCGCAGTCTCAACAGGCCCGTCGGACCTTACAAATCTCGCTTCCTGGCGCAACGCGCCAGAACAGTCATCCCTGCAGAATGAAGGATGTCCATTATGTCATCCGGCAAGCGGATCAGAGATTCTCTGTCCCGAAATTCCCTAGCGAACGCAAGGTGAAGCGGAACTGAATGTTTTCAGATGGGCCGAGCGTCCGGTCCCGCGTCTCGGAACGGCGGTAGACCAGCTCGAACCGGGCGCAATCGTCCGAATAGGCGATACCGAGCTCCCGCTGGGGGCTCAGATTGCGAGTGATGTCGTGAAGCTGACCGAAAATTACGGAGTACCGGTCTGTGACGTTCAACTCGCTGCGCAGGTAAACGCCTTCATCCGGCTCCCCGCCGCTCGGGCTGATTCGGCCGTCGATCTTGTAATACTGGCCGACCGCCCGGAACCGGCCGAACGCGGTGGAGACGCGTGCATCCAGCCGGTTGAGCTTGAGGTCGTCGCCGTCCAGACGGACGCGCGAACTCAGCCTCAAGGACCGCCCGAGATTCAAGGACGCGGAGCCGATCCAGTCCGATGAAGTGCCTGACAGATTGCTCGCCTCATTGAAGGCCGGATCGGCCTCGGACCGCCAGCGGCGTCCCACCGTGGAGGAGAGTTCCACCCCATTCTTCCACACGGCGCGCGCTGTCAGGCCGGCGGCAATCTTCCCGTCGCCTTCGTACAGGTCGAAGTTCCCGAACCCATTGGCGTCGAACAGGCTGGATTCGTCATACTCGTAGAGCAGGCTGTCCTCGACCGGGATCGCCGGGTCATTGGCATTGGCGACGCCCCAAGCGGCCATGACGGTGGGCTCGATCATGATGTCGACTGTCTGGCCGGGCCGGACCATCGGATAGGAAAGTTTTGCCCCGGCATTGCCCACCAGCCGGGTCACGTCGTCCTGGCCACTCACGGCGGCGTCCAGGGCATAGTAATCCCCGCGGAGCTCGGCGAAGGGTTCAAAGGCAAAGCCGCCTGGTAAAATCTTGATGCTGCTCCAGTCGGCACCGAGGCTGACCCGTTGGCTATCAGCGCCGAGCTCGCGGGTTAGCGCGGCCGAGGAGGCATTGATGCTGGCAAAGCCGAAATCGCCCAAATCCCAGTATTTCTCAGCATAGGCGAGCGGTGCAACCAGGGGCAGCCTCCGATCGTCATCACCGAGACGAAGGCCCTGAAAGTTGAGCAGCGCGACATCGGCATAATAGCTGTCGCCCTGGCCGACCGAATAGAGCTGCGACAGGAGCCGCCTCGGCTGGCCGCTATAGATCCCCCGGCGCTCACCCTGGCCGGAGATGTCGTAGCGCCGGTCATACAAGTCGTCGGTCTGGTGTTCGACACCGAAGCCCCACATCCATTGTGAGTTGATCGCGAACGCGCCCTGTCCATAAACATGCCCGCGGAACGTCTCGTCGCCGAACTTATCCCCGTTGCTATCGAAGTCAGCTTCATGGGTGAAGCTTGTCTCGAACTTCACTTCGCCGGAATAGAAGCGCTTGCGGAAGTCGAGCCCCAATAAAGGGTTGACCTTCTCCGACACCATGGGGGCAATCGTGATGTCGGAATGGTCGGATACAGCCCAGTAATAGGGCTGCTGGTAATAGGCGCCGACCTTGGACGAGATGCCGGCATCTGGAATCAGCAAGCCTGAGCGCCGGTCTGAATTCGGGTCCGGATGAGCCAGATAGGGAAGGTAGAAGACCGGTATGCCGCCGACTTCGATCACCGCATCCCGGTAGGTGATCATCTGGGTCTGGTCGTTCTGCACAGCGCTGCGCGCGCGGATCGCCCAGGTCGGCGTGGGCTTGTCGGCGCACACTTCGCAGGCGGAATAAACCACCTGTTCCAGCGCATTGACGCCTTCGGCGGTGCGGATCGCGGAATTCGCGGAGACAGTCGCATTGTCGGCGAGACGGGCCGAATAGCCGATCACATAGCCGTCACTGAGATTGGCGCCGACCTCCACTTCCTTGGCGAACATCTGGCTGCCATCGGCTTCGATGATGACCACATTGCCGGTCGCGCGGACGCGTTCGGTGGTGCGGTTATATACCAGACGGTCAGCGCGCAGGACGCGGCCTTCATACAGGGCCTCGACATTGCCTTCGGCAACGATCGAATTCTCTTCGCTGAGTTCATAGACCTGGTCAGCCTCGAGGATGACGCGCTGATCGGTGGCGGTCGCCTGGGCCGCAGCGACAAGGGGGAGCCCCCAGGACACGCCAACCATCAACGCATAGTGTGACCATTTCACCACGGGTGGTACCCTGAAACTGTTGCGCCGAAGGCTAGGCAGCAGGCCACCGGCGCGCCGCGTCCCCCGAGCAGAGGCTTAGAGAGGAACCGGCGAGCCGTCCAGAGCCCGTCTGGGCCGTATCTGTCATTGTAATGGCTGCTGATTCAGCCTTCAGGCGAGCCGTGACGCATTTGCCACAAAGCCGGCGTCATACGGCCCGCGCGACCAGCCCGCCGGGCTGGCTCACCGCTTCGCCGCCGAGTTCTAGTTCCATCATCAAGGCCCGGCATTGCGCCGGGGTGAGGCCTGCCGCGCGGGCAAGTTCATCCAGCGGCATTGCATGCGGTGTCAGCGCCATCCGCAGGCGCGCTAGGCCGTCCTGCGGCAGGTCAGGGGTTTGCGGCCCGGTCTCGAACAGGTCAGCCATGGGCGCGGACACGGCCATCGGGGGCAGGCTGGCGAGCGCTTCGATGACATCGCGTGCATCCCGCACCAGAAGGGCGCCCTGCCGGATGAGCCCGTTGGTACCGGATGCGCGCGGGTCCAGCGGTGAGCCGGGGACTGCCATCACCTCGCGGCCCTGTTCGCCGGCCATCCGGGCCGAGATCAGCGAACCGGAGCGTTCGGCCGCCTCGACCACGACGGTTCCGCGCGCGAGCCCTGTGATGATCCGGTTGCGGCGGGGGAAATCCTGCGCCCGTGCGTTATGGCCAAAGGGCATCTCTGAGATCAGCAACCCATGCTCGCGAACTTCGCCATACAGGCGCTCATGCTGGGGCGGGTAGAGGTGGTTGATGCCGCCGCCGAGGACGGCGACGGTGCCGGTAGCCAGGCTTGCCGCATGCGCTTCACCGTCAATTCCGAGCGCCAGGCCTGACACGATCACGAAGCCCGCCTTGCCGAGCGCGGCGGCCATGTCGCGCGCGATCTTGCGTCCGGCGGCTGAGGCATTGCGTGCGCCGACGATTGCCACGGCGTCAGATTCGCCCAGCTCTGCACGCCCCAGCAGCGTCAGCATCGGCGGGGGCGGGTCGAGCATCCGGAGCAACGCTGGAAAGTCCGGTTCACAGCTCGCCACCAGCCGCGCGCCATATTTCGCCGCGGCCTCAAGCTCACGGGTTGCTTCTGCAACTTGCGGGATGGTCAAGGCGCGGCCCCGGCCGGCGCGGTGCGCGATTTCCGGCAGGGCGGCGAGGGCGTCACCGGCCGAGCCATAACGTTTGATCAATTGGGCAAAAGTGACGGGTCCCACATTTTGCGTGCGGGCGAGGCGCAGCCAGTCCAGCCGCTCAGTCTCGCTGAGGGGCCGGCCCGGCGTCATTTGCCGGCGGGGTCTGCGGCTTTGGCCTTCCCGGCGCCGAAGCGGGGCTCTGTGCCCTTGAGGAGGCGGCCGAGATTGGACCGGTGCGTCCAGAAGACGAGCAGGGAGAGGACGGCCAGCCCGCCCAGGATCACCGGATTGCGCTCACCCAGGAGGTAGGCGCCTGGCGGCACGGCGGCGGCCGCGACGAGCGCCGAGAGCGATGAGATGCGCGTCAGGGCAAACAGGATGAGCCAGATCGGCGCGGCGATGAGCAGGCCCTTGAGCGGCGTGATGAACACGAGGAGCCCGGCATAGGTCGCGACGCCCTTGCCGCCCTTGAAGCCCAGCCAGACAGGATAGCAATGCCCCAGGAACGCCGCGGCGCCCGCGATCATGCCCGCCTCAGAACCTGCGGCGAGGGTAAACCCCAGCGCGGCGAGGCCGGCCTTCAGGCTGTCGAGCAGGAAGGTAGCGAGGGCGAGATCCTTGCGGCCCGTGCGCAGCACATTTGTCGCCCCGATATTGCCGGAGCCGATCTGGCGGATGTCGCCCAACCCGGCGGCCTTCGTGATAACGAGGCCGAAGGGAACCGAGCCCGAGAGATAGCCCACCCCCGCCGCCAGCGCATAGATCGCCCATTCCGGCATGTGGTTGTCCTCGCCCGTTCCCTTGTTGCTGACGGTTTACGGGCGCGGCAGGGCAGGAGCAAGTGCCTCCCGGTAAGACTTCGAACGCGGCTGAGCAGCCGGTTACTCCAACAGCCGCATTCCAGCTTCTACGGCGGCCGCCCGATCAAACGTCACGGTCTCCCGGACTCCGGCAAGGGCGGCGGTTTCGGCAATCAAAGCGTCGGCAAATTCCACAGAATTGCCGGCCTTGTAGACCGCGAGCGCGCGGTAGACCGCTTCGGCATTTTCCACGATCAGTTCGGCCGTTTCCAGAAGCCCGAAAAGCGTGCTGAAGATTTCTTCGCGGGACAGTCGGTAACGGCGCAGCAAAACCCAGCTGATTTCTGCAAGGACGACCGAACTGATGAAG
>JBKBVT010000120.1:0-7512 GCA_046289305.1 Hyphomonas sp. | reverse complement strand
AGGACCCGGCCGACATCCTCGCCGAGATGACTGAAGTTGCGAGGGCGGCGCCGGTGCTGTCCGGCAAGGCCGAACGCCGCGCGGCGGCCGCTGACGCGGTGGCCCGCAAGGCTGAGCCGCTGGAGGCTGCGCCCGCCTGGCGCCGTTTCCATGCGCTGTTTCCGCAGTTGGGGGCGATGGCATGAGCGACGACACGATCTCCATTGATGCCCTCTCCGCCGGCGCGGAAGAGGCCGAGGGCGTCAACATCTTCACGATCGAGATCGGCGGCTATGAAGGCCCGCTGCATCTCCTGCTGGAACTTGCGCGCCGCCAGAAGGTGAACCTGCTCAAGCTGTCGATGCTGGACCTCGCCGAGCAATACCTCGCCTTCATCGAGAATGCCCGCGAGAAGCGGATCGACATTGCCGCCGACTATCTGCTGATGGCGTCCTGGCTGGCTTTCATGAAGTCGCGCCTGCTGCTGCCGAAGCCCGAGGCGCTGGAAGAAGACGAGCCGAGCGGCGAGGAAATGGCGGGGCGTCTGGCGTTCCGGCTGAAGCGGCTCGAGGCGATGCGTCAGTCCGTACGCGAACTGGAAGCCGGGCCGTTGCTGGGCCGCGACGTGTTCCTGCGCGGCGAGACTGAGCAGCCGCGCGTTGTGAAGCATACGGAGTTTACCGCCTCGCTGTATGATCTTGCCTCGGCCTTCGGCACGATCCGCGAGCGCCGCGAGAAGGAACGCCCCCACCGGATCGAGGCGCAGCCTGTGCTGCCGCTGGAACTGGCGCGCAACACGCTGCGCGGCCTGCGCGACCAGCTGGAACATTGGGCGAGCCTCGACGATATCCGCACCGCAATGACCGAGATTGGCCCGGAAGTGCCCGGCCGGTCCGTCACTGCGAGTGTGTTCTCCGCTGCGCTGGAGCTGACGCGTGACGGGGAAGTCGATATGCGCCAGGACATGCATTTCGCGCCGATCTATCTTCGCCGGACACAGGCCCGGAGCCGGGAGTTGATCGATGCAACCGTTTGAGGCGAGGCCCATGACTGACGACACGGCGGCGACACGCAGCCCGCTTGACCAGCTGGACGATGCGCGCAGCCGCGCCGAATCCGACCTGCTGGGCGGGCGCGACGAAGCGCTGGCCGAAGGCATCCGCCGGGCTGAGGCGATTCTGTTTGCGGCCGGAGAACCTCTGTCTGCGGAGCAGATTTCGCAGGTGTTGCCGCATGGCATCGAGCCGGGCGAGGTGCTGATGGCGCTGCGTGCGGTGTATGCCAAGCGCGGCGTGCAGTTGACCGAAGTGGCCGGCAAATGGCGTTTCCAGACGGCGCAGGATCTCTCCTGGCTGTTCGTGGAGGAACGTCAGGTCCAGAAAAAGCTCGGCCAGGCGGCGATGGAGACGCTGGCGATCATCGCCTATGGCCAGCCCGTGACGCGCGCCGAGATCGAAGCGGTGCGCGGCGTCGCGGTGTCCCGCACGGTGATCGAGACGCTGCTCGAGACCGGCTGGGTGCGCACGCGCGGCCGCCGGCGTACGCCGGGCCTGCCGGTGACGTTTGGCACGACCGAGAAATTCCTGGAGCATTTCGGGCTTGAAAGCCTCGACACGCTGCCTGGCAAGGCTGATCTGGAGGCCGAGGGGCTGCTCTCCGATGTCATCCCGCAGGGCTTCCAGATGCCGGATGAAGAGGCGCTGACCGAGGACGATATCCTGATCAATGATCTCGCGGATCTTGAGGATGTTGAGTCGTTTGTGACCGACTTCATGGAAGTTGAGGACGCGGCCGATACCGCCGTTCAGGAAGATGCGCCTGCGGAAGATCCGCCGGAAGACGAATTCGACGATGAGGGCGCCGTCAGCGTCTTCGCCTTTACCCGCGCGCCGGAGCGCACGCCGGAAGAGGCTGACGAATTCGACGGGGCCGACATCAAGGCGGCCGTCATGCGCCTGCGCAAGGAAACCCGCGTGCCGCAGCAGCCGATGGACCGGTGGGGCGAGGACGAGTAGGGGGCTGTTCTGTGCCCGCCCATCCTTCGACTTCGCTCAGGATGAGCTCCGTGGGCTGAGGATGAGCTTTGAGGTGCTGAGGATGAGCTCGCCGAACTCATGGTGAGCGAAGTCGAACCATGGGTGTGCGGGGTGCAACTGAAAACATGAAAGTTCGCTTCGTTCAGATTTTTACGATTGCGTGCGTCGTACTTGTTTTGCCGGCTTGCAGCAGGCAGAATTCACCCGTCGATTTTGAAGGCGTTTCAGCACTTTTCGCCGAGTGTTACAGCGACGAGTTGGCTCCCATATCGTTAGCCGTGTATGAGTATCTTGACGCCGACGGGGCGCTTATGTCTGGGGCCAAGTCAGTTTCCGAGCTCAGGGCTGAAGTGGTAGCGGTCATGACCAATGCTTATGATGATGCCGCCATTTGTCTGGGCGGGGTCGCTCCGATGGAGCGTGACTGTCCAGCGCTCGCTATGTGTTTCCAGGCATTTGCGGATCAAAACCTTTGAGTTCGCCAAGGTTCCAGGGGCTTTATCCGCCCATCCTTCGACTTCGCTCAGGATGAGCTCCGGGATGTTCAGTATAAGATCCGTGGGCTGAGGATAATTGCTGAGATTATTGAGATGAGCCGGCCGAACTCATGGTGAGCGAAGTTGAACCATGGGTGTGCGGGGTGCGCTTCCCGCTTGATCCATTACATCAAGGGTCGTCATCCCGGTTTTTCGGCGTAGCCGGAAAGACCGGGACCTAGTTCGCAAAAGTTTCTGGGTCCCGGGCATTTGCTTTGCAAATCCCGGGATGACGATGGTGGGGTTTTGTTGGTCAGGCTTCCGGCGGCGCGAAGCGGAAGCGCATCGGGTGGTCATAGTCGGTCCGGATTTCTTCTTCGCGGGCGCCGGCTCCGATATTGTGGATGTAGCGGGCACGGTCCGTGCGCGGATCATGGCCGGCGAAGATCGCGATATGCGGCAGGCGGCCGCAAAGGCGCATGGTGACGAGGTCGCCTTGCTGCCAGTCTTCGCGCCGTCCGGGTACTTCGCGTTTCAGGCCGAGGCGGGTGAAATAGCGTTCGAGGTTGGGGACGCGGCGGTGATCGATGTTGCGGTCGGCGCGGGTGAGGCCCCAGATCGCAGGATAGCTGGAGAAATACGCGCGCATGTCCTCGTGCACAAGCTGTTGCAGGTCGATGTTGAAGGCGTCGCGGTAAGCGCGGATGATGACGTCCGTACACACACCGGTTTCGCGGGGGACGTCGCCGCCGGGATAGGGGAGCGTGACATAGGCCGGGTCATAGCCCGTGGTGACGCCGATCTGTGTGCGCGCCGCCGTCAGCAGCCTGGCCGTCCAGTCCGGCGCCGTCCCGGCGAGGCTGACCGAGGGCAGGAGGGGCAGGGCAAGGCCCGTGGCCAGAAGGGCGCGGCGCGAGATCATGACGGCCATGAAACCGCGCCCTTGCGGCAGGATTTAGGCGGAGCTCAGAAGCCCCGGAACTCGGCGACTTCCTCCAGCGGGGCGCGTTCGGCGCGCAGCTGGTTGGCTTTCTCGTTCGGGTCGGGTTTGCCGACGGCGAGGCCGCACCAGACCATCTCGGTCGGCCCGAGATCGAAATGCGCCTTCAGGGTGGGGCGCAGGATGCCCCAGCATTCCTGCATGCAGGTGCCCCAGCCGCGCTCCTCGGCGAGCAAAGCGAGGGTCTGCATATACATGCCGGTATGGCCCCACTGGCCGTGGCCCATCCGCTCGTCGATGACGATGAACACGGCGACGGGCGCGCCGAAGAAGCGGAAATTGTTGGCGAACCACGCCATGCGCGCGGCCTTGTCCTCGCGGGGGATTTCGAGCGTTTCGTAGAGCATCTCGCCGACGCGGCGGCGGCGCGCTTCATGCGGCTCCCACAAGCCCTTGGGATAGATCGGCCGGTCGGTCGGCTCTCCGGCGGGATTGGCGGCGAGTTTCGCCTGCGCGACCTGGATCAGCTTGTCCTTCGCCTCGCCGGCGACGGCGATGACCCGCCAGGGCTGGGTGTTGCCGCCGGAGGGCGCGCGCTGCGCGGCGGTGAGCCAGGCCTTGATCTCGTCCAGAGGCAGGGGATCGGGGAGGAAGCCCCGCGTCGAAATCCGTTGTTCGACAGCTGCCGATACGTCCATGAAAAAACCTCCCGTCATTGCTGACGGGAGGTCTATCAGGTGAGGCGGCGGGCGCCATGCCTTACTTCGGGTGAAGCACGACCGGCATCCAGGTGTAGCCCTTCACGAAGGCGTTCATGTTGAGTGAAGGCTCGGCCAGCACTTCGATATGTTCGAAACGCTCCATCAGCTCTTCCCACAGGATGCGCAGCTGGAGTTCGGCAAGGCGGTTGCCGACGCAGCGGTGGATGCCGAAGCCGAACGCGATGTGGCGGCGGGCATTCTCGCGGTCGATGATGAAATCATCCGGCTTGTCCCAGAAGCGCTCATCGCGGTTGCCGGAGACATACCACATGGCGACCTGGTCGCCCTTCTTTATGGTCTTGCCGTGCATCTCGACATCTTCGAGGGCGGTGCGGCGCATGTAAGCGAGTGGCGTCTGCCAGCGGATCGTCTCGGACACCATGTTGGGGATGATCGAGGGATCGGCCTTGAGCTTCTTGTACTCTTCCGGGAATTTGTTCAGCGCATAGACCGAGGCGGTCATCGAATTGCGCGTCGTGTCATTGCCGCCGACGATCAGCAGGATGACGTTGCCGAGGAGTTCCATCGGCGTCATGTTTTTCGTCTTCTCGCCATGGGCGAGCAGGCTCATCAGGTCAGCCTTCTGCGGCTGCTGCTGGCGTTCCTGGAAGATGCCCATGAAGGTCATGAGGCATTGCATCATGGTGGCTTTCCACTCTTCCTCACCGCCGGGGCAGATGTCGGGATTGTGCATGCCGGTGGCGACATCGGACCAATGGGTCAGATCGCGGCGTTTCTCGAACGGATAGTCGAACAGGGTCGCGAGCATCATGGTGGTCAGTTCGACCGAGACGGTGTCGACCCAGTCGAACGGCTCGTTGACGGGCAGGCTGTCGAGCAGGCCCTGCGTGCGCGAACGGATCAGGGGCTCATAGACCTTGAGCATGTCCGGCGCGACGGCCGGCTGAACGGTCTTGCGCTGTTCGGAATGGCGCGGCTCGTCCATGGCGATGAACATCGGCATTTCGAAATCGCTGATCGGTTCGCCGAGCGTGATGCCGCCATATTCCCAGCTGGAGGAGAAGCGTTTGTGATCGGTGTCCACCGCCATGATGTCCTCATAGCGGGTGATCGACCAGAACGGGCCGGGGAAGGAGTCCGGGCAGTAATGCACCGGGTCTTCATTCCGGAGGCGCTCGAACCGGTCCCAGAACTTGCCCTGGCGCCAGAGTTCGCCGTCGATCAGGTCAAGCGTCGGCAGGTCGATGTCGGAGGCAGGCGGGATCACTGCGCCGAAGCTGTAATTGTGCGGGTGCAGCGGCTCGCGCTCAGTGACCTTGGGGCGCTGCAGCGCCGGATGATCGATGAAAGTGACAGTGTCGGCGGCCATGCCTGCTCCTCCTGAAAACAGCCCTCTGATGGGGCAAATCATACTGTTGGAACTTCAATATCACAGGCCGCAGGAAAAAACCATGACGCTTGCGTCATTTTTTGACGAAGGTCAGGCAGGGTAGCGTTCCGCCCTTGCCGCGGCCAGCGCGCCGCGCAACGCCCCGGCGAAGGCGGCGCGCTCATCCGGGGTCAGGAACCGCCCGATGACCCAGGCGGAATTGCCGTGCTCGATGCGCAGCCAGCTCTGCGGCCCGACCGGCTCGTCCATCTCCACCCGCGTGAAGGCGCTGGGCAGTTCGGCATGTTTCTCGCGGCCCTTGGCGTCGCGGTGATGCAGGGTCAGCGCTTTGGCCGTCACACGGACGTGGGTTTCTTCCTGCTGCTTGCGGATCGACCAGCGCAGGGCAAACCAGATCGCCAGCAGGTCGAGCCCGAAGAAGCCGAGGACCGGAAAGGCGCCGATCGACAAGAACATGAGGCTCATCAGGCCCAGGCCGGCGCCGATCGCTAGGATCGTGTTGCGGAAACCCTGCGGGCTGAGCGACCGGTTCGGCGTCAGCACCGCGTCCATATAGATCGTCTCGGCGGTCTCATTCATTGGGGTCATCGGTCGTTGCGTGCCTCTCGCTTTGGGCCGGTCACCAGCCCGATCAGCACACCAAAGCGTAGCACGCTCTTGCGCCGCGGGAAGGGCGCTCTATGCCTCACCCCATGGCCGACACGACACGCCCAAAGCGCAGACCTGCGCCGCGCCCGAAATTGACCCGCGCCCAGGCCGCAGACCTGTTCGCCGCTCTCGCTGAAGACCGGCCTGACCCCGCCACCGAACTCGACTTCGTGAACCCGTTCACGCTGCTTGTGGCGGTGGCCCTCTCGGCGCAGGCAACAGATGTCGGCGTCAACAAGGCGACGAAGAAGCTGTTTGCCGTCGCCGACACGCCGGAGAAGATGCTGGCGCTGGGCGAGGAGGGGTTGGCCGCGCACATCCGCACCATCGGCCTCTGGCGAAACAAGACGCGCAATGTCATCGCGCTGTGCCAGAAGCTGCTGGACGAGTATGGGGGCGAGGTGCCGCGTACGCGCGAGGCGCTGATGACGCTGCCGGGGGTCGGGCGGAAGACAGCGAATGTGGTGCTCAACGAAGCCTTTGGCGAGCCGACCATTGCCGTCGACACCCACATCTTCCGCGTCTCGAACCGCACCGGGCTTGCGCCGGGCCGGACGCCGGACGAGGTCGAGGCGAATCTCGAACGGATCACGCCGCCGGACTTCAAGAAGGGCGCGCATCACTGGCTGATCCTGCACGGGCGTTATGTCTGCAAGGCGCGCACGCCCGCCTGCTGGCAATGCGCGATCACGCACTTGTGTGCGTACAAGCCGAAGACGGTGGATCCGGTGCTCGCTGCAGGGCTGGGACCGAAGCGGCCGCGGCAGGTTTAACTCGCTGGTCTGTGACAGAAATCTGAAAAGTAGCAGCATGTATTGCCGTTAGGGAATATACAGCTTGACCATCATCCGCCGGTTGCCGACTGTCCCATGCGAAGTATGACTCCGGAGGCCACAGAATGTTGCAACGCCCACTGCTGAACTCAAACTCCAGCTGGCGCGCTGCCGCTCTGAGCCTGACATTCGCCGTCGCGCTTGGCGCCTGTGGCGGCGGGGGAGGCGGCGGCGGGACGTCGCCTTCTCCACCACCGCCTCCGCCACCTGGCGGCACAGGCCCGACCTGGACCCAGGGCCAGTTTGCCCCGGCCAGCAATTTCAAGGATCGCTGCGCGGTCGTGCGTACGGGCGTCGATATCGAGAACCGGCCTTTCCCGGACCGTCAGGGCACAGCGCTGGAAGAACGCTTCTGGCTGCGCTCATGGACCAACGAGACTTATCTCTGGAATACCGAGGTGCAGGATCGCAACCCGGCCGATTTCGCGGACCGGCGGACCTATTTCAATATCCTGCGCACCTTTGCCACGACGCCTTCCGGCAAGGAG
>JBKBVT010000119.1:0-7579 GCA_046289305.1 Hyphomonas sp. | reverse complement strand
GAGGCGCCGCCGGCGCCTTTGCCGATTGCTCTGCAGCCACTGATCGGCGCGACAAGCCCGGTTCAGGGGCGCAATCTGACGCCGGTTCGCGCGCCGCGCCCGTCGATTCCCGCCGCGGCTATCGCGCGGGGCATTTCGGGCACGTGTGATGTGGTGTTTGATGTGGATACGTCCGGGCGGCCGCAGAATGTGGTTGCGACGTGCACGGACGAAATGTTCCGCGCCGAGGCCGAACGCTCCGTGCGCAGGGCGGAGTTCCTGCCGGCCATCCGGAATGGGCAGCCGGTAGAGCAGCGGGACGCGGTGTATCCGCTGGAGTTCGTGGTCAAATGAGGCGGGGGGCGATGTTCGCAACTCTGGCAGCGGGAATGATAGTCCTTTCACTGACGGCCGGGCCTGCGGCGGCGGTCGGGGCGGATATGGGACTTGACGATTGCCCCCGTACCTTCACCAGCGTCAGAATGGCGCCGGAAGAAGAACGGCCGGACACATCAAACCTGGTAACTCCTGACATCGAGGCATGGGAAGCTTCAGAGAAACAAGTGAACTGCCCAGCACGGTTTGATCTGACGCCCGCCGGCGTTCCGGTCAATATCACCCTCACCTGCGACCAGCCTGACTTTGAGGACTGGGCTTACGCCATGCTTCGTCAATCAAGATATGACCCGGCGGACGCGGCGCTTTTGCCCCCAGGCGCGCGCTGCGGTTCCACCACGATGGTGTTTATTCCACGATCGCTCGTCGAGCGCGCGACCGTCGGGCGCTGAGTTCAAACTCGATCACATTTAAGGGTGCCTCTTCCGGGTCGCCTGCTGGTCACCCGGACGAACCGCCTCAGGCGTCGGCGCTTTGTTTGGACTGGCGCTTGCGGACGTTGGGGTCGAGGTGGATTTTCCGCAGGCGGATGTTCTTCGGCGTGACCTCGACCAGCTCGTCATCCGCGATATAGGCGAGCGACTTTTCCAGCGTCATCATCAGCGGCGGGGTGAGGCGGACGGCTTCGTCCGAGCCAGAGGCGCGCATGTTGGTGAGCTTCTTGCCCTTGAGGACGTTCACTTCGAGGTCGTTGTCGCGGTTGTGTTCGCCGACGATCATGCCGCCATACACCTTGTCGCCGGGATGGATCATCATTGGGCCGCGGTCTTCCAGGTTCCAGAGGGCGAAGGCCACCGCCTCGCCCTGCTCCATGGCGATCAGCACGCCGGTGTGGCGGCCGGTGATCTTGCCCTTGTGGGGCGCGTATTCGTGGAAGATGCGGTTCATGATGGCGGTGCCGCGCGTGTCGGACAGCAGTTCGCCCTGATAGCCGATCAGGCCGCGCGTCGGGGCATGGAAGACGAGGCGCGTGCGGCCGACGCCGGAGGGGCGCATGTCGAGCATCTCGGCTTTGCGCTCGTTCATCTTCTGCACGACGATGCCGGAATGTTCGTCATCGACATCAATGATGACTTCTTCGATGGGCTCAAGCTTGTCGCCATTGGCGCCGGTCTGGAACAGCACCTGCGGGCGCGAGACGCCGAGTTCGAAGCCTTCGCGGCGCATGGTTTCGATCAAGACCGAGAGCTGAAGCTCGCCCCGGCCGGAGACGGTGAACGCCTCGGCATCGGTGGCGCGGTCAACTTTCAGGGCGACGTTGCCTTCGGCCTCTTTCAGGAGACGGTCCCAGATGAGGCGGGACGTGACTTTCGTGCCTTCGGTGCCGGCGAGCGGCGAATCATTGACGCGGAAGGTCATCGAGATGGTCGGCGGGTCGATCGGCTGGGCGGCCAGCGGCTCTGTGATGGACGGGTCGCAGAAAGTGTCGGCGACGTTGGCTTTGGTCATGCCGGCCAGGGAGACGATGTCGCCCGCATAGGCTTCGTCCACCGGCACGCGCTCCAGGCCGCGGAAGGCGAGGACTTTGGAGATGCGGCCCTGCTCGACCAGCTGGCCGTCGCGCGAGAGCACCTTGATGGACTGGTTCGGCTTGGCGGCGCCCGAGAGGATGCGGCCCGTCAGGATGCGGCCGAGGAAGGGGTCTGCCGAAATCGTGGTGGCGAGAAAGCGGAACGGGCCGTCCTCGACATAGGGGACGGGCACATGGTCGACGACCAGCTGGAACAGCTCGTCCATATTGGCGCGGGCTTCTTCATACTGGGTCGACATCCAGCCCATCTTGCCGGAGCCGTAGAGGACGGGGAAATCGAGCTGCTCATCGGTGGCGTCGAGATTGGCAAACAGGTCGAAGATCTCGTTCAGAACTTCGTCCGGGCGGCGCTCGGCCTTGTCGATCTTGTTGATCGCCACGATGGGGCGGAGGCCGAGTTTCAGGGCCTTGGAGACGACGAATTTGGTCTGCGGCATGGGGCCTTCGGCCGAATCGACGAGCACGATGACGCCGTCCACCATGTCGAGGATACGCTCCACCTCGCCGCCGAAATCGGCGTGGCCGGGCGTGTCTACGATGTTGATGCGGTAGCCGTTCCAGTCGACCGAAGTGGTCTTGGCGAGGATGGTAATGCCGCGCTCTTTCTCCAGATCGTTGGAGTCCATCATCCGCTCGGCCGTCTTTTCGTTGGCGCGGAAGGTGCCGGACTGTTTCAGGAGTTCGTCAACGAGCGTGGTCTTGCCATGGTCAACGTGGGCGATGATGGCAATGTTACGCATTTTTTCGATAGCGGAGGTCATGTCGTAAGGCTTTCCGGCGTGCGGCGTTCGGGAGGAAAAACGGGCGCTGTCTGGTGGGTTTGGCGCCCGCCTAGCAGAGACACAGTGATTTGGCCATGCCGGAGCGGCAGGTTTTGCCGGGGCTAGCAGGCCTTGACGCATCCGGGCCGGGGCGGCAGCACAGGTGGGTATGAGCCCGCCTTTTGTGACTGCGCCGATTCTGACCGGTCTTTCCGGGATTTCCCATGGCTTTTTCGGGCGAAAAGGCGGGGTTTCGGCCGGGCTGTATGACAGCCTGAATGCCGGGGAAGGCTCCGCCGATATGGCCGCCAATGTGGCGGAGAACCGGGGGCGGATCCGTGCGGCGCTGGGGGCCGATCACCTCCTCTCCTGCTACCAGGTGCATTCGCCGGAGGTGGTGCACGTACAACAGCCCTGGGCGGAGCGGCCGGAAGCCGACGCGATGGTGACCGACCGGCCGGGGCTGGGGCTCTGCGTCCTGTCGGCGGACTGTACGCCGGTGCTGTTTGCAGACCCTGAGGCGGGCGTGATCGGCGCGGCGCATGCGGGGTGGAAGGGCGCGCTGGCCGGCGTGCTGGTGCGCACGCTGGAGGCGATGGAGGCGCTCGGCGCGGCGCGCGGGCGTATCCGGGCCGCGATCGGACCGACGATCGGCCAGGCGAGCTATGAGGTGGGCCCGGATTTCCGCGAGGCATTCCTGGCGGGCGATGCGGCGTGCGCCGACCTGTTCCGGCCCGGACGGGGGGACCGGCTGCACTTCGACCTGCCCGGCTTCTGTGAGCGGCAGCTGGAACAGGCCGGCGCCGGGGCGGTGTTCAATCTCGGCCATGATACCTGCGCGATGGAGGCCGACTACTTCTCGAACCGGCGGCGCAACCTGCGGGGTGAGGCCGATTATGGCCGCAATGCCTCGGTGGTCATGATTCTTGCATAGCGGCGGAGGATTCCAGTTTCCTGTGGGTTGCGGACCGCGGCAGCGTGTTACAAAAGCGTCGCGGAACGGGCGGGTTCAGTGAGGGCGAAATATGAAGTTGATTTCCTGCAATGCCAACCGGCCATTGGCCGATGCGATTGCCGACTATCTGGACATGCGCCTGACGCGCTCCGAGGTGAAGACTTTCGCCGACCAGGAGATTTTCGTTCGTATCGACGAGAATGTGCGCGGCGAGGATGTGTTCGTCATCCAGTCGACCTCCTACCCTGCCAATGACAATCTGATGCAGTTGCTGATCATGATGGACGCGCTGCGGCGCGCCTCGGCGCGGCGGATCACGGCGGTGATCCCGTATTTCGGCTATGCGCGGCAGGACCGGAAGACGGACGGGCGCACGCCGATCTCGGCCAAGCTGGTCGCGAACCTCATCTGCACCGCGGGCGCTGACCGTGTACTGACGGTTGACCTGCATGCCGGGCAGATCCAGGGCTTTTTCGACATTCCTACCGACAACCTGTTTGGCGGGCCGGTGATGGTCGATGACATCAAGGAGCGCTATGGGCGCGAGCGGCTGGTCATCGTCTCCCCCGATGTGGGCGGTGTGGTGCGGGCGCGCTCGCTGGCGAAGCGGGTGAATGATTCCGACCTCGCGATTGTTGACAAGCGCCGGCCCGAGGCGGGCAAATCCGAAGTGATGAACATCATCGGGGATGTCAAAGGCGCGCATTGCATTATGCTGGACGATATCTGCGATAGCGGCGGCACGCTGGCGAATGCGGCGGCGGCGCTGAAGGAACAGGGCGCGGCGTCGGTTGCAGCCTATGTCACGCACGGCGTGCTGTCCGGCAATGCGGTCGAACGGATCGAGGCCTCGGTGCTGGACGAGCTCGTGATGACGGACACGATCCAGCCTTCCGAGGATGCGCGCAAATCAAAGAAGATCCGTGTGCTGCCGATTGCGCCGCTGCTGGGTGAGGCAATCCGGCGGATTGCGAATGAAGAGAGCGTTTCGAAGCTGTTCGACCGGTAGGGGCCGCTGGGTTGCCTGGCACTTCAGTGACTGCGTTCGTCACCCCCGATGCGCCTGAGCGTATCAGGGGGCCCATCTCATGGATGTCAGGATAGATGAAACGGTAGCCGGTCCGGCCCGTGACGCCTCTGCTTAGCCGACAGCGCACGAGATGGGCGCCCGGATGGCCTTTGGCCATCGGGCGTGACGAAGGGGAGGGAACGATGCGGTGTTATACGACGGTGTGTGCCCCTCCTCTCCCGCATGCGGTGGGAGGTGAGGGTCTTTCTGATTTTTATGTGCGGGCGTGCCGCTAGGGCAGAGCCCTCAACTCCCATCTCTTTGCGATGGGCCCCTCCTCTCCCGCGAGCGGGAGAGGGGTTAGGGGAGATTAGGCGACGGCTCTTGCGAGGGCGCAGTGGGACCAGAGATCGCAGAGGGCGGTGACGAGTTCGTCGATGTCGGCGTCGGTGTGGACGGGGCTCGGCGTGATGCGCAGGCGTTCGGTGCCCTTGGGGACGGTCGGGTAGTTGATCGGCTGGACATAGATGCTGTAGCGCTCCATCAGCCAGTCCGAGATCATCTTGCACTTGACCGGATCGCCAACCATGACGGGGACGATGTGGCTGGGGTTTTCGAGCGTCGGGATGCCGATCTCACGCAGGCGTATACGGACCTTTTCGACGCGGTCGCGCTGGCGCATACGCTCCCAGTTCGAGATCTTCAGATGGCGGATGGAGGCGCGGGCACCGGCGGCGATGTGCGGCGGCAGGGCGGTGGTGAAGATGAAGCCGGAGGCGAAGCTGCGGACGAAATCGACCATCGCGGCGGAGCCGGTGATGTAGCCGCCCACGACGCCGTACGCCTTGCCGAGGGTGCCTTCAATAATCGTGATCCTGTCCATCAGGCCTTCGCGTTCAGCGACGCCGCCGCCGCGCGGGCCATAGAGGCCGACGGCATGGACCTCGTCGATATAGGTCATCGCGCCGAACTCGTCTGCAATGTCGCAGATCTCGGCGATGGGAGCGATGTCGCCGTCCATGGAATAAACGCTCTCGAAGGCGATCATCTTCGGCACGTCGGGACCCAGCGCGGCGATTTTCTCGCGCAGGTCGGCGACATCATTGTGGCGGAAGACGACGCATTTGGCGCGGCTGTGGCGGATGCCCTCGATCATCGAGGCATGGTTCAGCGCGTCTGACAGGATCACCAGGCCGGGGATCTTGGCGCCGAGGGTGCCGAGGGTTGCCCAGTTGGAGACATAGCCGGAGGTGAAGAGGAGCGCGGCTTCCTTGCCGTGCAGATCCGCCAGTTCCTGTTCGAGCAGGACGTGGTGGTGGTTGGTCCCGGAAATGTTCCGTGTACCCCCTGACCCGGCGCCGCAATTGTCGAGCACTTCGTGCATGGCGGCGAGCACTTCCGGATGCTGGCCCATGCCGAGATAGTCGTTCGAGCACCAGACCTTGACGGGTTTCTCGCCCTCGGGGCCGTGGAACACGGCTTTCGGGAAAGCGCCCTGCTCGCGCTCGATATCGGCGAAGACGCGGTAATTGCCTTCGTCGCGGAGTTGGTCCAGCGCATCGCGGAAATGGGTCTCGAAGTCCATGGGGGTGCTCCCTCGTTGTGTCTCAGTGTCTGGCATTGTTCGTTTCGTTTCAAGTGTCTGTTGTGTCGGATCGGGCGGATTTGCGGTTGCCGGGTTTCATCGCCCATTCCCAGAGCGAGGGGTCCGGGACCGGCAGGACCAGGACCCAGTGTTCGATCAGGGCAAGGAGGACAATCGCCATCAGAAGCAGGAAGCCGGCGGATTCGTAGCTGCCGGGGGCGTGGCCGAAAGCCGTCAGGGCAAGGAGCACTGAAAGCGTCGTGACCATGATCACAGAGATCAGGAATACCCGGCCCGGCCGCTGGCGGCTGAAATAGGTTTTCATATAGTCAAGATGGCGCGGCATGAAGGCGTCGGCGAGGTTCGGCGCGCCGGTGAAGACGACGAGCTTGGCGCTGATGCGCATGCCCCACAAGATGAGGAAGGTCCACATCGCGAACTGGTTGGCGGCGCCCCAGCTGAGCGCGACGATGAGGGCGGCATGGGCGATGATCGCGAGTTCGTGATGCAGCACCACGGCGACACCGGCGCGGAAGCGGCCGAAGGGGGTGAGGCCTTCGGGGCAATCCTTGCGCGAGGTGCCTGTGATGAAGCCCGTCAGGAACATCACCTCATGCCAGGCCCAGAGCATCAGACCGGCGGCAAAGCCGGCATAGGCGGCGGAGACGCTGGTCTGTTCGCGCAGGCCGATGACCAGCATCGTCGCGAGGGCGAGCAGCGCGGTGGCGCCGAGCGCGGTCCAGCGGAAGGTGTGGCGCGGCAGGCCGATAAGGAACAGAATCGCCCCCGTGCTCAGCCACCAGGCGAGCGCGGCAAAGATGACCGGGGGCGCGTAATCAAGCATCTGTTCGAGCGGCCTCCTGGGCTTACCAGACCGGCTGAAGCCGGACCTTGGCTGGCAGCTCATTTTTCCGCACAGGGAGGAAATAGAGCTTCAGGAAGGTCATGCCGTTGGATAGGACGCAGGCCTTGCGGCGGAGCCAGGAGACCGGGCCCTTGCCGGTGATGGCTTCCATCCTGTCGGTGGTCTGACGGATCGTCTCCAGGCCTTCGCGGAAGGCCGGCGCGTCGATGTCGATCTCCACCGGGAAGACCTGTCGGGCGATCTCGTTGGTGACGCGGAAGACTTCGTAATCATACGCCGTCGGATCAACGCCGAGCGCGGCATGGAAAGCCGGGCGGCGATGGTCGCGGACGTACATGGTGGCATAGACGGCGAGGGTGAAGAAGCGGACCCAGTATTTGTTGCCGCCTTCGAGCAGGTTCGGGTTCGCGCGCAGGATCATGGCGAAGGCTTCGCCGTGGCGGAACTCGTCATTGCACCATTGCTGGAACCATTTGAAGATCGGGTGGAAGCGGAATT
>JBKBVT010000118.1:0-7582 GCA_046289305.1 Hyphomonas sp. | reverse complement strand
CGGCTTCGGCCTGTTCGGCTGTCAGGGTGGCGCCTGTCAAAGTGGGATCAGGCGCGGCGAAGGGCGCGTCGGTTTCGACCTGGACCATTTCCAGCGCGCCCGCCTCGGCGAGGCCCTTGATGACGGCGGTGGACACACCGGCGGCGGCCGCGAGGTCTGCGGCGCTCATAAGCTCACCGGCTGCCGCTACATCCAGCACCTTGCGGCGGGCGGGGGTCATTCGGGCGGGCTCGGCACCGCTGGCGCGGTAGCGAGTCTCGACCGGCGAGGGCTGCAACCCCTCCCGCGCCCGGAGCGCCATCGACAGGATGGGGCCCGGATGGGTGACGGTGTAGCGCGCCGTCCAGGCGAGGAAGTCCCGCATCGGAGCGCCCATCGGCGGCGCGTCATAGGCAGCGGTGACGGGTTTCAGCTTGCGGCCGGCACCGGCCTCGTCGGGGAGGATTTCCACGACCATGCCGAGCCGGTCATGCGGGCCGACGGGCGCGGCGACATAGGCGCCGGGCGCGAGCGTCATGCCCTCCGGCACCGTATAATCGAACGGCTCGGGCAGCGGCAGGGTAAACAGAATCCGGGCGACGGGCATGGGGCTGGCTTAGCGGGTTGCGCGGAGGGCGTCATCCTTGACCGTCACCACTTCCCGCATCGTCACACCCGATGGCCGTAAGGCCATCTGGGTGCCCATCTCGCTCC
The DNA here is from genome assembly GCA_046289305.1 of Hyphomonas sp. Lineage (GTDB taxonomy): Bacteria > Pseudomonadota > Alphaproteobacteria > Caulobacterales > Hyphomonadaceae > Hyphomonas. The sequence goes on along the minus strand of JBKBVT010000118.1, from coordinate 6,889 downwards.
TTCCCCGCTGCGCCTGCCAAGCCGTTCCGGGATAGGCTCCCAGATGCGCTGGCGCGCATCGGGAGTGACGAAGTTTGGTTGAGGGAACATGCCCCGCCCTGCCCCGGCGGTAATGCTTGTCACGCCTGCAGGCCGCCCCTACGCCTCATGGTCATGACAACGCAAACGCCCTCCACCGGCTATGAGCCGATGACCTCGATCGAGGCGATCACTGCCGGGCTCGGCACCGCCGGATATATTTCGACGACCCAGATTTCGACCGCGGTGTTCCTGGCCCTCGGCCTGCGCAAGCCCATCCTGATCGAGGGGCCGGCAGGTGTCGGCAAGACAGACCTCGCCGCCTCGCTGGGGCGCTGGCTCGACCTGCCGCTGATCCGGTTGCAATGCTATGAGGGCCTCGATGAAGGCAAGGCGCTTTATGAATGGAAATATGGCAAGCAGCTGCTCTACACGCAGATCCTGAAGGAGAAGCTGAACGAGCTGATCGGCGCGGCCGATAATCTGAGCCAGTCGCTGGGCAAGCTGGCGGACTTCGAGGACCTGTTCTTCTCGCCGCAATTCCTGGAGGCGCGGCCGCTGCTCAAAGCCATGCAGCAGGATACCGGATCGGTGCTGCTGATCGACGAGATCGACAAATCAGATGAGGCGTTCGAGGCGTTCCTTCTGGAAGTTCTGTCCGACTATCAGGTGACCGTGCCGGAGATCGGTACGATCCGCGCGAATGTGCCGCCGCTGGTGATCCTGACCTCCAACAATGTACGCGAACTTGGCGATGCGCTGAAGCGGCGCTGCCTGCACCTGCATATCGGCTTTCCGGATCATGTGCGTGAACAGAAGATCGTTCGGGCGCGGGTGGAGGGCATTTCTGACACGCTGCTGGGGCAGCTTGTCCGGTTTGTGCAGTCGGTGCGCGAGGCCGACATCAAGAAGCGGCCCTCGATTGCCGAGACTGTGGACTGGGCGCGCACGCTGTTGCTGCTACATGCCGGAGCGCTGGACGAGACGTTTGTGCGCGATACGCTGAATGTGCTGCTGAAGCATGAGACCGATATTGCAGCCATTTCGCCAATGGTGCCGAAGCTGGTGCGCGAGGCGGTCGGCACCGATGCCGGCGGCCGGACGGCGTCCGGCTATCCCGAGCTTAGCTGAGCGGGCGCGCCGATGGAGCGCCAGATTTCCAACTTCATCCGGGCGCTGAGGTCTTCCGACGTCAAGGTATCGACCGGCGAAGCGCTGGACGCGGCGCGGACGGTCGCGCTGATCGGCTATGATGACCGGGCGCTGCTGAAGGATTCGCTCGGCTGCGTGCTGGCAAAATCGGCCGGCGAAAAGCTGACGCATGACCGGTTGTTCGATCTTTATTTCCGGACGGCGCCGATGGCGTCGGCCTCTGATCCTGCGACAGAGGATGCGGGCAATCCGGGTGCGGACGGCGACGCCGTCGAGCAGATGGTGAGCCTGACCGAGGCGGGCCAGGAGCAGGCGCTGGCCTCGGCGGTCGAGCGGGCGGCGGAGGCGGCCGGGCTCAACGACATCCGCTTTTCGACGCAGGTTGCGTATTATTCCCAGCAGATGGTGAAGGCGATGGGCGGCGAAGCGCTGCAGGAACGCCTGCTTCAGGCGCTGCAGGGGCGCAGCGACGCGGATGAGGCCGAGGCGCAGCGCCTGATTGATGCACGCCGCGCGCTGACGATGGCCGCGCGGGAGCGCGCCGACCGGGCGTTTCAGGTGTTCGGGGCAGGCGAAACGGAGAAGTTCCGCGACGAGGTCGCGGCAACGCGGCGCCTCAATGCGCTGGAAGCACATGACATGGCGCGGATGAAAATCCTGATCGCGAAGATCGCCAAGCGCCTCGCCGTGAAACATTCGCGGCGGCGGAAGAAAACCTCGCGCGGCATCCTGGATGTGCGCCGCACGATGCGCGCAAATGCCGGCTATGACGGCGTGCCGTTCAATGTCGTCTGGCGGCAGAAGAAAAAGGACCGTCCCAAGATCGTGGCGATCTGCGACGTGTCCGGATCGGTCGCGGCCTATGTGCGCTTCCTGCTGCTTCTGCTCTTTTCGATGAAAGAAGTGATTCCGGACCTGCATGCCTATGCCTTCTCCTACCGGCTCGGCAAGGTCAGCGATATTCTGGACACGAACGAGTTTGATGGCGCGATGAAGAAGATCCTGCGCGAGTTCGGCCTTGGCTCAACCAGCTATGGCCAGGCCTGGTCGGATTTCGCGATGGATCATGAGACGGTGATCGACCGGCGCACGACGGTGCTCATTCTTGGCGACGGGCGTTCAAACTATGGCGACCCGCGCCTCGACCTGTTCAGCGGCTTTGCGGGACGGGCCAAGCAGGTGATCTGGCTGAACCCCGAGGGACGCAGCCTGTGGGGCACGGGCGACAGCGTGATCCCGCGCTATGCGCCTTATTGCAAGCAGATGAGCCATGTCGCGACGCTGCGAGATCTCGAGCGCGCGCTCGACGAAATTCTTACATCTTATTCGTAGGCGGACGGATCAGGCGAGGCCCATTTCCTCGCGGTAACGCCGCCGCAGGAGGTCGATGGGCGCGAGGTCACGCTTGTCGGTCTCATAGTGCCAGTAGGTCCAGCCATTGCAGGCGGGGGCCTGCTGGACATGCGCCCCGAGGCGGTGGATGGAGCCGGAGACGGCGCCGGTCGTCAGTGAGCCATCAATCCGGATACGGGCCTGGTGGCGGCGCTGGGGCGAATAGAGCCGGTCGCCGGGTTTCAGCCAACCCGTCTCGATCAGCGCGCCGAAGGGCACACGGGTCAGCGATTTCTTGCTGCGCTCGGTCTCGATGAACTCGCCTTCCAGCGGCGTGACGGTTTTCAGGCGGGCGCGGGAGACGCGGAGGTAATTCTCGTCCCGCTCGATGCCGATATAGTCACGGCCCAGACGTTTTGCGGCAGCCGCCGTGGTGCCAGTGCCGGAGAACGGGTCGAGCACGAGGTCGCCGGGTTCGGTCGTGGCAAGCAGCACGCGGGCGAGCAGCGCTTCGGGCTTCTGGGTCGGGTGCGCCTTGCGGCCGGTCTCGTCCTTCAGCCGCTCGGCGCCGGTGCAGAGCGGGATCGTCCAGTCAGACCGCATCTGCTTGTCTTCATTGAAGACCTTCAGGGCATCATAATTGAAGGTGACGCGGCTGTCCTTGGACTTGCCGGCCCAGATCAGCGTTTCATGCGCATTCTGGAAGCGGGTGCCCTTGAAATTCGGCATCGGATTGGATTTCAGCCAGATCACATCATTCTGAATCCAGAAGCCCTGATCCTGCAGGATCGTGCCGACACGGAAGATATTGTGATAGGAACCGATGACCCAGATGGCCCCGTCATCCTTCAGCACACGGCGGCATTCTTCCAGCCACTGATGCGTGAACAGATCATAATCGTCAAAGCTGGCGAACTTGTCCCAGGCATCATCGACGCCGTCGACGACCGACTGGTCCGGACGCGTCAGCCCGCCGCCGAGTTGCAGATTGTACGGAGGATCCGCAAAAATCAGATCGACCGACCGGTCCGGCAGGCGGGACAGGACTTCGATACAATCGCCCTGGATGATCGTGTTACGCTCAAAGGTCATCAACTGGTCTTCCCGCACATCTGCTTGAACTGTTGCAGGTGACCCTGAATCGCGCCGGTAAAGACGGCGTGAAGGAAACCCTGACGAAAGGTTACCGCCGGGCCACTGGCAGGGCCGCCGGAGGGGGTCTAAGGTCGTATCCGGAGGCGCAGATGATACTGGCACTGACCTTGCTGGGCGGGGTGGGATTGTTCCTGCTCGGCATGACCATGCTGACGGACGGGCTGAAACTTTCGGCCGGCGACGGGTTGCGCGCGATCCTGCGCAACTGGACGAGCACGCCGGCGCGGGGGCTTGCCTCCGGCGCGCTGCTGACGGGGCTCGTTCAGTCGTCCAGTGCCGTGACGGTGGCGACGATCGGTTTCGTCAATGCCGGGCTGCTGACGCTTCGCCATGCGGTCTGGGTGATTTTCGGCTCGAATGTCGGCACGACAATGACCGCCTGGCTCGTCGCGCTGGTGGGCCTCAAGCTCGACATCGGCGCGCTTGCCCTGCCAATCATCGGCATCGGGGCGATGATGCACATTTTCTCGGCCCAGCGCCCGCGCCTGCGCGGCGGCGGTCAGGCGTTGACCGGGTTCGGCCTGTTCTTTCTCGGCATCAGCATCCTGAAGGACGGGTTCGAATCGTTGATGCCCTATCTGGAGACGGTGGATCTTGCCGCAGCGGGGGTGTTTGCGCCCTTTGCCTTCCTGCTGGCGGGCATCCTCCTCTCGGCGCTGGCGCAGTCTTCCAGCGCGGCGGTGGCGCTGATCCTGACAGCGACGGCAACCGGCGGCCTGCCGCTGACCCTCGCCGCGGCCGGTATCATCGGCGCCAATATTGGCACGACCTCGACCGCCATGTTCGCCTCGACGGAGGCGACGCCGGCGGCGCGGCGGGTCGCGATGGCGCATATCGTTTTCAATCTCTATTCGGGGCTGGTGGCGTTCATTCTGCTGCTGCCACTGGTCTGGGCGAGCCATTTCCTGGCCGATGCGCTGCTGGCGGATACCAAGGACGAACCGCTGACGCTGGCGATTTTCAATACGCTGCTGAACCTGCTCGGCGTGCTGGCAGTCTGGCCGTTAGCCGGGCGGCTGATACGGTGGCTGCAGACGCTATATGTCAGCGATGAAGAGACGATTGGCCAGCCGGCACATCTGGATGCGACGCTGGCAGCGGTGCCGTCCGTGGCGCTGCGCGGGCTGGTGCTGGAAATCCGGCGGATGATGGCGCTGACCTTTCGCCAGGCGGCGCAGCGGCTCTCGGGGCCGGGTGCCAAGGGCAGCAAGGACAGCGGTATTCTCGCGCTGGGCCAGGCGATCCGGGACTTCATCTCGGCGCTGAACCAGCAGCCCTTACCGGCCGAAGTGGTCGATGCACTGCCGGACCTGATCCGCTCGGTGCATCATGTGGAGGAGGCCGTGGCTGAGGGCGCAGCGCTTCAGTCCGGACCGCCCCTGCCCGCCACGCTGACCGGCGGGCCGAAATGGAGCCGGTTGAAGAAAGGCGTCCTGGCCACGCTGGAGACGTCCTCCAACGGGTCGGATGACTTCAAGACCGAGTTCGAGCGGGAGATGCGCGAGGTGGATGATGCCTATGAGGCCATCAAGCGCGACCTGCTCTCTGCCGCGGCGGCGGGACGTGTGCCGGTGGAGGCGATGGAAGCGGCCCTGCTGCGCGCGCGCCGGATGCGGCGGCTGGCCGAGGCGGCGCTGAAGGCGGAGCGGCGGCTCGCGCCCTGGGCCGAGCTTGGCCGGGACCGCGTAGAGAATACGCCTGCCGCCGATCAGGCCGCAGCGCCCATATCTGACGCGGTCACAGATCAAGCCTGAGCTGGCCGGACGGGTTCATGCCCGGCCGGAAGAGGTTGGTGCGCAGGGGTGTGCGCGTCTCGTTCAGGCCGTGCCGGGCCGCGGCGCGCAGGACCCGCTGGCGGATCAGATCGGCCATCGGCCCGCGCCCGGTGCCGCGCTCGAACCAGTTGGCATCATAATCGCGCCCGCCGCGCATCTCCCGCAACAGGTTGATGATGCGCGCCGCGCGGTCCGGGAAATGCTGGGCCAGCCATTCATGGAACAGATCCTTCAGCTCATAGGGCAGCCGCAGCAGCACATAGCCGACGCCGCGCGCGCCATGGGTCGCGGCGGCTTCGATGAGGTCCTCGATCTCATGGTCATTCAGACCCGGAATGATCGGCGCGGTCATCACCGAGACGGGAATGCCTGCGTCTGCCAGCGCCCGCACGGTTTCGAGCCGGCGGACTGGCGTTGCGGCGCGCGGCTCCATCTTGCGGGCGAGGGTGCGGTCCAGCGTCGTGATCGACAGGCCGACCCGAACGAGGCCCTTCGCGGCCATCGGGGCAATCAGGTCGATGTCGCGCTGGATCAGGGCGGATTTGGTCAGCAGGCTGACCGGGTGGTCATGATCGGAGAGGATTTCGAGCAGGTGGCGGGTGAGTTTCTCGTCTCGTTCGATGGGCTGGTAGGCGTCGGTGTTCATGCCGAGCGCAATCGGGCGCACGACATAGCCCGGCCGGGCGAGTTCGCGCTTCAGGAGCTCCGGCGCATTCACCTTGCGAAACAGCCGGCTCTCGAAATCGAGCCCGGCCGACAGGCCCGAGAAGGCATGGGTCGGCCGCGCGAAACAATAGATGCAGCCATGCTCGCAGCCGCGATAGGGATTGACCGTCCGGTCGAAGGAGATGTCCGGGGATTTGTTGAAGGTGATGATGGTCCGGGCAGTTTCGTCGAGGACCAGCGTGTCGAGGCGCGCGGCGGCGGTCTCGATCGTGCTCCAGCCGTCATCATAGGCATGGCGGGTCTCCCGCTCATACCGGCCGGCCTGGCTGGAGACGGCGCCGCGTCCGCCATGCTCGAACCGCTCGGCCGCAGCCGATGTGTCGATCAGCGTGACCCGGCCTGACTTTTTGAGTTTCTGTCCTGTGCGCATGGCGGCACTAAGCCACGCGGGAAAGAACATATCAAGAACATTATGACCGGATCTTGTGGGATTTCGCGCGCGCCTGCCGCCAGGCATGCCAGTCCGCCGCCTCGTCGATGTCGGTCAGGACGGGCAAGCGGCTGATGCGGGCCGTCTTCGGCAGGCGCTTCTGCACGTCCTGCATGGCGTGGGGGCCCGACCAGCGGACGCCCTGAAAGGGTGAGCATGTGCGCGGACCCTTGTGGAGGCCGAAAAGCCAGAAGCCGCCATCGCTGGCGGGGCCGAAGACGGCGTCGTGGCGTCTCAAGGCGTTGATCGCGGCGCGGAGGTGGGCGGCAGAGATGTCTGGCGCGTCTGATCCGATGAAGAT
>JBKBVT010000117.1:7334-7612 GCA_046289305.1 Hyphomonas sp. | reverse complement strand
ATGGCGATACGGAAGCCGTCGCGGATCCGCTCACCGACTCCCCGGTCGCCGAGGGCGTCGCTGATATCTGCAATGAGACGGTCCAGCCCGTCGAGGATTGGGCGGACGGTATCGTCCGGCGCGTCGCCCTCATCGGGAAAATCGATCATAACTTCGACCAGGGCGAGGAGGCCGGTGAGGCGGTCACGCCATTCGGCATAGGTGTCCGAGAGGCCGCCGCCGAGCTGGCGGAGGGCCTGCGCTTTCTGAGCTTCGGTTTCTGCTTCTATCAGGTCGGC
>JBKBVT010000117.1:0-7324 GCA_046289305.1 Hyphomonas sp. | reverse complement strand
AGATCGCTCAGCCCTTCGACCTGGGTCAGATCAAGCACACCGTTTTCCAGGGCGCGGCGGGTGAATTCGCCGGGCTCGGCCAGTCGCACGCCGGGCAAGGCGGTCAGCGCGCGCAGGGCATGCGCGATCACGGCCGGGCCGCCATGCAGGTAAAGTTCGAGCGTATCTTCGCCGGTATAGGAATTTGGGCCGCGGGCATGGAGGGCGATGCCGTGATCGACCACCGCGCCGTCCAGGTCACATATATGGGTGAGCGCCGCGCGCTTGGGTTCGGGCAGACCCGATGCCAGCAGCTTCGCCCCGATCTCTCCGACCGCCGGGCCGGAGACGCGGAGCACCGCAATGGCAGACGGCGGGGGACCGGAAGCCAGGGCGCAGATCGTGTCGCGCGCGCCCGTCATGTCGCCACCTGTCAGTTCTTCATCGCTTCGAAGAACTCGTTATTGGTCTTCGTCTGCCGGAGCTTGTCGAGCAGGAACTCGACAGCATCAGACGTGCCCATGGGTCCAAGAATGCGGCGCAGGATGTAGATCTTGGAGAGCTGGTCCGGCGGGGTGATCAGTTCTTCCTTCCGTGTGCCGGACTTCATGATGTCGATGGCCGGGAAGGTCCGCTTGTCGGCGATCTTCCGGTCGAGGACGACTTCGCAGTTACCCGTGCCTTTGAATTCCTCGAAGATGACTTCGTCCATCCGGCTGCCGGTATCGATCAGCGCGGTGGCGACGATGGTGAGTGAGCCGCCATTCTCGACATTCCGCGCGGCGCCGAAGAAACGCTTCGGGCGTTGAAGCGCGTTGGCGTCCACACCGCCGGTGAGGACCTTGCCGGAGGAAGGCACGGTCGTATTATAGGCGCGGCCGAGACGGGTGATGGAGTCGAGCAGGATGACGACATCGCGCTTGTGTTCAACCAGGCGTTTCGCCTTTTCGATGACCATTTCTGCAACCTGAACGTGCCGGGTCGCGGGCTCGTCAAAGGTCGAGGCAACCACCTCGCCCTTCACGGTGCGGCGCATGTCGGTCACTTCTTCCGGGCGCTCATCGATCAGCAGGACGATGAGATAGCATTCCGGATGGTTCTCTTCGATCGCGGCGGCGATGTTCTGCATCAGAACGGTTTTACCCGTCCGCGGCGGCGCGACGATCAGGGCGCGCTGGCCCTTGCCGATCGGCGAGACGATGTCGATGACACGGCCAGAGCGGTCCTTCTTGGTCGGATCGCGGCTCTCCATCTTGAGGCGCTGTTCCGGATAGAGGGGGGTGAGGTTGTCGAAGTGGACCTTTTTGTTGGCCTTCTCCGGATCCTCGAAATTGATCTGGCTGACATCGGTCAGCGCAAAATACCGCTCATTGTCCTGCGGCGCGACGATCGGGCCTTCGACCGTGTCGCCGGTCCGGATGTTTGCCTTTTTCAGGACTTCGGGGCTGACATAGATATCGTCCGGCCCGGGCAGGTAGTTCGATTCCGGCGAGCGCAGGAAGCCGAAGCCGTCCACCAGAACCTCAAGCACGCCCTGGCCCGTGATCTCGACTTCGCTGTCGGCGAGCTCCTTGAGGATTGCGAACAGCATGTCCTGCGTCCGCATCGAGGAGGCGTTCTCAACCTCGAGCTCCTCGGCATAGAGCAGCAGCTCCTCCGGCGATTTCGCCTTCAGTTCGCGCAGCGTCACGCTGGTCAGGTTGTCGAGCATCGAGGTGGCCATGCGGTGGGGTTTCCGGGCTAGGGCAGGGATCAGCAGGGGAGGGACCGGGCGATGGAAATCGCGGGCGCCAAAGGACTTGGCGAACCGGTTGGTGTCTTATTGGTCAGAATCCCGCCTGCCGTCAAGCGTTTCAGGCTGGGCCGCTCAGAACGGCTTCAGGATCGCCAGGATCACGACACCAATCATCAGGATGAACGGCGCTTCGTTCAGCATTCTCAGGCGCTTGGCCTGAACAGTTCCGGTGACATTATCGACCCGTTTGCCGAGGACCGAGAAATAACCATAGAGCCCGCTGAGCAGGATCACGAGCAGCAGCTTCACGTGCATCCAGCCCTGGCTGAGCAGGCCGGGGTTCAACCACATCATGGCGAGGCCGAGGAGCCAGACGATAATCAGGCTGGGTGTCAGGATGATGCGCTTCAGCCGGGCGGAGGCGTCCTGCATCGTGTCGAACAGAGGCTCGCCCGGCGCGCTGGATAATTGGTGGATCTTGTAACGCGGATAGATCAGGAGGCCGGCCATCAGCGCGATCACGAAGATGATGTGGGCGGCCTTGACCGAGAGATACAGCATGGAGGGGGCCCCGTCAGTGAACGGCTTCTTTTATGCGCTGTCCGGGAACCTGTTCAACAACTTGCTGTGGGCATCCGCTCCAGCCGGCCGGGCAGAGGCGGCCGCCGGCGCAGGACCGGATCTCGCCGCTCATGCCGAGCGCGGCCATGACTTCGCCGGCAAGGGTTCGGATGAAACCCGGATGGGTGCCGAGCGCTTCGACGCGTGTATAGCTGGCGGCGCCGTGTTCGTCCGCGATCTCGCGGTATTCCTCTCCGAGTTCGACCAGCGTCTCGATATGTTCGGAGACGAAGGCGATGGGGGCGATGAGGATATTTCGGCCCGCCTCTGAGGCGCGCTCGATTTCGGTCTCGGTCGCTGGGCCGATCCATTTGAGGGGGCCGACGCGGGACTGGTAACAGACCGTGACGTCCCAGTCGGCGGGCACGCGGCCGCGGATCATCTCGGCCATGGTCTCGCATTGCCACTGATAGGGATCGCCGGACTTGATAACGCTTTCGGGCAGGCCGTGGGCGGACAGGAGCAGGGACACCTTGTCCGGACGTCCGGACCGGTCATAGGCCTCATTGATCCGGTCGATATGGGCGGAGATGAACTGTTCCTCGAAGGGATAGCAGCAGATCGTGCGCGCCTTGCCCTTCCAGGACTGGGTCCAGGCCGTCAGGGATGAGCCGGTCGTCGTGGTTGAGAATTGCGGATAGAGCGGCAGGAGGATGACTTCGTCCGCTTTCCACGCCTCGATCTCGGCGGCGGCTTCCTCGGTAAACGGGTGCCAGTATCGCATGGCGATGAAGCAGCGGACAGTGTCGCCGGGGAGGCGGGCAGCGAGTTCGGCCTCCAGCGCAGCGGCCTGTTTCTCGGTTTCCGGCAGCAGAGGCGAGCCGCCGCCGGCATCCATCAAGGCGTAATTCTTCCGCACATTCGGCGCGCGTGTGCGCGAAATCAGCCGGGCCAGCAGCCAGCGGATCGGCAGGGGCGCGCGGATGATCGCGGGGTCCCGGAACAGGTTCTTCAGAAAGGGCTGAACGGACTCGCCCTTGTCAGGGCCCCCGAGATTGAACAGCACGACAGCAATCCGGCGGCCCATGGCGATACGCTACTCCGTTCTGATCAGCTCCAGCACACGTTCCACATGCGCAATCGGGGTCTCCGGCCTGACGCCGTGCCCAAGATTGAAGATATGGGGGCGGCCGCGATAGGCGTCCAGCAGTTCGCGGACACGTGCGTCAAGACGCCCGCCTCCCTCGATCAGCAGCAGCGGATCGAGATGGCCCTGGACCGGGAAGGCAGGGGGCAATGAGGCGTTGATGAAGGCGGGGGAAACCGCAGTGTCGAGGCCGGTTCCGGTCACGCCGGTATCGCGGACATATTCCGGAAGCATGACACCGGCGCCGCGCGGGAAGCCGATGATCGGGACCGTGATGCCCATGGCCCGCAGGCGGGTGACGAGCTTTGCAGTCGGCTGGATGATGACTTCGCGGAAAATATTGTCCGGCAGGCCCTCGGCCCAGCTGTCGAACAGCATCAGCGCTTCAGCGCCGGCTTCGACCTGGCGGGCGAGATAATGCGCGGTGGCCTCGCTGATGAGATCCATGACTGCGGCCAGATCCTCAGGCCTTCCATGCGCCCAGCGCCAGGCGAGGGATTTGTCGGTCTTGCCGCGCCCTTCGATGGCATAGAGGCCGACTGTCCAGGGCGAACCCGCAAAGCCGATCAGCGTGCAGGTGTCCGGCAATTCCGACTTCACCCGTGAGACGGTTTCATAGACCGGGGAGAGCATTTCCGCAGCTGCTTCCGGCGAGACGCGGGTGAGATCGGACGGCGTCTCGATCTGTTCGACCAGCGGACCCTCGCCTTTTTCAAAGGCCACGTTCAGGCCCATGGCGTCGAGGATCAGCAGGATATCCGCGAACAGGATTGCCCCGTCCATATTGTAGCGACGGATCGGTTGAAGCGTGGCTTCCGCTGCAAGCTTTGGCGTGTAGCAGAAATCGAGGAAGTCCCGCGCTGTCGAGCGCGTCTCGAGATATTCCGGGAGATGCCGGCCTGCCTGGCGCATCATCCATACCGGGGGCGGTTTCACAGCCCTGCCTGAAAGCACTTCAAGAATTTTCTTAACCGGTCCGGCCACCCGGTCCCCCTTTCATTCATCAATACCATGCCCGTCAGGGCTCTTATGATTATAACCCTGCGAGATTCAGGGAGAACGTAGCCATTAACGGTTTGCGCAGCAAATATCACAGGCAATTCACAGAAATGGCCTGTCTGAGGAACGAGTTCAAAACCGAAAAGAGTCAATGGTTAACGAGACGTAAACGACCCGGCCGGAATCACAGAGGAGAACGTCTCGTGACTCTCTGAAGGTGGGAATCCCGCAATTGTGAGTCGCCTGTGAATCGCGTGGGGCAAAGAAGGATTGCACAGGGGAGTCACACCCCTTGTGCAAGGCCGCTAGAGCCTGCAAGAGAAGCCCTGTGACAAGGCCAGACAGACCCAGCATCTATTTCAATGTGCATCTCGTCTCCGACAGTACGGGCGAGACGCTGAATGCCTTGCAACGCGCGGCCTGTGCGCAATTCGAGAACGTGCATCCGCTCGAGCATAATTACTATCTCGTCCGCTCCGAACGTCAGCTTGACCGCGTGATGCGGGAGATCGAGGCGGCGCCGGGGGTTGTGTGGTTCACCATCTCGGATGCCGGCCTGCGCGGACGTCTTGAAGCGTTCTGCCGGGAACGGAGTATTCCGACGTTGCCGGTGCTCGATCCCTCGATTGCCATGCTGAGCCGGCATCTGGGCGTTGCGCCGAACAACCGCGTTGCCGGCCAGCACGCCATGGACGAAGACTACTTCGAGCGGATGGAAGCGATCAACTTTACGCTCGCCCATGATGACGGCCAGAACATGGATGGCCTTGTGGGGGCCGACGTCATCCTGCTGGGCGTCAGCCGGACCTCGAAGACGCCGACCTGTGTGTATCTTGCCAACCGGAAAGTCCGTGCCGGGAATATTCCGCTGGTCCCAGGAGTTGCCCTGCCCGACTTTCTGGAGAAGCTGGAAGGGAAGGGGCCGCTGGTCGTGGGCCTCAAGATCTCGGCGGAGCGGCTGGTGCAGATCCGGCGGCAGCGGCTGATCTCGCTGAACCAGGACGAACTCACGCAGTATGCCGATGAGGAAGCGGTGCGCGACGAGATCACCCAGGCCAACCGCCTGTTCCAGCGCAATCAGTGGAAGACGATTGATGTGTCGCGCCGCTCGGTCGAGGAGACGGCGGCGGCGATCCTCAACATGCTGCATGAACGCTGGGGCGCGCGATGAGCGCTGCGCTGACACTTGCCTCCGGCAGCCAGAGCCGGCGCGCGCTGCTGGCCGCGGCCGGCGTCGTCGCAGATACGGTGCCGCCGAATGTCGATGAGGCCGCTTTCCGTGACAGCCTTCGCGCTGCCGGGACACCGGTGCGCGATCAGGCGATGCAGCTGGCCGAGATGAAGGCGATGCGGGTGTCCAGCCAGCGGCGGGGGCTGGTGATCGGCGGCGATCAGATGCTGGCGCTTGGCGAGACCGCCTTCGACAAGCCGGTGGACATAGCGGCCGCGAAGGATCATCTGCGGGCCCTGTCCGGCAAGACCCATACGCTGGAGACCGCCATCGTGATCTGCGAGGATGGCGCCCCAATCTGGCGGCATCTGGCGCGGCCAAAACTGACAATGCGCAGCCTGTCCGAGGACTTCATCGAAGATTATACCGCGCGCTGCGGCGAGAGCCTGCTCTCGACCGTCGGCGCCTATCAATTGGAGGGGCTCGGCGCGCAGCTCTTTACACGGATCGAGGGCGACTATTTCTCGATCCTCGGACTGCCGCTGCTGCCATTGCTTGATTATCTCCGTACCCGGAAAGTAATTGCCGCATGACTGTGCTCCTGGGCGTCATCGGGGATCCGGTGATGCATTCTCTCTCACCCTTCATCCACAATGGCTGGCTGCGCGACAACCGGATCGATGCGGTCTACTCCGCCTTCGAGGTGAAGGCGGGTGAACTGGCCGAAGGCCTCGCCACTCTCGCAGGGCAGGGGATCCGCGGACTGAACGTCACGCTGCCGCACAAGGAGGACGCTTTGCGACTCGCGGCGCGGGCGACCGAGACTGCGCAGCGGATCGGCGCGGCCAATCTGCTGATCCTGGAAGAAGACCTGACATGGTCGGCCTACAATACGGATGCGCCCGGCTTTGCGATGACGCTTGATTACGGTCAGATCGGCGTGGAGCATGAAGAGGTTTTCCTGCTCGGGGCGGGGGGCTCGGCGCGGGCTGTTGCGTCGGTCCTTTCGGATCGCGGAGCGAAGCTGACCATCTGTAATCGGACGGTTGAGCGGGTGGCCGCCCTCGCTGCGGCCGTGGCGCCCGGCGCAGCGGTCTGCAGTCTCGAAGACGGGCTCGCCCGGCTGCCCAGGGACGCGCTCGTCATCAACACGCTCAGCCTGGGTCATTCGGGCGGACAACTCGTCTTGCCAGCTTCCGAGGGCGGCATCTTTTATGACATCAGCTATGGCAAGGGCGCCGCTTTGGCGCTGACTGAGGCGACGCTGAAAGGCTGGCGGACACTGGACGGTCTCGGCATGCTGGTCGCGCAGGCGGCGATCAGCTTTCAGGAATGGTTCGGCGTGATGCCGGACATGGCCGAAGCCCATGCCCGCTGCCGCGCCCTTGTGGAGGCGACCTCGTGATCATCCTTGGGCTGACCGGTTCTATCGGCATGGGCAAGTCGGCGACCGCAGCGCTGTTCCGTGATGCCGGCATACCCGTCTATGACGCGGACGCTGCGGTGCATGCGTTGTATGCCGAAGGCGGGGCGGCGGTGGCGCCGATCGAAGCGGCGTTTCCCGGCGTGGCGGCGGGCGGCTCGGTCGACCGGCAGCTTCTGCGCGCGCGCGTTCTCGACAATCCGGCGGCGATGAAACGGCTCGAAGGAATCGTCCACCCCCTGGCCGGCGAAGCGCAACTCGATTTCCGGCGGCAGGCCAAACAGGACGGCGCAAGTTTCGCCGTGCTCG
>JBKBVT010000010.1:0-29331 GCA_046289305.1 Hyphomonas sp. | reverse complement strand
GCCGAGATCGAACTTCTCATGGCGCTCATCCGCGCGGTAGGCGCCCATCAGCCCGAGGAGCGCGTCGGGCGGCAGAGTATTGAGCGGCGAGAAATGGGACATTCTGGGGGCCTTCCGGTCTGGTCTGGGGCGAGCCCTAGCGGCTTTTCACCGGCCGATAAACCCGGACCTGGCGCCGCATGGCCAAAAGATAGCGTTAACACTGAATTTATGAAACTTCGCCAAACTGGCGAAAAAATAACATCCCCTGGGGGGACCCACATGATGCCCGATAATATTATGCCGCCTGAGGGCGCCGATCTCGCGCAGCTGATGCAGGCATTTCTCGATGCCCTGCCCGACCCGGTCTTTGTCAAGAACGAAGCCTTGCAACTGATCTATGGCAATGCCGCGCATGACCGCCTGATCTCCAATGCAACGGGCCGGACCCACTATATCGGCCGCCATGACCGGGAACTCTACAGCCCGTCGCAATGTGAAGTATTCGAGCGCGAAGACCATAAGGTGCTGGCCGGGGGCATTTCCCTGAGCGAGGAGCATGTTGGCTCGGATGTCACGGCGCTGACCAAGAAGGTGCCGGTGCGCCTGCCCTCCGGCGGGATCGGGGTGGCCGGGATAAGTTTCGACATCACCGAATACAAGAAGGCCGAGGCGCGGGCGAAGGAGACAGAGGCGGCGAGCCATGCCAAATCGCAGTTCCTGGCCGCAATGAGCCATGAGATCCGTACACCGCTGAATGGCATTCTCGGCATGGCGCAGTCGCTGGCCGCTGACCCGGCGCTGACCCCGGCGCAGCGGGAGAAGGTGGATACAGTGCTCGATTCCGGGCGAACACTGCTGGCGATTGTCGATGATGTGCTCGACCTGTCCAAGATCGAGGCGGGCAAGCTTGAGATTTCGGCCGTAGACGGAGATCTTTACCATGCCGTGCGGCGCGTGGCGCGCCTGTTCGAGCCGCGGGCGCGGGAGAAAGGTGTCGGCCTCGATGTCAGCGTTGCGCATCCGCTGCAGAACTCGCTGAGCTTTGATCCGGTCCGTGTCCGGCAATGCGTGTCGAACCTTGTTTCGAACGCCGTGAAATTTACCGGACACGGAGAGGTGCGCATCCACCTCGCGACGGAGCCCGAGGGCGCGTCCTGGCGGGTTTCGATCCGCATTTCGGATACCGGCATCGGCATATCAGACGAGGCGATGGCGCGGCTGTTCTCGGAGTTTTCGCAAGCCGACAGTTCGACCACGCGCCGGTTTGGCGGCACGGGGCTGGGCCTTGCGATCACGCGCCGCCTGGCGCGGCTGATGGGCGGCGATGTGAGCGTGGTGAGCGCGGCCGGCGAAGGCTCGACCTTTACGCTGACCTTCCTGGCGGACGCCGCCACCGGGCGCGGGCTGACCACGGAGACCGCCGAGGCGGCCCCGGCGCCTAGCCATTCGCTGAAAGGCTTGCGCGTGCTGCTGGCCGATGACAACCGGGTGAACCGGGAAGTCGTGAAGCTGTTCCTGCTGCCGCATGGCGCGGACATCACCGAGACGGAGAATGGGCAGGAGGTGCTGGAGGCGCTGGCGCGGGGGAGTTTCGACATTCTGCTCCTCGACATTCACATGCCGGTGATGGACGGAACGAAGGCGCTGTCGATCCTGCGCGCAGGCGATACGCCGTACCGGGACATTCCGGTGATCGCGCTGACGGCGGATGCAATGTCCGGTGACCGGGAGCGCTTCCTGGCGCTCGGCGCGAATGGCTATGTGACCAAGCCGATTGATCAGGGCGACCTGCTGAGCGCGGTTGCCCGCCTGCATGCGCCGCGACCGGCGCGGGCGCCTTTGCCTGCTGATCCGTTGGCGGACTGCCTTGCCGGGCTCTCGCGTCCGGCCTCAGCGCCTGGCCCCGGCGACGCGCTTGCGGCGCTGCGTCAGGAATGGCTGCAAGCGGCGCGCGAGCAGCTGAGCGCGCTGGTGGCCAGTCTTGCCCCGGGCGGCGCGGCCGATCCCGCTGCGCTGTATCGTACCGCGCATGACTGTCAGGGACAGGGGCCGCTTTTCGCCTATCCGCTGGCGGGGCAGATCGCGAGCGATCTCTGCCTGATCCTGCGGACCCATAAAGGTCCGATGACGGAGGATTTGCGCGCTGTGAGTGCCCGCTACCTCCGCGCGCTGCTATACTGCCTCGACCATGGCATCAGCGGCACGGGCGGGGCGGCCGGGGCGGCGCTGCGGATGAAGCTGGCGGCGTGATACTGGGTCGCGATATTCACAAATAAAACATAGGACTGACAGTCCTGTAATCAGCTTTTGTAAGGGCCGGCCAGAATGTTTGGTTAAGGCCGAGACGATGCGATTTTTCCGCTCGCTTAGATTGACGAAGCGGCGTAACGCAAGCAGCGCCAGCCGGAGGGGCTGGTTACACAAACCAAGGACAACGCACTTGCTCAAGAACATCAAACTTATGACCGCCATCGCGTCCGCCATGATCGCCGCACCGGTCGCCGCCGCCGATGATTTCCAGTTCTCAGCTGGCGGAGAGTACATCTTCGATTCCGCCGACTCCGAGTTTGCCTTCACGGGCATCACCGGGCGCGGCGCCTATTTCTTCAACCGCAATATCGGCATCGAAGTCGAAGGCACGGCCGGGACCAGCGGCGCCAGCAATTATGATGGCAGTGGAATCGATTTCGATCTGGACAGCCAGTTTGGCGGCTATGTGGTCGGCCGGATGCCGGCAGGCCAGTCGGGCGAGTTCTTCGGACGGGTCGGCTTTCGTGCCGGCACGATCTCGGTCTCCGCCTTCGGTGTTGAAGAGACGGTTGACTATAACGGCTTCTCAATCGGCGGCGGCTATACGTATTTCTTCAGCGAGAATGTTGGCCTGCGCGCGGACGTGACCACGAGCGGCGCCTCGCTGGACAACAATTTCTCGCCGGACGGCAACCTGACCAGCTTCGCGGTTTCGCTGGTTATCAAGCTCGGCGGGAAGAAAGAAGCTTAGACCTGGCACTTGAGGGGCGGTCCATACGGCCGCCCCTCTTTACTTGCGCTCCCCGCCAATGGCAGCGCGCGAGTTGATCCGTACCCCTAGTAGTCGGCCGTCCAGTCTTCATGGCCATGGCGGATGCGGAGTATGAGGGCAACGTCGTCCCTGAGTTCGTAAAGTACGACATGCGCTCCGAACGGTCGGATCCTTATTGGACGTTCAAAGCCGTCCCGAACAGGACTGGCCAACGGATAGTCCGCAATGAGGCGGAAGGCCTTCGCCATATCGTGCGAATACTTCTCGGCTTGTCGCAGACCAAAAAGCCGAATGCCTTCGCGGTTGATGGCCGCAATGTCCGCTTCAGCGGCCAGCGAGAAATCGATCTTCACGACTGCGCAGCCTTCCAGGCATCCTCCATGACCTGCTCAATCGACTTGCCCGAAAAGCCGCTGTCAAAGCCTTCCTCGATCTTCTCGTTCAGCGCGGCGATCTTTTCCTGCTTGATCTGCTCGCGGCGGATGAGGTCGCGGATCAGGTCGGAGGAGTTGGCGTATTTGCCGTCGGCAGACTGCGCCTCGACCCAGGCTTTCATCTGATCCGGGAGGGAAATGTTCATCGTGGCCATGGCGGGGCTCCTTGGGTTGCTCCGCCAAGATAATGGCAAACTTTGCCAAAATCAATCCGGCGCCCTACCCCGCCGTCTCCGGGGCGACGACGGAGACGTTTACGCGCTGATCGCGCAGGGTGGCGGCGCCGAAGATGGTCATGAAGCTGATATCGGTGGCGTCGCGGCCGATGGCGATGCGCACGAGATTGTCTTCCGAGGACAGCCGCGTCGGGTCGATCAGATGCCAGTCATTGTCGAGCCAGACATCCACGACGGCATGGAAATCCGGCGGGTCGATATCGGGCGCATAGGCCGAGACCATGCGGGCCGGAACGCCCATCGCGCGGCAGAAGCTGATCAGGGTGTGGGCATAGTCGCGGCAGACGCCGCGGCGCAGAAGGAAGGTGTCGGTCGCCGTTGTCGTCTCATTGCTGGAGCCGGGGGAATAGGCGAAATTCTTGTAGACCCAGTCGGCCATGTTGAGGACGAGGTCGCCCCCTTCCATGCCCCAGAAGCGGCTTTCGGCAAACGGCGCCAGCTTGTCGGATTCGCAGTAGCGGCTCGGCAGCAGGTAGCGGATCACGTCATAGGGCAGGTCCCGGCGCGGCGGTACGCGCAGGCCGGAGAAATCCACCGGCGCGCGGCAGACATCGACAAGGCCGGTATAGGAGATGTCGACATCGCCCTCAGCGGTGATCCATTGGCGCCGGCCGGTGCTTTCGGGCCCCGCGGCCACCTTGAGGTCGGACGGCGGTGTGACGGTCAACTGGTCGGAGACGATGCGCTGATCCTCGGACCGGATGGCCTCGAGCGACAGAAGCACATCCGCCGGCTGCGCGAAGCTGTAGGCAAGCGAGGCTTCGATCTTCACGCGCATGGGAGGGGTCCTGAGGATTTGAGAGGGTGGGGCAGATTACTGTCAGTAACGCACAAACGTTGCATTTGCTGCACGGCGGCGTGCGAATTTTACTCAAGGTTCTGCGCTTGCGGGTTTGCGCCGCAAGCATGCCTCAAAGACCGGCCTGTTCCCGCGAGTGGCGGACCTGGACGACGATCCGTTCAGCTTCAAAGCTGCGATATCGAAGGATGAATGCGCCTTTTCCGAAGCGGCCTACGATCTCGCGTGAGTCGGGGTCAGCCCGGCTCGGCCGTCCGCGGTCCGGCATATCTTTGAGACTTTCTGCCATCTCGATGAGGCGTTGCGCCACGCGCTGCGCCAGCAGCGGGTCTATTTCAGTCCAGTATGCGTCGATGCGTTCAAGGTCGGCGACGGCTTCCGGCAACCACCGTATGCGCATCACTCACCTGGCAGGCCCGACGCGCGGCGGCGGAGCGTCTCGATCACCTCGTCATGCTCGAATGCTTTTCCGGTCTCCTTGAACCGGGCCATCCGGGCAGCGATTTCGGTGCGATCCGATTCGTCCTCGAACAGACGTTCGAGCGCGTCGATGACGACCGCGTCGGCGCCTTCGCCGCGCTGGTCTGCCAGCTCATTCAGCCGAGACTGAAGCGCATCTGAGATGGAGATGTTCAGCGTGGCCATGGCGGGGCTCCTTTGCAGGGAAAGGTGACGATCATGCGCAAGGGTGTCAATGCCAAGCAATCTGGCGACACTTTGCTAGGAGAATGCTAGATTCTGCCCTCGAAACAGGGGCAACTTCGAGAAGCACTGGCAAATATGCTCTCATCCGGATTGGCAATTCAAACGCAATGACACGTCACATTATGAGCTTTCTGCTCTCGTCTGCCTTGGTTGCTATTTTGGTGTTGGCTCAATTGCTTTTTACATATGAGGGCAAAGTGCAAACCTACTGGTTCTATCCGGTAGCGTTCGTCCTTGTCGCCGATGGCGCTCTCAGACTGGCCGTCTCTATGGTCAAGAGTGCAAGGTGGTTTTGGCTTGGATTGCCATTTGCCGGGGGCTTGGCCTTTTCAGTGTTCTATCTGGTCCTTGGCGTGGACCTCACTCTCTGCATATTGATGCTGCTGTCCTATCTCATCTTCCGAAGCATCGGGCTGGCAATCACCTGATCCGAGATCCGAAATCAAAAAGGGCGGCCCTTTGGCCGCCCTTTGTGTTTGTGATCAAGTATCCAGGAAGCTCCGTAGCTTGCGGCTCCGGCTTGGGTGCTTCAGCTTGCGTAGCGCCTTGGCTTCGATCTGGCGGATGCGTTCGCGGGTGACCGAGAACTGCTGGCCGACTTCTTCCAGCGTGTGGTCGGTATTCATGCCGATGCCGAAGCGCATCCGCAGGACACGTTCCTCACGCGGGGTGAGCGAGGCCAGTACGCGGGTCGTCGTCTCGCGCAGGTTCGACTGGATGGCCGCGTCCACGGGGAGCAGCGCCATCTTGTCCTCGATGAAGTCGCCGAGGTTTGAATCCTCGTCGTCCCCGATTGGGGTTTCCAGCGAGATCGGTTCCTTGGCGATCTTCAGAACCTTCCGGATCTTCTCGAGCGGCAGGCCGAGCTTTTCGGCCAGTTCTTCCGGGGTCGGCTCGCGGCCGATCTCGTGCAGCATCTGGCGCTGTGTACGGATGATCTTGTTGATCGTCTCGATCATGTGCACCGGAATACGGATCGTCCGGGCCTGGTCCGCGATGGAGCGGGTGATGGCCTGACGAATCCACCAGGTGGCGTAGGTCGAGAATTTGTAGCCGCGGCGGTATTCGAATTTATCGACCGCTTTCATCAGGCCGATATTGCCCTCCTGGATCAGATCCAGGAATTGCAGGCCGCGATTGGTGTATTTCTTGGCGATCGAGATCACGAGGCGGAGGTTGGCTTCTACCATCTCCTTCTTCGCGATGCGGGCTTCGCGCTCGCCCTTCTGGACCGTCTGGACGATGCGGCGGAAGTCGTCGATCGGGATGCCGATCTCCTGCGCGATTTCGGAAATCTCGTCGCGCACTTCCTGGACTTCTTCGCCCTTACCGTCGACCAGACGTTTCCACTTGGCCGAAATCTCGCGGACGCGCTCGGCCCAGTCGGGCTCAAGCTCGCTGCCGATATAGTTCTGCAGGAATTCCTTGCGCGGAACACCGTGGGCATCGGCGAGCCGCATCAGCTTGCCTTCGAGGCCCATCAGCTTCTTGTTGATGGCATAGAGCTGTTCGACCAGCGCCTCGATCCGGGCATTGTTGATGTGGATCGTCTTGAGGTTCTCGACGATGGCGAGCGACAGCTCGTCATATTCGGACTGCGCCTTCGGCGTCAGGGCCTTGCCTTCGATGCGGCGGTTGACGAGGCGGTCCTGCAGCTTGCGGAAGCGGCCGAAGGCTTCGGCGATCTCGTCGAGCTTGGCGAGCACGCCTTCGCGCAGCTCTCCTTCCATGGCCGACATCGACATCGCGACGGCGTCGTCTTCTTCTTCCTCTTCCTGCTGCTGCTGGCGCATGCGCTCAGCTTCGACCTCGTCGATCTCTTCCTGGCTCGGGCGCTTCTTGCCCTTCAGCTGGATGGGCTCGGGCGGCTTTTCCTCGACAGGCTTCGGCTCCGGCGGCGGGTTTTCCGCGCCATAGGTCGCTTCCAGGTCGATCAGGTCGCGCAACAGGATGCGCTCATTCATGAGCTCATCGCGCCAGACCATCATGGCCTCGAAGGTCAGCGGGCTTTCGCAGAGGCCGCGGATCATCGCGTCGCGTCCGGCCTCGATGCGCTTGGCAATCGCAATCTCGCCCTCGCGCGAGAGAAGCTCGACCGCGCCCATTTCGCGCAGATACATGCGGACGGGATCGTCGGTCCGGTCGCTGCCGCGGGCATTGCCCTTCTTGGCGACGACTTTCTTGTCCTCGATCTTGGTCAGGGCCTTGCCCTGCTCCTCGGCCTCTTCCTCGGTCTCGACGACGGCGATACCCATCTCGGAGATCTGGGACATCACGTCCTCGATCTGGTCGGAACTCATGTCAGAGTCCGGCAGGAGCTGGTTGATCTCGTCATGGGTGATGAAACCGCGCTTCTGGGCGCGTTTCAGGACCTTCTTGACGTCGGTCGCATTGAAATCGACCAGACCGCTTTCCTGGTCCTTCTCGTCCTCGACCTCGCCGTCACCGGCTGTGTTCTTTTTCTTCTTGGTGGCTGTCGCCATAGTTTGAGCTCTCTCCCGTTCGGACTGAAGGACCCTCGCCGGGCTGCCCTGCAGTGCCTCTCGCCTTCTCGGTCAGCTGTCGCTGCGCTTGATGGATGCCTCGTTCATACGGGCTTTCAGGGCCCTGCGTTCGGCGACCAGTTGGTGCCGCCGCCTCCATTCCTGCGGAGACGACGTAGGGTCCGCGCTCGCACTTTCCGTGCCAGAGCCCGTGTCCTGTTCGCCGGGACGCCGCATCGCCATGTATTGCTCGAGGGCTATCAGCCATTCCCTAGCCTCGGGCCCATTGGCCGCGATATGAGGCGTTGCGGGATAATCTTTGAGCAAACCTGCAGCACGTATGTTCCCAGACCGACCTAGATGGGCGGTGACAGCCGCGCGGTCAATGGGGATTCCGTCATTTGAGAGGTCAAGAACTGCATCACGCAGATGCAGCACATCGCTGTCATGGAAATCGGCCAGTGCCAGCTTCTCGATGGCGAGGGACAGGAGCACCGGATTGTCGATCAGCCGGACCAGGACGCTGGGCGCCAGTTTCTGCATGTCGGCCTTCTGCTTTTTCAGCTGGGCGGTAGCCGTCTCCTCGGACAGGTCAGCCTGCATGACCGAGGGATCGATCCAGTCTTCGCGCTTCTGGAAGCGGCCTGCGAACCGTTTGGTGTTGTTCGCCTGGCGCTTGTCGGCCCTGAGGGCATAGAGATGGTCGCGTAGCCGGGATTTGAGGTCGCGCTCATAGGCGGAGCGCACGCCGGCATGGCGGATCTGGCCGCAGGCGGCCATCAGCCGCGCTTCCAGACCGGCCTGGCGTTCGGGCGTGTCAAGCGGGTCGGCGTCGCGCTCCCGCCGCCAGAGCAGTTCCGACAGGGGGATGCGCGCTTCGATCTGCTGCGCCATCGCCGAGGCGCCGCGGGCGCGGATCAGATCGTCCGGGTCCATCCCGTCCGGCAGCAGCACGAAATAGACCGACCGGCCCGGCTCGACATGCGGCAGCGCCCGGTCGAGTGCGCGGTAGGCGGCGCCGAGCCCGGCCCGGTCGCCGTCGAAACACATCACCGGCTCCGGCCCGGCCCGCCAGACGAGCTGCAGCTGTTCCTCGGTCAGCGCCGTGCCGAGCGGGGCGACGGCATTGCCGAAGCCCGCCTCGCACAGGGCGATGACGTCCATATAGCCTTCGCAGACGATCAGCCCCCCGCCTTCGCCATGCCCGAGGGCTTCGCGCGCCGCCTTGTAGCGGTAGAGGACGTTGGATTTGTGGAACAGCGGCGTATCGCCGGAATTGAGGTATTTGGGCTTGGCGTCCGGCGTCAGGCCCCGGCCGCCAAAGGCGATGATGCCGCCGCGCGAATCGGGAATCGGGAACATCAGCCGGCCGCGGAAGGCGTCATAGGGCTCGCCGCCCTTGTCGCTTTCCTTGATCAGCCCGGCTTCGAGCAGCTCTTCATCCGTGAAGCCTTCGGCGCGCAGATGGGTGCGGGTGCGCCGCCAGTCATCGGGCGCATAGCCGAGGCGGTAGCGGCCCCAGCTTTCCGGGCTGAGGCCGCGGCCATCCAGATAGGCGCGCGCGGCGGCACCTTCTGAGGCTTGCAGCCGGTCCTCGAAGAAGGCGGCCGCCGATTCGCAGGCGGATTGCAGGCGCTTCCTGTGATCATATTGTTCGGCGGCCTCGGGGCTTGCCTTCGGCAGGCTCATGCCGGCCTCTTCGGCCAGCTTTTCGACGGCCTCCAAGAAAGAGAGCCGCTCGGTCTCCATGATGAAATTGATGACATCCCCGCCCATGCCGGAGGAGAAGCATTTGAAGATGCGCTTCTGGTCGTTGACATAGAAGCTGGGGGTCTTCTCCGCCGTGAAGGGCGACAGGCCGACCCATTCCTTGCCCTTCTTGACCAGTTTCACCTTGCGGCCGATCACGTCCGAAGGCCGGATTCGGGCCTTCAGCTCATCGACAAAGCCATCGGGGATGCGGATCGGAGAGGACATTCGGGGGAGATTACCGTTTTCGCGCGCGGCGCGATACGGAAGGATGTCACGCTTCCCCAAAAAGAGAAGGCCCCACCTTCCGGCGGGGCCTCAACTTTTTCGCGGATGCCGCCTTAGCGGTCGCGGTAGGCTTTTGCCTGGGCAAACACGTCTTCGCTGACCGTGATGACCAGTTCGCCATCACTGTCGCCCTGGGCGCGGGTGATGGAATCGGCGTCGATCACGACCGAGTTCGAGCTGAGCATGCCCGGCGAGATCACCGCATAACGCGCTTCACCGCTGGTGCTGAAGATCAGGTCATCAACGCGGGCCGACTCGTCGCGCAGCGAGAAGTCAGCCGTCTTGCCCATCATCTCGGAGGCGAGGCGGTATTCATTGACGCCGTTCTCTTCGAACTGCGGCAGGTTTTCCAGCGTGTCGCCGGCGGTCTGGAAAACCAGGTTCGGCGAGTCGTTGCGGTTCGTCGCTGCGTTCACGGTCACCTGGTCAAAGCTGACGGTGTATCGCTGGGCGCCGACGCCCATGATGCCGCCTTCTTCGAGAATCAGCATCGGCTCAGCGCCGTTCTCACCCATCCAGACATCCGAGACTTTTGCATAGTTATCGCCAGCGGCGTTCTTGACGTCAGCGCCGATCAGTTTCGACGCTTTCACTTCATCCGAAGCCAGCATGAAGGCCGGGCGCGAGTCCATTTCAGCACCGGTGGTGACGACGTTCTGATTGTCGCCGTACATCGTATTATCGCGGTCATAGGTCGAAGCCATGTCGCCTTCGGTCCGCGTTTCATAGCCGTCGCTGGTCGCGTCATAGGCAGCCACTTCGTTTGCGTCGCTGGCGCCCGAACAGGCAGCAGCCGACAGCATAATTGCGAGCGCGCTCGCTGTAACAAGAATGGGTCTCATGGGAGTCTCCTTTGATATCGCCATGCACATCCAACGAGTTCGCGCGTCAGGTGTTCCCGAATAACGGGGTATTTAGACTCGTGGCGAAAACAAGGCAGGCGCCGGCGGTGCGCCGAGCCTCATCGGGAGAGTTGAGACGGGTGTAAGCTCAGCCGGCCTTGCTGAGGGCGGTGCGCACGGCCTTGCCGGCGCTGGCCGCTTCGATCTGGCCGGGATAGCGCGCCTTGAGCGCGGTGACGCAGCGGCCAAGGTCTTTGAGTTTCGAGGCGCCGAGATCCTCGACCACCTGACTGACCGCGATTTCCAGCGCCTTTCCGGACAGAGGCTGCGGCAGGAACCCCTGGATGATGGCGATTTCCTCGCGCTCGCGGATGGCGTCCGACAGGCGGCCCTCTTCCTCATGCTCGCGGGCAGAAGCTTCGCGCTGGGCAACCATGGTCTGCAGCACGCGCTGCACATCGGTGTCCGGGCAGCCTTCGCGCTCGCCGCGGCCGCGGGCGCAGACGTCGCGGTCACGCACCGCGCACTCGATCAGGCGCAGCGTATGCAGACGCAGTTCGTCCGGCTGGTGGCCGGATTCGTCCTTCAATGCTTGAGCGATGCGGGCCTTCAGGCCCTGACAGGCGGAAATATCTTCGCGGCCCATGCCGTGTATTGCCTTTCTACACCCCGAGGCGCCGAGCCTTGCTTGACGCTCCCGAGACTCAGCCCCAATAAGCAGCCGAGTTTTGGCCAGAGCGGTTAACACCACGTCAACTGCCTGACCGGTTGCGAGAGGTATTACGTCCATGAGCAGGAATCAAGATATGGACTCAGCCACCGGCGCGCTGGCCCTTGAAGATGGTACAGTTTTCGCGGGTTTCGGCACCGGCGCGGAGGGGGTCAGGGCCGGGGAGCTCTGCTTCAATACGGCGATGACGGGGTATCAGGAAATCCTGACCGACCCCTCCTATGCCCAGCAGATCGTGCTCTTCACTTTTCCGCATATCGGCAATACCGGCGCCAATCCCGAGGACCATGAAGATTCCACCCCGCCCGCGGCGGACGCGGCCTGCGGCGCGATCTTCCGCGAAGTGATCACCGCCCCCTCCAACTGGCGCTCGGCCGAGGCGTTTCCCGCCTGGCTGGCCCGCCGGGGCATCATCGGCCTCTCCGGCATCGACACGCGGGCGCTGACACGCCGGATCCGCGAGCAGGGCATGCCGAAGGCGGCCCTCTGCCACAAACCCGGCGGCGGGATCGACTTCGACACGCTGATCGAGACCGCCCGGACCTGGCCCGGCCTCGACGGGGCCGACCTGGCGGCCAAGGTGGTGCAGGACGAACCGTTCGAGCACAGCGAAGGGCTCTGGATGCCCGGCGCGGGTCATGTCCCGATGGGCAATGCCGAGTTCCATGTCGTGGTCGTCGATTTCGGGGTGAAGAAGAACATTCTGCGCAACCTTGCCAGCGTCGGCGCGCGGGCGAGTGTGGTTAACGGCGACACCAGCGCCGCCGATATCCTGGCGCTTAATCCGGACGGCGTCGTCTTTTCCAACGGGCCCGGCGATCCGGCGGCGACCTTCCTGCGCTCCGGCGAGATGATCCGCGCGGTCATTGCCTCGGGCTTGCCGATCCTGGGTATCTGCCTTGGGCATCAGCTGCTCGCCCTCGCGCTCGGCGCAAAGACGGTAAAGATGGCGCAGGGCCATCATGGCGCGAACCATCCGGTCAAGGATCTTTCCACCGGCAAGGTCGAGATCGTCTCGATGAACCATGGCTTCACGGTCGATACCGCCACCCTGCCGTCCGGCGTCGAGGAGAGCCACCGCTCATTGTTCGACGGCACCAATTCGGGCCTGTCGGTGACCGGCAAGCCGATCATCTCGGTCCAGCACCACCCCGAAGCCTCCCCCGGCCCGCAGGACAGCTTCTACCTGTTCGAACGCTTCGCCGGCCTGATGCGGACGCATCGGGGGAAGTAGCCCGGACGGCGAACGGGCTGCGCGTAATCTGTAGTTCACAACTCGCTTGACCAGACAACGCCTGTGAACTATAGTTCACAGATGATCGAAGTCCGTCAAACCGAGAGGTTCAAGGATTGGCTTGAAACACTTCGTGACAACAACGCACGCATCCGGATCGCGGCCCGTATCCGCAGGATGGAAGGCGGCAACTTCGGCGATGTCGAACCGGTTGGCGAAGGCGTCAGTGAGATGCGGATTCACTACGGTCCCGGATACCGCGTCTACTTTGTCCAGCAAGGCCGGGAAGTTGTTGTCCTGCTCGCCGGAGGAGACAAGTCAACGCAAGCCCGGGACATAACGAAAGCCAAGGATATGGCAAAGGAACTTTGAAATGGCCCTCACGACCACCAAGTTTGACATTCAGGATCATCTGAAAACCCCCGAAGATCGTGCCGCCTATCTCGCGGCGGCCTTCGAGGAAGGCGACAGCGCGTTCATCATTCAGGCCCTGAACGACATATCCCGTGCCATCGGCATGACAGACGTCGCCAAGGCTGCGGGGGTCACCCGTGAGGGGCTTTACAAATCTCTCGGCGAGAACGGCGATCCAAAGCTTTCGACCTTGCTGGGTGTCATGCATGCCCTCGGGGTGAAGCTGTCCGCAACCCCGGCAACCTAACCGCCGCCCAGTCGTCCCAGGACCGGAGCAATTCCTGATGTGTGGCCGTTTCTTTCGAGAAGGTGTCAGTTGGGCCGAGTATTATGCCGGGCTCAATATTCTGGGTGACCCACCGGATTATGTGGAGCCGCCGCCTGCGACCTGGAATGCCGCGCCGACGCAGATCCATCCGGTCGTGCGGCTGAACGAGGTGACGCGGGCGCGGGAGATGGTGCCGCTGCAGTGGGGGCTGGTGCCGTCCTGGTGGACGAAGCCGCTGTCGGAGAAGAAGTTCACGGCGATCAATGCCCGGGCCGAAACGGCGCATGAGAAGCCGGTGTTCCGGGGCGCGTTCCGGCACAAGCGGTGCCTGGTGCCGATTTCCGGATATTACGAATGGTCCGGGAACGGAAAATTGAAGACGCCGTTTGCCTTCAAGCTGAAGAACCGGCGGTGGTTCTGCGTGGCGGGCCTGTGGGACGCGGCATTGATTGATGGCTCCGAGATCCAGACCTTCACGATCCTGACGACCAAGCCGAATGATTTCACCGCCGGGATCCATGACCGCATGCCGGTAATCCTCGCGCCGGATCAGTATGGCCGCTGGCTCGATCCCGCGGCAGGTGATCCTTCGGCCCTATTCGAGCCGTTTCCAAGCGAGGACATGACGGCCTGGCCCATCGGCCCGGCGGTCGGCAATGTGCGCAACGATTATCCGGGTCTTCTGGACGAGGCCTAACTCAACCCCCGCAGAAGCCGCTCGAACGTCGCGAAGACATCCGCTGCGGTGACATCCGAGTGTTCAGCGGCGAGGGCGAAGCCGGCGCCGTTCAGGGCGGCCTGCAGGAGGATCGCTGCCGGGCGCGCCTGTGCCAGCGGGAACGCGCCTTTGCTGGCGAGGTATTCTGTGCCGCGGGAGATGTTGTCCCGGCCGAGGGCGAAGTCGAGCTCCAGCCAGCGGGCCATGCCCAGCACGGACGGGCCTTCGATCAGCACGATGCGGGCATAGTCCGCGCGCTGCACCCAGTCGAAATAGGCCCGGCAGCCCGCGAGGAAGGCCGCATACGGATCGTCGCGCGAGCGGCCGGCGATGGCCGCGCGGGCCGCGTCCTCGTCCATCTCGACCTGCAGCTGCGTCCAGACTTCGACGAACAGCGCTTCCTTGCTGGCGAAGTGGTGAAACACCGCGCCTTTGCTGGCGCCGGCCGCAGCGGCGATGGCGTTCAGGCTGGTGCCGGCGAAGCCCTGAAGGGCAAACGCCGACCTGGCCGCGCGCAGCAGGGCTTCGCGCGTTTCTGCCGCCTGCGCTTTTGTGCGTTTCGGCATGATCCCACCTCTTGATTTTGAACATACCAGTGGTATGTAAAAAGTGTAGCCTTTTTCAGGTTGCGGGTTCCTAAAGGGACCCACAGGCTCTCTGAATGATCGCAGGCTGGGTGGGGCCCCTCGCGGGAGCCAGCCGAAGCGGTACCCGCAGGAACGTCTTCACCAGGGCCGTTCCTGCGGTATTTTTTTGCGCGGTTTCGCCGCGAGCACGCCCCAGACAAGCTGCCAGGCGAAAATATTTCGCGGCTACAATCAGAAAATCTCCCTCGTTGCAGTTCGTTCAGGTTCGCCCCGTTAACCCTGAATGAAAGGGCACGAGGTTGTGGGGACAGTTCCTCGTTCCGTCGCAAGACAGATAGGCCCTTTTGGCGGCCCCCGCTTCACAGCGGGGGTCGTTTCATGTCCGGTCGCTGAATGGTCTGGGACGCCGCCACACGGGGCGATGCGCGCATAAGTAGTGGCCGCATCATCACTTCCTTTATCGAGGCGTGAAACCGGTTTCGAAGTTGCGCGTTGTAGCCCGGTACGGAGATTTGATGACGACGCGACTTACGAAACTGAATGCATTACTGGGTCTCAGTCTGGTCGCGCTGGTGGTGTGTGTACTCACCATCTTCATGTCCGCCCGCGCGGAGACCCATTCGCGCACGCAATCCCGGCAGGCCTTCGAAGTGATGCAGGTCCTCAACGGGCTGGTGGTCAACATGCTGGAGGCCGAGAGCAGCCAGCGCGGTTACCTGCTGACCGGGGACGACGCCTATCTCTCCCCCTACCGGCAGAGCCTTCTCGACCATGAAACGCGGATGACCGCCTACAGGGATCTGACCCGTGCGCCTGCGATTCCAGCGCGGGAGGCGGGGTTCAGCGACCTTGAAGCCTGGACCGGCCTGAAGATCCGCGAGCTTGAGGCGACGACCGCCATGTTTGGCAACGGTTCGTCGGCGGATGCCCTGCTTGTGGTGCGGTCCGACGCCGGCAAGACGGCCATGGAGAATATCCGCCTGGCGGCGACTGCCCTGATCGCAATCGAGCAGTCCCTGCTGATCCAGGGCCGGGACGCAGCCCAGCGGGCGAGGCTGCTGGTGCTTGCCTGCGTGACGTTGCTGTCGCTCCTGTCGCTGCTGGGTTTTGCCCTCGCCCTGCGCAATCTGCGGCGCAGCGAGAAGCTGGGTCTGGTCGAGGAGCAGGCCCGCCAGTTGACCGAGGAACGCGAGCGCACCGACCTGCTCGCCCGGGAACTCAACCACCGCGTCAAGAACCTGTTCGCCATCGTGCAGTCGATCATCAGCTCCACCGCGCGGCAGGAGACGGATGCCCGGATTGCTGCCCAGAAGATCCGGGAGCGTGTCTTTGCGCTGTCGCGGGCGCATTCGCTGACCTCCTCCATCGACATGCAGCAGCAGACGACGCTCAAGGAGCTCGTGGACGCCATCGTCGCCTCGCAGGTCAAGGACTATTGCAATGTCCGCATCGAGGGGCCGGAGGTGACGGTGATGGCGCAGCATGTCACGCCGCTGGGCATGATCCTGCACGAGCTGACGACCAATGCGATGAAATACGGCGCCGGGGCCTGCGAGGACGGCCATATCAGCGTGACCTGGACCCTCACGCCGGAGAATACCGGTCAGGAATTGTCCATCCTCTGGAAGGAAATATGTCCGCCGGATGTCACCCTCGACACGCCGGGCCCGGACGGGTTTGGCAGCCGGATGATGGCCATTTCTCTGTCGCAGCTGCGCGGTGAAAGCCGCAAGAACTGGAAGGCGGAAGGCCTCGAGAAGGAGATTCTGCTGCCGATGGATGATCACGGGGCTGTGAAAGATCGGAACAAAACAGAGACCTAGTCGTTAGACTGACATGCTAAACCAAAAAAAGATCCTGATTGTAGAAGATGAGGCGATGATTGCCTTCGACCTGGAAGACGTCGTGCTGAGCCGCGGCGCCCAGGCGGCCGTGTGCCTTGATCTGAAATCCGCCCTTACCAAAGCAGAGCAGGATGAGTTCGATGCGGCCATCCTGGATTTCAATCTGGGTGGCCAGACAGTCCTGCCAGTTGCTGACCTGTTGCACCGCAAGGGCATTCCGTTCGTCTTCAACACGGCGATGGCCGAATTCGTCGATCTGTCTGAGCGCTATGAGGGCGCCAAGGTTTGCCGCAAGCCGGCGAATGAGCGCGAACTGATTGAGACGCTTGTGCAGCTGACCAGCCGCCCGCCCGGCGGTTCGGGACACTCAGCCGGCTGATCCTGGAAGGCTCAGGGCAAAGGCCCGCAACGCGCCTCATATTCCGCAATCGCATCCGGCATCCAGCGGCGGAAATTCTCCGCCCGTGTTTCCGAGGCCGGGTGCGTGCTCATCCATTCCGGCGGGCGCTGGCCATCGCCGATCCGCCCCATTCGTTCCCACAGTTCCGGCGCCTGGCGCGGGTCGTAACAGGCGCGCACGAGGAGATCGAGGCCGATCTTGTCGGCCTGTGTCTCATGCTCGCGCGAGAAGGCCATGAACCCGCCCTGCGCGGCGACGCCGAAGGCCTGCATGACCATGCGCTGCTGGCCGGCGTCCATGTCGCCCACGCCGACCGCCAGCGCCACCTGGCCGATCTGCATCATCTGCTGCGTACTCATGCGGGCTGCGCCGTGATGAGCGAGCGCATGGCCGATCTCATGGCCCATGACGACGGCGAGTTTGTTGACGTCATCGAGATCGTCCAGCGTCACCCGGCCATCATAATTGCCGGTGATGTCGAGAATGCCGGTATAGATCGCCACATAGCCGCCGGGCAGGCAGAAGGCGTTGGGCGTCGGCGAATCCACCACATAATAGGTCCAGTTGAACTGTTCGACGACGCCCGGCATCCGGTAGCCCTGCGCCGCATAGTCCTGTTCCAGCTCCAGCGCCGCTCGCTCCAGCCGGGCCCCGATTTCGCGGACCGTTTCGGTCATGACGCGGGCATCGCCCCGGCAACTGGCCTCATCGGCGCAGAGCACGGTGTTGCCCTGCTGCTGCTCGCCCTGAAGGATCTGGAGGTAGGCCTGCTGGCCGAGTTCCATCTCCTGGTCGATGGTCAGCGTGTTGAACTGCTTGCTGCCCGGCGCGAAGGGCACGTCCCGCTGGTTGGTCTGCCAATAGACGAACAGGCCCACGAGCGCGATGATGATGATGACGCCGCGCCCGCGCAGCAGGCTGCCGAACCCATTGGCGCGGATCGGAGACGAAGGCGGCTGCATGGCGGTCAGTCTCCGGCGATTGGCGGGCTTATCCATGGTTACCCCAGCGGCGCCTGCGGGAAAAGGCCGGATAGCGGCTTTGCGAAGCGGGCCGGGATCGCTATGTCTCTGGCATGACCCAGCAGAACCCCGCACCGAAGCTCGAGATCCGGATCATTCCGGTCACGCCCCTGCAGCAGAACACGTCGATGATCTGGTCGACCGAGACGATGGAGGGCGTGTTCATCGATCCCGGCGGCGAGGTCGACAAGCTGATGCAGGCGGCCGAGCAGTTCGGCGTCAGAATCGTCGCTGTCTGGCTGACGCATGGCCATCTGGACCATGCCGGCGCGGCAGCCGCCGTGAAGGAGCGCACCGGCTGCCCGATCATTGGCCCGCACGCGGATGACCAATGGCTGCTGGATGACATCGAGGCGCAGGGCGCGCGCTACGGCATCACGGACGGGAAGAATGTGACGCCGGACCGCTATCTGGATGATGGCGACACATTGGATCTCGCCGGCCAGACGTTCGGTGTCGCGCATTGCCCCGGGCATACGCCCGGCCATGTCGTGATCTATCATCAGGACGGCGCGCTGGCGTTCGTGGGCGATGTGCTGTTCCGCGGCTCCATCGGGCGGACGGATTTTCCGCGGGGCAACCATCAGCAGCTGATCGATTCGATCACCCAGAAGCTCTGGCCGCTGGGCAATGACATGCGCTTCGTGCCCGGCCACGGCCCCATCTCCACTTTCGGCCAGGAACGCCAGGACAACCCCTTCGTCGCCGATGCCGTCACCGGCTATGCCGGGGCGGAAAAGAGCGAGGCGGACGAGATCAGCCAGAAGCTGTCGAAGCGCTGGAGCTGACATTTAGTCACTACTCGTGAAAAGATGTCATGACAGATGTGGCAGAGTGTTCGGGCCGGCCGGCGGCGGGGCCGTTTTTTGCGGCGTTCAATTGAAAGCCTATGTGAAGGGGATTTCCCAGCGTGAGACCGAGCCAGGCTCATCGCCCACATAGACGATGCCGAAAAACTCTTCCGTACGCCCGAAGACCGGTCCGGCGCTCGTCATGGCACTGATGTTATAGCAGCCCGTTGAGGCGGGTAATTTAAGCGACTTGCCTGGGGCGATACGCTGGCCGTCGAGCCGGTCATACCCAAAGTCTGGCTGGCCGAGCAGCGTGTCGCCGCAGATGCCGATACGCAGATCTGTGATCGGATGTTCGGCCTGATTGACGACCTCGATGGCGCCGAGCGGTAATCCGGCCCGGACGAGTTCCGGATTGCTCGTGGCACATCCTGCGAGTGCAAAGCCCAGTATTGCCATCCCTGATGCGGTTTTCTTCATGCCTTTCCCTCCATAGCCCTCCATGGCCGCGCGTGATTTGTGCGGCCAATGAAACCGGCCAGGGCCGGCGGGGTCAAGGCTTGGAGCCTTTTTTTGACGCGCGCCTTACTCCGCCGCGTCGATCTTCGCCTGGGTCACGTTATGCATGATGCCGTACATCCAGCCCGGCGGCGGCGGCAACTGGGCTGTCGCCCGTGTGCGCACCACGCCGGTCTGGAACGCGGCCAGCGCCTCGACGAGCATCTCGCGCCCCGCCTTGCCCTGGCCGGCTGCATCGGCCTCCGCCTCGATGGCGCGGAAATGGTTCATGAACCGGACCCGGTCCTTCCCGACGGTTTCGGTATCCGCATCGGTGATGCCGGCAGCGAGGTCCGTCCAGGCGCCGCTGAGGTCGAGCGCGATGGAATAGACGGTAGCGTCCTTGCCGATCTGCTCGGGCCGGAACCAGTCCGCCCGCGGAATTTCGGTCTTGTCTGAAAACTCCCGTACACGGACAGAGATTTCCCCTACTTTCGGCGTTTCCGGGGTCAGACTGTCTGGATACTGCTCGAGTAACTCCTTGAGGTCCCGCTCCCGCGACTCGAACCAGACGCCGACCGGTGCCTCGCGCCCGTCAAGGTATTGCCGTGTATCCTGGTAGGCTTCGCGCAAGGCCCAGCGGATGCGGTGAGGCTCGGTGATGACCTCTTGCTTGACCTGCTGCACCAGTGTGTTGGCGCGCTGGGCCAGCACGCCCCATCTGAGCTTGTCTTCCGACGGACGGCAGACATCGGCAATGGATGTCAGCAGCCGGAGCGCCGCGGGGCTGCGCGTGAAGCGGAAATTGCTGGCATTGGTCGCCATCGCCGTCGTGACATAGTCGCAGGGCATCGGCGGCGGCGTATCCGAGGCGAGCGGGTGGACCTGACCCGCATCGGCATAGCGCAGCATGGTATGGACGACCGGCTCCACGATCCCTGACCATTCATCGTATCTGAGCCGGATTCCGCCGTGCTGAAAGTCTTCCGGTTTATTGTCCCGGAAGGCGATCACATGGTCGATTGCCCGGCCGAGTCTCGCGAAGCGCACCGCCTTCATCTCATCATCTTCGGCCGGGAAAAGTTCGTCATCCCGGTTGAGGGTCTGGATCTCCGCGCCGGCAGCAATGATCCGGATCCAGCCGGTGTCCTCGCACCGCCTGGCATCCAGCCGGATCTCGGTCGCAAGGCCGTTCAGCTGATCGCCCGAGATACCCGGCTGCTGCATCCTCTGGAAGTTGTCGACAACCTTGAGGATGTGGTCCGGACCGCAGCCGAAGGCGAGCGCCGGCGGCGCGGCGAGCATCGACAGACCGGCGAGAACGCCTGCAGTCATAAAGCGCTTCATCTCAGTTTCTTCCCATTTGTGCGGGTTCGGTTGTTTTCATGAGCGTGTCATGCAGCCATTGCGGCGGCAGGTCGTAGTCAGCCATGCTGAAGGCGCGCACGCGGCTTTCCTGTACATCCCTGAGTGCAGACCGCAGGGCGGCGCGGGTCTCCGCCTCCAGCCCGGCCTCGCGGCCTTCCGTCAGAACGCCATATACGAACCGCGTATACAGCGCCCCGGCGGATGACAGGGTGATCCCCTCCACCGCAATCTTCTCGGAGATAGCGGCCCACTCCTCGCTCAGCGCCCAGGCAAGTGAGAACTGCATCGTCTCGGAGCGCATATGCTCCGGCGTGAACCAGAACTCGCGCGCCACCATGCCAGCCTGCGTATCGACCCCATGCTTGCGCAGCTGATGGTCAAGCCGGCCGGAATCGAATTTCGAGTAAAAGGTGTCGAAGCTGCGCCCCTCCAGATACGCCGCCCGCGCATCCTTAGCCTTGCCCAGCAATTCGCGGATCTTCTCAGGCTCGGTGACTTCGTCTCTGCCGACCAGGTTTGCATAGGTCGTTGCTGTCACAGCCAATGGCAGGCGCAGGCGGCTCTCTTCGGAATTGCGGCACGCTTCGGCGGCTGCGTCCAGGAAAGGCTGGAAGATCAGGTCCGCCTTTATCCTCATGGCATAGCCGATCGTCTGCGTATCCGAATTGAGCCAGTCATCACAGGCGGGTGGGGTTTCGGCAGCGATATAGGGATGGAAGTTGCCAAGCCTTGCGATCAGCATCAACGCCTCGATGATGGTCCTGCGATTGGCAGAGGCGGCTTCGAACTTCAGCTGGCCCACGCCGCCCGAAGGAAGCGGAACAGCCAGTTGATCGCGCCGGTTCTCGGCCGGCACCGCGATGAATTGATCGGACCGGGCAAAGGCCCGGATCAGATAGTTGTAAGCGTCCTGGTTGATCTGCTTGTTGTTATTGGCAACGACCGTCTCATACACCCGCACATCCATGGACGCGCCCATCAGGTTGATCCAGGGGTCCTCCGGGCATTGGGTCACATACGCGTCCATTTCCTGAATGGCCTGCTGGAACTGCTCGGCGGTCGAGATCTGCCGCAGGGTGGCTTCCAGCGCCTCTGGAACGATCTCCGTGCTGCAGACGTCTGCCTGCGCAGCGCCTGCAACAAAGACCGAAGCGAGCACGGCCAAAGCAGCCCGGCGGCAGTACCGATTCATGCGTCCCATTCCTGATCCCCTATCGCACTGTGCCGCATTTTGCCCCGCCTACCACCCCTTTTCCGGCTCACAGCCGCTCAATAGCCCCGTCGCCGGGCCGCTGAGGATTGCGCCGCTGCTACGCCTGCGCAGACGTCTTCCGCCGCCACCGGGCGCGAGTCTGCCGCGGCGAAGACCAGGGCCATGAGCAGCCCGCCCCGCAGGTCCGACCGGCTGGGCCGGCGGGTGTCCGCCTTGTAGCCGGTGACGTGCTCGATATGGCGCGCGGAGAACTGGTTCACCGCCTCGCTGGCCGCAACGCCCGAACAGCTGGCCGAGGCATAGGCCGGATAGTTGGGGGTGGAGCGATAGCCCTGTGCGAGATCGCTGGCGCAACCGGCCAGAAGCATGGCAAGACCCGTCAGGATCGCTGCCGGAATGGCTCTGGGCATGGCGGTCTCCTTCCTGCCCGTCCGCTAACATGCCCCCACCTCGCCCGCCTCCCCCTGTATCGGGGGCCTGGCCTACAGCTTCTGCCTTGCCCCTCTGCCCGACTCCCTGCTATCGGGCAGCCGTTTGCCGCCACATGGAGAGAGACCCACATGCCGAAGCGCACAGATATCTCCTCCATCCTCGTCATTGGCGCCGGCCCGATCATCATCGGCCAAGCCTGCGAGTTCGATTATTCCGGTGTGCAGGCCGTCAAGGCGCTTAAGGCCGAGGGCTACCGGGTCATCCTGGTGAACTCCAATCCGGCAACGATCATGACTGATCCGGACCTGGCGGACGCGACCTATATCGAGCCGATCCTGCCGGAAGTGGTCGAAAAGATCATCGAGGCCGAGAAGCCTGACGCCCTGCTGCCGACCATGGGCGGGCAGACGGCGCTCAATTGCGCGCTCGACCTGCATTATTCCGGCGTGCTGGAGAAGCACGGCGTCGAGCTGATCGGCGCGAAGGCCGAAGCCATCGAGATGGCCGAGGACCGCAAGCTGTTCCGCGAAGCGATGGACCGGATCGGCCTGGAAAACCCGCGCGCGACCATCATTGCCTCACCGGAAATCCGCGGACCCGATGGCAAGATCAAGGGCTATGACCGGATCACCGGCCTCAAGGAAGCGATGGACGCGATCGACATGGTCGGCCTACCAGCGATCATCCGCCCGGCCTTCACCCTTGGCGGCACCGGCGGCGGCATTGCGTACAATGTCGAGGAGTATGAAGAGATCTGCCGCTCCGGCCTCGCGGCTTCGCCGAATGCGCAGATCCTGGTCGATGAAAGCCTGCTCGGCTGGAAGGAATTCGAGATGGAGGTCGTCCGCGACAAGGCGGACAATTGCATCATCATCTGCGCGATCGAGAATATCGACCCGATGGGCGTGCATACCGGCGACTCGATCACCGTTGCCCCAGCCCTGACGCTGACGGACAAAGAGTATCAGGTGATGCGCAACGCCTCGATTGCGGTGCTGCGGGAGATCGGCGTGGAGACCGGCGGCTCGAACGTGCAGTTCGCGGTCAACCCGGCGGATGGGCGTCTTGTCGTCATCGAGATGAACCCTCGCGTTTCGCGCTCCTCGGCGCTGGCCTCGAAGGCGACCGGCTTCCCGATTGCCAAGGTCGCGGCCAAGCTCGCGGTTGGCTACACGCTCGACGAACTCGACAATGACATTACGGGCGCGACGCCTGCCTCCTTCGAGCCGACGATTGATTATGTCGTCACCAAGATCCCGCGCTTTGCTTTCGAGAAATACAAGGGCGCCGAGCCCGTCCTGACGACCGCTATGAAATCCGTAGGCGAAGCAATGGCGATTGGCCGCTCCTTCCAGGAGAGCCTGCAGAAGGCGCTCTGCTCCCTGGAGACGGGCCTTTCCGGCCTGAATGAACTGCCTTTCGAGACCGAAACCGCGCTGCGCCAGGCGCTCGGCATTCAGTCCCCGGACCGTCTGCGCGTCATTGCGCAGGCCTTCCGCATGGGGCTCAGCGTCGAGGACGTGCAGGCCGTCACTTCGTTCGATCCCTGGTTCCTCCGCCAGATCGAGGACATCGTGAAGACCGAGGCCCAGATTATCGAAAAGGGCTTGCCCGAGGTCCCCACCGAGATGATCGACCTGAAAGCCAAGGGCTTTTCCGACAAGCGCCTCGGCGAACTCACCGGTCATACTGAAGGCTGGGTCCGGGGCCTCCGCCAGACGCTGGGCGTGCGCCCGGTCTACAAGCGGATTGATACGTGTGCGGCCGAGTTCGCGGCGAAAACTCCTTATCTTTACTCCACTTACGAGCATCCGACCTTCGGCAGCACTGAGCCGGAATGCGAAGCGCTACCCTCCGGCCGCAAGAAAGCAATCATCCTCGGGGGTGGCCCCAACCGGATCGGCCAGGGCATCGAGTTTGATTATTGCTGCTGCCATGCGGCCTTTGCGATGGCCGATCTCGAAATCGAATCCATCATGGTCAACTGCAACCCTGAAACGGTGTCCACGGACTATGATACATCTGACCGCCTGTATTTCGAGCCGTTGACCATCGAACACACGCTTGAGATCATCCACAAGGAACAGTCTGCAGGTGAGCTCCTCGGCGTCATCGTCCAGTTTGGCGGCCAGACGCCGCTGAAACTTGCCGCGCCGCTGTTCGAGGACTCGATCCCGATCCTCGGCACCAGCCCGCAATCCATCGATCTCGCGGAGGACCGCGAACAGTTCGCCCGCCTGCTCGACGAGCTTGGCATCCAGCAGGCGCCGTCGCGCACCGCGCGCAGCGTCGAGGAAGCCCGCGTGAAGGCCAACGAGATCGGCTATCCGGTCATGCTGCGCCCCTCCTTCGTGCTCGGCGGCCGGGCGATGGAAATCGCGCGCAGCGATGAGGACCTCTTGAAATTTGCAGCTGAAGCGCTGCGCGTCTCGGGCGACGCGTCGCTCTTCATCGACCGCTATCTTTCCGATGCCATCGAGGTGGATGTTGATGCCATCTGTGACGGGACGAATGTGCATGTCGCGGGCATCATGGAACATATCGAGGAGGCCGGCGTCCATTCCGGCGATTCTGCCTGCGCGCTGCCGCCCTTCACCCTCTCGGCCGAGTTGCAGGCGCGCCTCGCGGACCAGGCCAAGGCCCTCGCGCTTGCCCTGAATGTCCGGGGCCTGATCAATATCCAGTTCGCGGTCAAGGGCGAGGAAATCTATGTCCTCGAAGCAAACCCCCGCGCCAGCCGCACCGTGCCTTTTGTCGCCAAGGCGACCGGCACACCGGTGGCCGCCATTGCGGCCAAGGTCATGGCCGGCCGTATGCTGACGGAGTTTGACCTCTCGAATGCCCGCCCGCGCCGCATCGCCATCAAGGAAGCGGTTTTCCCCTTCGCGCGCTTTCCGGGCGTGGACCCGCAGCTCGGCCCGGAAATGCGCTCCACCGGCGAAGTCATGGGCTGGGATGATGATTTCGGCATGGCCTTCCTCAAGAGCCAGCTCGGCGGCGGCGTGCGCCTGCCAGCCGAGGGCACTGTCTTCCTCTCCGTCCGCGACGGTGACAAGACCGGCGCCGAGGAAGCCGCCCGCGGCCTCATCGATCTCGGCTTCAGTATCCTGGCAACCACCGGTACGGCCGCGCATCTGGAATCCCGGGGAATCCCCGTCAGACGGGTGAACAAGGTGCTGGAAGGCCAGCCGCACATCGTTGATGCGATGATCAATGGCGAGGTTCAACTGGTCATGAACACGACCGAAGGCGCCGCCTCCCTGGACGATTCCGCCTCCATCCGGCGCACGGCTGTGGCCCGTAAAATCCCATATTTTACAACACTGGCGGCCTCGCTTGCCGCGGTGCGGGCCATTGCCAGCATGAAATCACAGGAAATCTCCGTGCGCGCCTTGCAAAGCGCCTGACGGGCTACCACTTGACGCCCTTGATTTTTGCGACAACGCTTTTTGCCGCTTTGTGATTAGGAAACGCATGATGGAACGCATACCGATGACTGCCGAAGGCCATGCCGCGCTTCAGGCCGAACTGAAGGTGCTCAAATCCGTTGAGCGCCCCAGCATCATTGCGGCAATTTCCGAGGCGCGCTCACATGGCGACCTGTCGGAGAACGCCGAATACCACGCCGCCAAGGAGAAGCAGAGCTTCATCGAGGGCCGTATCAGCGAGCTCGACGACAAGCTGGCGCGCGCCGATATCATTGATGTGTCGAAGCTTTCCGGCACGAAGATCCGCTTCGGCGCGACCGTCACGATCATTGATGTCGATACGGAAGAATCCGTCACCTACAAGATCGTGGGCGAGGATGAGGCCGATGTGAAAGCCGGCAAGGTCTCGATCACCTCCCCGATCGCCCGCGCGCTGATCGGCAAGGAGGAAGGCGAGGAAGCCGAAGTCGCCGCGCCCGCCGGCGCACGCGCTTATGAAGTCAGCCGGGTCGAATACCTCTGATGACATCCGCCATGGGATCGCTCGGGCCTTCAGTCTGGGCGGTCTCGGATGGCCGCGCCGGGAATGCCGCCCAGGCCCGCGCCCTCGCCCAGGCGCTGGGGGCTACCGAACGCTGGATGCGGATTGCGCATATCGCCGGCCAGGCCCACCGCGCCGGGCCGCTGACGCTCACGCCCCGCGCGCCCTGGCTGTGGCTGCCGGCGGACCGCTGGCCGCGGCCGCTGATGTCGCTGCCGAAAGATCAGCAGGCGGAGCTTGCCGCGCCCTGGCCGACCGTCTGGATCGCTGCCGGGCGCCGCTCAGCTGCGCTGACGAAATATGTGCGTGAGGCTTCCGGCGGGAAAACCTTCACGGTGCAGATCCTCGATCCGCGCGTCAGCCCGTCGAATTTCGACCTTCTGGTCGTGCCCGAGCATGACACTGTGGGCGGCCCGAATGTTCTGCGCACGGTTGGCTCGGCGGCGCATTTTTCGCCGGATATGCTGGAAGATGCGGCGGCCGCCTTTGCACCGCTGGCGGATGAAACCAGCCGGGCCGTCATGGTCATCCTCGGCGGCGATTCCCGCGTGCACAGCTTCACCGAGGCCGCTGCCGCGCGCCTTGAGGGCCAGCTGCGCGCGCTTGCCGCGGCCGGCTGGCGGCTGCGCATCACCGCCTCGCGGCGCACGCCCGTCCCTGTTGCCGTGCGCTTCCGCAAGCTGGCGGGCGACACGGGCGCAGCCTTCTGGGCGGGTCCGCAGGACGGGCCGAACCCTTACCTCGCCTGGCTGATCTTTTCGCAGGCTGCCATTGTTACTGAGGACAGCGCCAACATGCTGTCGGAGGCCGCCTGGCACGGCCTGCCGGTGCATATCGCGCGGCTCGAAGGCCAGTCGGAGAAGTTCAACCGGCTGTATGACAGCCTGCTGAAGCGCGGCGCGGCACGGTGGTTCACCGGCAGTCTCGATCAGTGGACGTACGAACCCCTGCGCGAAGCCGAACGCATCGCCGACCATATCGTGGCCAAACTTCTTGAACGCCATCCGTCCCCGGACTTTGGCGGCGAGGGCAAGGTGACGCCGGGGTGGATGGACTGACCAGTCATCCCGGGCGTGCAAAGCGCGACGCGGAAATTCTTAAAATTCAATGTAAAACAGATGCTTATCCTTCGTCACTCCCGACCGGCAAAGCCGGTCTGGGAGCGTATCTCCTGCCCTCACCCCCGGTGCAGCGGGAGAGATCCGGAGATGGGCACCCAGATGCGCTACGCGCATCGGATGTGACGAATGGGGAAGAAGTGCCCCTCCGCTAAGCAGCCACCACCCGATCATCCGCGGGCAAGGTGCGCGCGATGAAGCCGCCGCCGAGGATGCGCGTGCTGCCTTCGGCGTCGTACAGCACCGCGGCCTGGCCGCGGGCGACGCCCTCTTCAGGTGCTTCGAACATGATGGCGGGTACGCCGCCTTCATACCCCAGCCGCGCCGGAACCGGCGGGCGGGTCGACCGTACCCGGACGAGGACGCGTTCGCCGCGCGACGCGGCTTCCTCGAGGGTTCCCGCCCCGAGCCAGTTGAGTTCTTCGAGCAGCAACCCGCGCGTCATCAACGCTTCGCGCGGGCCGACAATCACGCGGCGCGTCGGCGCGTCGATCTTGACGACAAACAACGGATCGCCCGTCGCCACCCCGAGCCCGCGGCGCTGGCCGATGGTGTAGTGGATGACGCCTTCGTGCTGTCCCAGAACGCGGCCATCAAGATGCACGATCTCCCCGCCCCGCCCGGAACCGGGACGCAGCTTCTCAACGACCGCCGCATACGAGCCTTCCGGCACGAAGCAGATGTCCTGGCTGTCAGGCTTGGACGCCACGGGCAGACTGAACCGCTCCGCCAGTTCGCGAACCTCCGTCTTCGGAAGATCGCCCAGCGGAAAGCGTAGATAATCCAGCTGCGCGCGCGTCGTCGCGAACAGGAAATAGGATTGGTCGCGGCTTGCATCCTGCGCGCGGTGCAGCTCCGGCCCATCCGGCCCGTCCGTCCGGCGGATATAATGCCCCGTGGCCAGACAATCCGCCCCCAGATCTTTTGCGGTGCGCAGGAGATCGGCAAACTTGACGGTCTGGTTGCAGCGGATGCAGGGGATCGGCGTCGAGCCCGCCAGGTAAGTGTCGGCAAAATCCTCCATCACCTGCTCGCGGAAGCGGGACTCGTAATCGAGCACATAATGCGGAATGCCGATCTGGTCGGCCACATTGCGCGCGTCGTGAATATCCTGGCCCGCGCAGCAGGCCCCCTTCTTCTCGATCGCGGCGCCGTGGTCATAGAGCTGCAGCGTGATGCCGATCACGTCATAGCCCTCGGCCTTCAGCATCGCGGCGACGACGGAGCTGTCCACCCCGCCCGACATGGCAGCGACCACGCGGGTATCCGCAGGCGCTTTGGCAAATCCGAGGGAATTAACGCGGCCCTCGGGCCACGTGGCATGTGTGTCAGTCATCTCTCACTCCCACCGGGTTCAAGGCCCGGAGCAGCTGGTTGGGAGGGCGATATAGGCCAGAATGGCCGGCAATGCGAGTGGGCTTACGCCGCCGCCCGGTTCGCCGTGCCTGCGGCGACCCAGCCCTGGCGGATATCGCGGGCGGGCTCCAGCCGGTCGGTGAGGCCGTGGAAGCTCTCGCCCTCCCCGACGAGGATGATGGCGCCTGGCGCCATCTGGGCGGTCAGCACCTCGGCGACGCGCATCCGCGCGCTGCGCGTCATGCCGGACAGAACCTGCCGGCAGAGGATCAGGTCGAACTGGCCGAGGCCGGCCGCGCTCTCGAGCAGATTGTGCACCCGGAAGCCGGCGCGCGCGCGCAGCGCCTCGGAGGCCTGCCAGTCGCCGCTCTCCAGCCGCGAGAAATGCCGCATCAGCCGGTGGATGGAGAGGCCCTTCTGGACCTCATAATGGTTGTAGACCCCGGCGCGGGCCTGCTCGGTCACATGCTTGCAGAAATCGGTAGAGGTAATCTCGATCTTGGCGCTGCGCAGCACATGCGAGGGCTCGTCCTCCAGCATCATCGCCAGCGAATAGGCCTCCTGGCCGGTGCTGCCGCCGGCGCACCAGACGCGCAGTTTCCCCGACGTGTTCGCCTCGATCAGGCCCGGCAGCAGCGTATCGCGCAGGGCGTCGAACATCTCCCGGTCGCGGAAGAAGCCGGTTTCGTGGGTCAGCAGGGCCGCGGCCACCTCGGTGCGGAAGACCGGGTTCTGGCGCGCATCGAGGCAATGGACGAGATCGGCGAGCGTGCCGAAGCCCTCGCGCCGCGCGATGGGCGCCAGGCGGGCCTCCATCAGATACGCGCGG
>JBKBVT010000116.1:4622-7623 GCA_046289305.1 Hyphomonas sp. | reverse complement strand
ATGGCACAGCTGACCGAACTGGACCTGGCGATCCCCGGCATCACCTGGCTGACCTATGCCCTGGTCGCGGCCGGGCTGGCGATCATCTATCTGCTGCCGCGTATCACCACGGCGATCCCTTCGCCGCTGGTAACCATCGTGGTTCTGACCGCGCTGGTCTGGTTCACGGGCTGGGATGTGCGCACGGTGGGCGACATGGGCGCGCTGCCTGACACGCTGCCGGTGTTCCTGATCCCGGACATTCCGCTGAACCTGACCACGCTGCAGATCATCCTGCCCTATTCCCTGGCCGTGGCCATTGTGGGTCTGCTGGAAAGTCTGATGACGCAGAACATCGTCGACGACCTGACCGACACCAAATCGAACCGCAATCAGGAATGCGTGGGCCAGGGCATCGCCAATACGGCCACCGGTTTCATCGGCGGCATGGCGGGCTGTGCGATGATCGGACAGTCGATCATCAACGTCAAATCCGGCGGGCGGGGGCGGTTGTCGTCGTTCGTCGCCGGCGTGTCCTTGCTGATCATGGTGGTTGGCCTGGGTGGTCTGGTCGCCATCATTCCGATGGCCGCTCTGGTCGCGATCATGTTCATGGTGGCGATCGGCACGTTCTCGTGGTCGTCGATTGGCAATCTGAAAACCCATCCGCGCTCGTCCTCGGTGGTGATGATCGCGACCGTGGTCACCGTGGTCTATACCCACAACCTGGCCATCGGGGTGCTGGTGGGCGTGATGCTGTCGGGCATCTTCTTCGCCGCCAAGATCGCCCAGCTGTTCCGCATCACCAAGACCCTGTCGACGGACGGGCGGGAGCGGACCTATGTCATCGAAGGTCAGCTGTTCTACGGCTCTGCCGAGGATTTTGCAGAAGCCTTCGATTACAAGGAAGCGGTCGAAAAGGTCACCATCGATGTCAGCAATGCTCATATCTGGGACATCAGTTCCGTGCAGGCGTTGGACATGGCGATCCTCAAATTCCGTCGCGAAGGGGCTGAGGTCACGCTGATCGGCATGAACGAGGCCTCGGAGACGCTGGTCGACAAGCTGGCGATCCATGACAAGCCTGGCGCGCTTGATAAGCTGATGGCCCATTGAGGGAGGAGATGATCATGACC
The DNA here is from genome assembly GCA_046289305.1 of Hyphomonas sp. Taxonomy (GTDB): domain Bacteria; phylum Pseudomonadota; class Alphaproteobacteria; order Caulobacterales; family Hyphomonadaceae; genus Hyphomonas. The sequence continues at coordinate 6,508 of JBKBVT010000116.1, read as the reverse complement.
AACAAGATACTCGCGCTGGTGGACGGTTCCGCCTATTCGGAAAGCGTCTGCCACCACACTGCCTGGATCGCGGGACGGCTGAACGCTACCGTTGATGTCATGCATGTCCTGGGTCGCCGCGAAGGCGGCACCGCCCAGAACCTGTCTGGGGCCCTGACCCTGGGGGCGCGGAGCGCCCTTTTGGCCGAGCTGGCGGCTGCGGATGAAAGCCGCGCCCGGTTGGCACAGGCCAAGGGTCGCGCGATCCTGGAGGATGCTCAGAAAATCCTGGAAGCAGATGGCGTCGGCCCGGTCGTTCCGCACCTGCGCAAGGGGGACATCCTTGAGGCGGTGCAGGAGGTCGAGCCCGACCTGCGCGCCATCGTCATCGGCAAGCGCGGCGAGGGCGCCGATTTCGCCAGTGGTCATCTGGGCTCCAACCTGGAGCGGATCGTTCGTGCGTCCAAGGTGCCGGTCTTTGTTGCATCGCGGGCGTTTCGACCGGTGAGCAAGGTTCTGGTCGCCTATGACGGCAGTCCCTCGGCCATGAAGGCCGTCGAGCGCATGTCTAAGAGTGCTGTCTTCGAGGGGTTGGAAATCACGCTCCTTTATGTGGACAATGGAAGCGGTCCGATCGGTTCGCGCATGGATGATGCCGTCCTGGCCTTGGGCGCGGCTGGTTTGTCCGCCACCGCCCGCACCGTCCAGGGCGAACCCGAAGAGGCTCTGCAGGGCATCGTTGCCTCGGATGGCTTCGATCTGCTGGTGATGGGCGCCTACGGCCATAGCCGTATTCGCAGCCTGATCATCGGCTCCACCACGACAGCGATGGTGCAGGCGGTCAAGATCCCCGTCCTGCTCTATCGCTGATACCACTCACGCGAACAGTCTGCGCCCTGTTTCCGGGGCGCAGGCACCCTGACACACCATGTTGGAGAGATGAGGAGAGGCGATTGGACCCCCAGGATGACGCGGCCTATTTTGCGCCGCTTCTAAGACTGGAACTGTCCGAGCTGCAGCAGGCATCGGACAACACGGCAGAGAGCCGCAAGCCGGTTGAGCTGGACCAGCAGAGCGTCGGCCGCCTCTCTCGCATGGACGCGATGCAGAACCAGGCCATGGCCAGCGCCCTTGACGCGCGTCGCCACGGACGCATTCGGGCCATCGAGGCCGCTCTCGGGCGGATCGATACGGGCGATTTCGGATTTTGCGAAGCCTGTGGAGAGCCGATCCCATTTAAGCGTCTGAGCCTTGATCCGACATTCCCGCGCTGCGTTGGCTGCCAGGGATGAGACCGCCATGTTTCTGATACTGTCCGATATTTTGAGAAAGACCCGACCATGATCATCAACATTGCCGTCGGCCCGATCAGCCGAAAAACCATGAACGACCTTCATGAATACATGACCTCGTTCTCGCCCGAGCCCCACACGGCCTTCTGGGCCGAGGACCAGGCCTATCTCGAATTGATGTCATTGGAGGCATTCGAGCTGCTCAAGGCGCAGTTTCCTGAGATTGAATTGCGCATCCTCCATCCAGGGGATGCTCCGCCCGCCGCCATTTGAAAGGACACCATGAGCACCATTACAATCACCCCGCACGGAAAGTTCGTCGTCAAGGCTGGCCATGTTGGAGATGCGTTTGTTGCCCGCCTGTTCTCGGAAAAGCCAAAGGCGTTCCGGGGTCACATTCTGGAGTCCAGCGGATCGACTTCCATCGAGGCAACCGAGCAGGTCATCGCGGATTTTGACCGCGCCATGGCCATTGCTGGATCCAGCAGACGCCTTGACAGCATCACGGGCGCTGAGGTGCCCACCCGCTTCGAGTTCGAGACAGTCCTGCGGATGATCGACATTCCGGAGCACACCGTCGCATTGCTGGGCAAGCTGCTGGCCGCCAGCGCAAAC
>JBKBVT010000116.1:0-4612 GCA_046289305.1 Hyphomonas sp. | reverse complement strand
ACGGTCCAGGATTTTGCCCGCGTCTGCCAACTCGCTTCGGCGCACGATGTCATCGACGGCCTGGAAAAGCTCGGGGTCGCGATCTGCCGCGAGCTGGAGTGCGAGGTTCCCGTCGGGATGCGCCACTACATGATGTTGCGCATTCCAACTGGCGAGTTTCCCAAGGACGTCGCACGTCTGGACCTGCAGCCTGAGTTTCTCGAGGCTTTGTCGGCCCTGCATCAGAGAGGCCAAAGGGCGCAGCCTTCGCACGCGGCCTGAGTGGTGGAATTTTTGCTCTTTATCAAACAGGTCCATCATATTCGGCTGGCTCGAGCAGCAGCAAGGTTGGGTGACATGACAAATATGCTCAATCGGTGCCAGGACCAGCAGCGCATCAGTCGTCACATGGCGATGCCTCGACTTACCAGACAGGGTCAGGTCAGCGATTTCGAATAGATCACCGAACCTTTGAACGCGCCTGCAGTGATAGGCCGCAGGAACACGCTTGTCATCGCTCCAAAAGACACCAGCGCAAGGCTTTGGTCACCGTCAACGATCCCTATTCTGAACACAGGAGAAACCCATGCACCGACGCGCCTTTTTGGGCACCGCATCCGCGGCAATCCTTCTGGCCCATGCAGGACCGCTGCGTGCCCAGGGCCACATCACCAGCTTCGAGGATGTCGTGGCTATTGCCCGCGAGACAGCGACCGCTCCGTTCGCCCGCCCCAGCCTCGATCTGGTGCCGCCCTTCGCCGATCTGTCTTATGACCAGTTCCGCGGGGTTCGGTTCCGCGAGGATCGGCGCTTGTTCTCCGGCACCACGTTTGAGATCGACCTGATGCCTCCCGGCCTTCTCTTCGAGGAGGGCGTGCGCATCAACACGTCCGAAAACGGCGAGACCCGGGAGCTCGACTTCAACAGCGATTTCTATGATTTTCAAGACAACTACTTCAACTACCCCGACGGTATCCCCGCAGCCGACAGCCTTGCCTTTACCGGAGTCCGGTTTCGTCATGCCCTGAACCGGCCGGGTGTCATGGACGAGTTGCTGGTCTTTCAGGGGGCGAGCTATTTTCGCGCACTGGCCCGCGACACCCTTTATGGATTATCCGCGCGGGGCCTTGCAATCGGCACCGGCACGTCCGACCCCGAGGAGTTTCCAAACTTCACCCGCTTCTGGCTGAATGCACCCGATGCGGACGCGCGCAGTGTGACCCTCCTTGCTTTGCTTGACGGCCCCTCTGTCGCGGGCGCCTACGAGTTTGTGGTCACGCCGGGCGTCGAAACGGAAATACAGGTTCGCTGCATCCTGTTCCCGCGCCGCACGATCGATAACGTGGGCCTCGCGCCACTCACCTCGATGTATTTCTTTGGGCCTGAGCGGCGGGCAGGCTGGAACGACTTCCGCGACGCGGTCCATGACAGCGACGGGCTGGAAATGATCACCGGCGCCGGCGAGCGGTTGTGGCGGCCGCTGGTCAATCCCGACGAGGTCGAGAAATCGTTCTTCGCCGATGACGGGCCGCAACGCTTCGGTCTGATGCAACGCCCGCGCGACTTCGCCTTCTACAACGATGCCGAGGCGCGCTACGAGATGCGCCCAAGTGCCTGGGTCGAGCCGATCGGGGATTGGGGGCCGGGGCATGTCGTGCTGGTCGAACTGCCCAGCCCCAACGAGTTTGCCGACAATATAGTGGCATTCTGGCGGCCCGAGTCGCCCTTGGTGCAAGGCAATTCCTATGAATTCGCCTATCGCCTGATCTGGGGAAAGCTGCCCGAGGTAACCGACGCCCTTGCGCGTGTGCAGGCGACGCGGATCGGAACCTCGATCCTGGACGAAGCCGAATGGACCTTCGCGCTGGATTTTGACCGCAATCAGATGTCGGGGCAGGATCTTGACCTCGACATCCGCGCCAGTGCCGGGACGGTGCGGGGTGTCAACCTGACTGAACTGCCGGACGGCGACATGCTTCGCGCGGCCTTCACGTTTGTGCCGGACCCGGACGTGGATGCCGTCGAGTTTCGCGGCGTGTTGCGGGGCGAGACAGGGCGCGCTTCGGAGACGTGGCTCTATCGCTGGCGGGCTCGCGCCCATCTTTGATTGCACCGCCTTGTCAGGCTGACTGTCGGCTCAGGCCGCTTGACGTTGACCCCAATTTTATCAAGCGTGAGGGAGACTCCGGTGCTGAGGTTTGCCCTTCTGGACGGGTTGGGCAACGGGGGTTGGCGCAGCCCAAGATCCTCTCAAGGGGATGAGCAGACCACTGCGCCATGTAGCCGGGTTTCACAGCTTTCTGCATAGATATCGATTGATGCCGTCCTCTGGCACCGATGTCGTAAATCTGTCATGAAGCCGCATGTTCAAGATGCTCCCCGATCGTTTTCGCGACCCCGTCCTGCTGTTTGCATTGTCCTGCGCATTGGCCCTTGGCTGGCTGCTGGTTGGGCTGGTTTCTGTAGATACAGTGGATCAGGTTTTTGCTGAAGCTGGACCGATCGAAAGCGCCTCGGCATTGTTTCTGATCCTTGGGGCTTTGTTGCTGCTGGACGATATGGTTCATCGCCGGAGCCTGGAGCGCTGGCATCTCGCCACGCTGACCTTGGCCGCTGGATTGCGAGAGTTGGATTGGGACAAGGCATTTACAGATCGGGGCATCCTTTCAAGCGGGCTCTACTCCGGCGCGGCACCGCTTGCACAAAAGATTGGTGGCGCAATAGTCGTGGGAATTCTGATCTGGGTAGGGCTGCGGCTGCTTCGTCGGAACCTGGGGCCGTGGCTAACAGGATTGCGCGCAGGTCGTGCCTGGGCCTGGCTCATGGCGATCGCGCTAGTGCTTTATGCTGTCGCGAAGACGTTGGACGGGTTAGGGCGTAAGCTGGCGCCCTGGGGCATCGACCTATCGGCCTCAAGCAGCCGCGCAGTGAGCCGCATTGAAGAGGGGCTGGAGCTCTTTGGCGCTATTCTGATCCTGCAGGTCGTTGGCCTCAGCCTGCTACAGTCAGATTATCGATATCGTGGACCGCATATCGGTCGGAACAGTCGGAGTGCCGACACGACGACAGGCTCGGTGTGATCATGTCACATTTCACTATCATCTTGTATGACCTCTGACCGAGTATGCACGCTTTGTTTTGCTGTCTTGCACTGCTTCTTGCAGCCAGTCACCGTCGCATCCCCGGCCTGTTAAAAGCCAGTCAGCCTTTGGCAGGCTGCTCACAAGCGCCGGCACGCCGTTCTAATCACCGACCTGTCTTGCCGACATGAAGAACCAGATGGTTCGGCCTTTCGCGTCGGGGACGGTGTGCAGCTCTGTATTCAGGCCGCGCGTTTTCAGGGAAGCAGTCTCCCTGAACTCTTTCCCGATCCCAGCAGCAAATTGCTGAATGGCTGGTGATATGCGTACATTCCATCGATACATGTAGATTATGGGAGAAGTTCATGCGTCGGAAGAGCCTGACACAATTTTTGGTTGAGCAGCAGCGCGAGCGTGAATCGCTGCCCGGCCAGCTAAGGCTGCTGCTCGAGGTCGTGGCCCGGGCCTGCAAGCGCATCGGCTATACCATCAATCAGGCCGGGACTGACGGGCTGCTGGGCGACGAGGGCGCGATCAATGTGCAGGGCGAGGCGCAAAAGCGGCTGGATGTCCTGGCCAACGAGATGCTGCTGGAGGCCAATGAATGGGGCGGGCACCTGGCCGCCATGGCGTCCGAGGAGATGGACACGATCCATCCCGTGCCCAACCGCTATCCAATGGGGGAATATCTGATGATGTTCGACCCGATTGACGGGTCCAGCAACGTCGATGTCGCCCTGTCCGTCGGCACGATTTTTTCGGTGATCGAGGCGCCCTCCGACATTTCGGGCCGTATCCCCACCGAACAGGATTTCCTGATGCCCGGGCGGCGGCAGGTTGCGGCAGGCTATGCGCTTTACGGCCCGCAGACGCTGTTGGTCCTGTCGGTAGGCACGGGAGTCTATGAATTCTCGCTCGACCGGATGATGGGCTCGTGGGAACTGACCGGAGAGAACCTGCGCATTCCAACCGGCAAGCGCGAATTCGCCATCAACATGTCCAACCGCCGCCACTGGTCGGCCCCGGTGCGCAGCTATATCGACGATTGCATGGCAGGAACGGACGGTCCGCTCGGTCACGATTACGGAATGCGCTGGACCGGGTCGATGGTGGCCGACATCCACCGCATCCTGAAACGGGGCGGCGTCTTTATGTATCCCTGGGACAGCCGCAACCCCGATGCCGCAGGCAAGCTGCGGCTGCTGTATGAGGCCAATCCAATGGGGTTTCTGATCGAACAGGCGGGTGGTCTGGCCTATGAGGAAAATCACACGATCCTGGACATCCAGCCGCAAGCCCTGCACCAGCGCGTCGGCGTGACCATGGGCGATCGTGACGAGGTCGAACGGATCCTAAGTTACTTCAAGCCGTGACAACACGGTGCGGGCAGATGGGGCTTTGGCTTACATATCCGCCCGCAGCCTTCTGCTGATCCCCCAGCACAGCAGGGTGATGCCCGCGCACCACAGGCCCAGGAACAGGCTCTGGGTTGGGAAATCCACGCCGGCGTCGATCAGCACGCCGGTGATGCCCGGCCCGATAGCCGTTGAGAT
>JBKBVT010000115.1:0-7701 GCA_046289305.1 Hyphomonas sp. | reverse complement strand
ACCGTGCATGTCTCGCTCAAACTGGACGCATCAGGCGAGACCATTGCCGCCATCGCGGTCGACCCAAGGGCCTGCGCGCTCGGCCAGGCGTCCACCGCCATCCTGTCGGAAAACGCCATCGGCGCGTCCCCGGACGAGATCCGCGCCGCCCTCACCGCCCTGCGTGCCATGCTCAAAGAAGACGGCCCACCCCCCGAAGGCCGCTTCTGGGAACTGCGCCACCTTGAGCCCGTCGCCGACTACCCCCCCCGCCACGCCTCGACCCTGCTGGCCTTCGAAGCGGCCGTCGCTGCGATTGATGAGGCCCTGGCAGCGCGGGCCGCCGTGTGAGGGAGTTCGAGTGGGACAAGGAAAAGGCTGCTGCGAACCGGTCAAAGCACGGAATTTCCTTCGATCTCGCCACCCAGATTTTCAAACGGCCTGTGGTGACGCTCAAGACGGAGTGGGCGGAGGGCGAACTCCGTTCAACGGATGTCGGTATGGCCGATAATCTGATAATGGTGGTCGTAACACATACGGACCGGGATGGACGGACAAGGATCATCTCGGCCCGAAAAGCCACACCGCATGAGAGGCGGCGCTACGATGACGATCATACGTAAGTCCCTGAAGGATATAGTCGTTTCGCAGGAGGACTGGGACCTCGCCAACCAGATCCGGGACGAGGACATCGACCTGTCCGACATTCCCGAACTGACCGAGGAGGATTTCCGCAACGCCCGCCTTGTCACGCCGGAGGAGCGGATGCTGTGGTCGCTCGGGATCGACCGGGTTGTTGTCGAGAAGCTCCGCGAAGAGGGCACGCCGCTCCGCGAACTGCTCAACCGTGTGCTGCGCGGCTATCTCGTCGCTCAGGGGCAACTCACAGAACGGGCGGGCTCACCCGGTGTCCATGAGGAGCCTGACGATTTCGACCGGTCCTGAACGGGTCACGATGCGCCGCCGCGCCGCCTATGTCCTGCTCGCCGTTTACAAGCACGGGCCGAGCCAGGTGCTGCAGCTGTTCGGGGCCCGCTGCCAGCATATGCCGACCTGCAGCGAATATGGCGCCGAATGTGTCGCGCGTCATGGCTGGTGGCCGGGCGGATGGATGGCGCTCGCCCGTTTCGTGCGCTGCCGTCCGGGCGGCAGTCATGGCATCGACCCCGCGCCAGAAGCAAAACCGAACGTACCGTTCTGGCAGCCCTGGCGCTATGGCGACTGGAAATCCGGCGCGCGGGGCCTGGTTGAAACCCCGCCCGAGGCGTGACATAGAGCGCGGCATGAACGCAGGCATTTTCCTCACCGGGCTGACCCCGCGAACTCGTAAGGGTGCATGAGGCATCCTTGGGCCCTCGCCCCCGCGCGCCCCGTTCATGCACCCCTGAAAAGCCTTCCGTTCCGGCCCTGAAAACACGGGTGGGCATTCCGGCAATCCCGCGTTAATCACTGCGGCGCCAGAAGCCTTCATGCCGGCTCCCTAGACATTTCACCGCCGGGGAAGCCCCTTGCGGCCCGCCAGAGAAACAGACCCCATGATCCAAGTCACGCTGCCGGATGGCTCGAAACGCGAATACCAGGACGGCGCCTCGCCCTTCGATGTCGCCGAGTCGATCTCCAAATCCCTCGCCAAGAAGGCCCTCGCCGCCAAGGTGAACGGCGAGATGTGGGACCTCGCCCGCCCGCTGGAGGGCGATGCCACCGTCGCCATCCTCACCGAGCGCGACCCTGAAGGCCTGGAGCTGATCCGCCACGACGCCGCCCACGTCCTCGCCCATGCCGTCCAGGAACTCTACCCCGACGCCCAGGTCACGATCGGCCCGGTCATCGATGACGGCTTTTATTATGACTTTGCCCGCAAGGAGGCGTTCTCCACGGACGATTTCGAAAAGATCGAAGCGAAGATGCGCGAGATCGTCGACGCCGATTACCCCATCGTCCGGGAGGTCTGGCAGAAGGAAGCGGCCATCGCCGAGTTCAGGAAGATCGGCGAGGATTACAAGGCCCAGATCATCGACGACATCATCCCCCCTGGCGAGCCGATCACGGTCTACCGCCAGGGCGACTGGTTTGATCTCTGCCGCGGTCCGCACCTGCCTTCCACAGGCAAGCTGCCAAAGGCGTTCAAGCTGATGAAGCTGGCGGGCGCCTATTGGCGCGGCGATTCCCGCAACGAGATGCTGCAGCGGATGTATGGCACCGCCTGGATGAACGAGAAGGATCTCAATGCTCATCTGACGCGCCTGGAAGAGGCCGAGAAGCGCGACCACCGCAAGGTCGGCGCCGCGCTCGACCTGTTCCATTTCCAGCCTGAGGCGCAGGGCTCGGTCTTCTGGCACCCGCGAGGCTTCATGATCTGGCGCGAGCTGGAAGCCTATATCCGCCGCCAGCAGGACGCCGACGGCTATGTCGAGGTCAAGACGCCCCAACTCCTCAGCTCGGTCTTCTGGGAAAAATCCGGCCACTGGTCGAAATTCCGCGAGAATATGTTCGTGGTGCCGGACGAAGTGCCCTCCACTGAGAATGACGCCCCGGTCCTGTCCGGCGAAGGCGATCTGATGGCGCTGAAGCCGATGAACTGCCCCGCCCACGTCCAGATCTTCAAGCACGCCCAGCGCTCCTACCGCGATCTGCCGATCCGCATGGCCGAATTCGGCTGCTGCCACCGCAACGAGGCCCATGGCGCGCTGCACGGGCTGATGCGCGTGCGCCAGATGACGCAGGATGACGCCCACATCTTCTGCCGTGAGGACCAGATCGCGGACGAGACGCTGCGCTTCCTCAGATTGTTCGAGACCGTCTATGGCGATTTCGGCCTGTCGGACATCTCCTACAAGCTTGCCACAAGGCCCGAGACGCGCGCCGGCAGCGACGAGGTCTGGGACCGCGCCGAGAAGGCCCTCGCCGACGCGCTGACCGCCGCTGGCATGGAATTCTCCATTGCCCAAGGGGAGGGGGCGTTCTACGGCCCCAAACTCGAATTCCACCTGACGGATGCCATCGGCCGGACCTGGCAGTGCGGCACCTTCCAGCTCGACTATGTGCTGCCCGAGCGCCTCGACGCCGAATATACCGGCTCTGACGGCGCCAAGCACCGGCCGGTGATGCTCCACCGCGCCGTCTTCGGCACGTTCGAACGTTTCATGGGCATCCTGATCGAGAACTATGCCGGGGCCTTCCCGCTCTGGCTTTCGCCGGTCCAAATCGTCGTCGCCGCAATCACCGATGCGGCGGCCGAGTATGCCGAGGAAGCTGCCGCTGCCCTGCGCAAGGCGGGCCTTCGTGTCGAGGTCGACACCCGCAACGAGACGATCAACTACAAGGTCCGTGACCACTCGCACCAGAAAGTGCCGGTAATTGCCGTCGTCGGTGCGCGCGAGGCTGAAGGGCGCAAGCTGGCACTCCGCCGCCTCGGCTCGAACGGGCAGGAGATCGTCTCGCTCGATGACGCGCTGGTCAGCCTCGCGCATGAGGCCCTGCCGCCGGACCTGCAGCGCGCGCGCTGATTCCCGCCGATGACAACCGGTCCGGTGCGGGCCAGAGTGGAGCCTATGGTTTTCGGAAATGTCTTCACCGGGCTCATGCTGCTCTGGCCGCTGCTGGCGGTCCTCAGCACGCAGGGCTTCGCGCCGCTGGTGGGCCTCACCGGCCTTGCCGCGCTGGCCTTCGCCCGGCCGAAGATGCCGCCCGCGGCCTATGCTTTGGTCTTTCTTTTGTTCATCGTCTGGGCAGCGGCCAGCGAGACCTGGTCGCCGTATGCGCGCCAGCTCGTCACCGGCAATCTGCTTGAGGGCACTTTTGCCGTCGGCGCGCGCAGCGTGATCGTCATCCTGACGGGCCTGTTCGCCGTGCTGACCATCGCCGCCGCGACCCGCACCAATCTGACCCCGCGCGCCCGCATGCTGCTCTTCGCGGCGTTCGGCCTGCACGGCGTCCTCGCCATCATCGCCTCGATCTTCTCCGGCCCCATCATCGCGGCAATCTATGGCACGGCGCCGCAGGACGCCCTCCAGGGCGTGCAGAACATCAACCGCACGATCAACAGTTTCGGCCTCGTCCTGCCGTTGATCGTCGCGGCGCTCGCCCTGCGCTTCGGACTCATCGGCATGATGGCGGCGGCCGCGATCACGGCCCTCGTCACCCGCGCTGCGATGCAGGCCGACAGCCATGCCGCCATCCTCAGCGTCATCGGGATGGTGGCGGGCTTCAGTCTCGTCGCGCTGCTGCCGAAGAATGCCTACCGCGTCCTGTTCGGCCTCACCGCCGGCTATGTCCTGGCCGCCCCGCTGCTGATGCTGGGTCTGATCCGCGGGCTGTCCGGCGTCGAGGGCGGCCTGCCGGCCTCGTTCCGCTCGCGGCTCTGGTCCTGGGAAGCGGTCATTGACCGGATTGCTGAGGCCCCCCTCATCGGGCACGGCCTCAGCGCCAGCCGCACCTGGCGCGAAACCTTCGCCGCCCATCCGGAAAAACTCGCAGACCTCGAGCCAATCTGGGCGGAATATCCCGTCATCCCCGGCCATCCGCACAACATGCCGCTGCATATCTGGGCCGAGACCGGCTTCGTCGGCGCGCTCCTCGTGGCCGGCGCACTGATCCTGCTGGCGATCCGCCTGCCGCCGCCAGAGCGTCTGCGCGCCGACCTGCGCTTCGCCGTCGCCGGGGTCACAGGCGCCTCGATCAGCCTGTTCAGCTTCGCCTACAGCGTCTGGAACGAAGCGTTCTGGGCCGGGCTCGCGCTGATCGCCGCCTCGCTGATCCTGCTGGTCCGCGAGACGAGGGAGAAGAGCCCCCCCGATGCCGCCTGAGACGGCCGCCCTTGTCGTCACCTACCGCACCGGGCCGCGCCTCGTTGAATGCCTCTATGCCCTGAAAGCCGATCCCGCGATCACCGAGATCGTCATCGCCGACAATGGCAATCCGCCGGAAGTCCAGGCCTGGCTCGCCCGCTTCGTGGAAGGCTGCGGGGGCCGGGCGAAACTTGTGCCGCTGGGCAATCCCGGCTTCGGCGCCGGGGTGAACCGCGCCGCTTCAGAGGCAGGCTCTGCCCATCTCCTGATTGTCAATCCCGACTGCGTCATCCGGCGTGGATCGGTCGAAGCGCTCCTCGCCGCGCTGGACGGCGCTGCGGCCCCCGCCATCATAGGCGGACGCATCTTTGACCTCGCCGGGCGCGAACAGCGCGGCGGCAGGCGGCGTACGCTGACGCTGGCCCGCGCCCTCGGCCTCGGCAAATGGACGCTGGAGGGCGATCCGCCGCCATCAGGCCCCATCCCGGTCGGGGCGATCTCCGGCGCCTTCTTCCTGATGCGCCGGGCAGATTTCGACCGCCTCGGCGGCTTCGATGAAGGCTATTTCCTGCATGTCGAGGATGTCGACCTCTGCCGCCGCGCCCTTGAGGCGGGCGGATCGGTGATCTATCAGCCGCTGGCAGGCGCGCTCCACTACACCTCCACCTCCCATGCCCCCGCCGCCGAGGTGCAGGCCCACAAGGCGGTGAGCCTCACGCGCTACTTCCGCAAATTCGCCCGAGGCCCCGCCGAACGTGCCCTCGTGGAACTCGCCGTTCCGTTCATCGCGCTGGCTTTGAAACTCCGGGCCTGAATAGAAAAGCCCCGGCAAAACTGCCGGGGCTTTCCTACGCTACACATCGGATAGGGCTGCAATAGCGCCTTACACGAAGCCTTTGAACTTGTCCTTGAAGCGCGAAACGCGGCCGCCGCGGTCGAGGCCCTTGCCGTCGCCGCCGGTCCAGGCCGGGTGCACTTTCGGGTCGATGTCGAGGACCATACGGTCACCCTCTTTGCCCCAGGTCGAGCGGGTCTGGTATTCGCTGCCATCCGTCATCACCACGGTGATGAAGTGATAGTCGGGGTGACCCTCTTTTTTCATGGCCTCAGCCTCTTTCTCGTCTGGCGTGTTCAGTGTGGGTTGACGCACCGGGGTGCGCTGGCATGTCTCAGCCGGAATTGGAAGAGGGCCGTATAAGGGAAAGCCCAAGACCCTGCAAGGGGCGCCAGCAGGGATTCGTCCTGACACGGGAGCAACAGAGGCAGACATGGCCGATAGCGGCGCCGACATCGTGGAAGACCGCCGCGCCAGCCTGCCGGAAGGCGGCGAAGCCATCGCCCGTCCGCGCGGGCGCAGCCTGAAGCCGCTGGCGCTGCTCTGGCCCTATGTCGGCCGCCACTGGATGACCGTCTCGGTCGCGATGGTCTTCCTGATCACGGCGTCTGCCGTCAGCCTCGCGATCCCGCTGCTGCTCGGCCGCGCGGCCGATGCAGGCGCGGCGGCCGGCGCAGACGCCGAAAGCCTCACCGCGCTGATCGACGAGGCGTTTCTCTGGGTCTTCGCCGCGGCTGTCGGGGCAGGGGCGCTGGGCGCGCTGCGTTTCTATTTCGTCTCCCGCTTCGGCGAGCGCATCGCCGCAGACCTTCGCCGCGACCTCTATGGCCACCTCCTGAAACTCTCGCCCGCCTATCACGCGAAGATGCGCTCCGGCGAAGCCGTCTCGCGCCTCACCGCCGACATCACCCTGATCGAGACATTTCTTGCCTCCTCCGCGTCGCTGGCCACCCGCACGCTGATTACCACCACCGGCGCCCTCGCCCTGATGATCGCGGTCAACTGGCAGCTCGGCCTCACCCTGCTGGCCATGCTGCCCGTCGCCATCCTGCCGGTGCTGGGCATTGGCGGCATCATCCGGCGCATGTCGAACCGCGCCCAGTCGCGCCTGGCCGACGCCGGCGCCGAGGCCGCCGAGACGCTCGACTCCATCGAACTCGTTCAGGCCTATGGCCGCGAGGCACGCCAGCTCTCGGTGTTCGAGACCGCGATCGAGGCGACCTTCGCCGCCGCCATGCGCCGCACCAGCGCGCGGGCGCTGATGATCGTCATCGTCTCGGTGCTGCTGTTCGGCGGCTTCACCTGCGTGCTCTGGCTCGGCGCGCGCTCGGTTGCGAGCGGGGAGATGAGCTTCGGTGACCTTGCCGCCCTCGTCCTCTATGCCGCCTATGCCGGCTCCGGCCTCGGCATGCTGGCGGAAGTCTATGGCGAAGTGATGCGCGCCGCCGGGGCCGCAGACCGCGCCGCGGAAGTCCTGCGCGCCGCGCCGGAGATTGCCGCCCCTGCCAATCCCAGACCCATGCCGCAGGCAGGCCCCGGCGCGCTGTCCTTCGACGCTGTCAGCTTCCGCTATGGCACGGAGGATATCGCCGCACTGGATAACTTCACCCTCGATGTGAAGCCCGGCGAATTCGTCGCCCTCGTCGGCCCGAGCGGCGCAGGCAAGACCACCGTCTTCCGCCTCGCCCTGCGCCTGTTTGATCCGCAGGCGGGCAATATCCGCCTCGACGGTGTCGCCGCGGCCGAGGCCGATCCCGGCGACTGGCGCCGCTGCTTTGCCTACGCCCCGCAGGAATCGACCCTGTTCACCGGCACCGCCGCCGAGAATATCCGCTTCGGCCGCGAGGACGCAGATAACGCCGTCCTCGAACAGGCCGCCCGCATGGCCGAGGCGATGGGCTTCCTCGATGACAAGGACGGCCTCGCCACCCCGCTCGGTCAGAAGGGCCGCAGCCTCTCCGGCGGCCAGCGCCAGCGCATCGCACTCGCCCGCGCCCTGGTACGCGGCGCGCCGGTCCTGCTGCTGGACGAGGCGACCTCGGCCCTCGATTCCGAAAGCGAAGCCGCCGTCCGCCGCGCCATCGAAAACGCCGCAACCGG
>JBKBVT010000114.1:0-7733 GCA_046289305.1 Hyphomonas sp. | reverse complement strand
ATGGTCGATGAACAGCTTCGCCTTGCCGCGCAGTTTGCCGGAACTCCAGACGGCATGAACGGTGAGGTTCGGTCCGCACCAGTCCGGCAGCACGCGGACGAGTTGGCCTGCGTTGACATATTCCGAGGCAAGCCAGGCCGGCGCGAGGAAAATGCCGAGCCCACCGGCGGCGGCTTCCAGCAGCGTCTCACCCGATGAGGCGCGGAACGGGCCATCGAGGCTGGCTTCAATCGTCTCTGCGTCCTTGCGCAGCTCCCAGACGGTCTGGCGCACATGCCGGAACACGACCGCGTCATGCTGGGCAAGGTCATCCGGATGCTGCGGCACACCGCGCCGGGCGAGATAGCCGGGTGAGGCCCAGAGCACCTGATGCGCGACGCCGACCTTCTTCGCCATCAGCCGCGAGTCGCGCATCTCGCCGAGCCGGAAGGCAATGTCGACGCCTTCGGCCACAAGGTCGGTGATGGCATCGTCCGAGATCAGATCGAAACGGATGTCAGGGTAAGCCATGAGGAAGCCCGGCACGACCGGCGCGACGACCCGCCGCCCGAAGGAGTGCGAGCAGGACACCCGCAAGAGCCCGACCGGCGAATGTTCGAGCCCGCGCGCCTCGGCCTCGGCTTCATCATACTCGGCGAGGATATCCGCGGCGCGGCGATAGAAACGCTCGCCCGCCTCGGTCAGGCTGAGGGCGCGGGTGGTGCGCTGGAAGAGGGTGGTGCCAAGGCTCGCTTCCAGATCCTGGATCCGGCGGGAGACAGTCGGCTGGCCAAGATCGAGATCGGCGGCGGCGCGCGAGAAGCTGCCCGCATCGGCAACCCGCACGAACAGGCGCATGGCATCAATCCGGTCCATCCGGTCTCCTTCCGGTCCGCAGAGGCGCGCGAACAATCACGCGCCTGTGTTCAATCATCACGCGTACTTGCTTTGCCGGAAAAACCCAAGCGCTGCCATGTTGCGCAGATAGGGACACGGGACGACAGGATGATCACCAAGCTTAAAACTTATGCACCGCTCGCTTATTGCGCGGTGGCGTCGATTGTCTTCCTCGACAGTCTGCGGTTCAAGTTCACCAACGCGCCTGAGACGCAGACGATCTTCGGCAAGCTCGATGCCTGGGCTGCCAGTTTCGGCGCGGCCGGGCTGTTCGCGCAGACGGGCCTGTTCAGCCAGTATGTCATCGGCTCGGCCGAACTCCTCGCCTCGGCTTTTCTGCTGGCCAGCCTTGTACCTGCGCTGAAACGATTGCGGGCTATCGGCGCGCTGATTGCGGCAGCGGTGATGACCGGCGCGGTCAGCTTCCACCTGTTCACCCCGCTGGGCATTGATCCGAACAATGACGGCGGCGGGTTGTTCTTCATGGCCGTCATCGTCTGGCTGTCTTCGCTCGCAATGCTGCTGGTTGAGCGCAGAACGCTGACGGCGATAGCTGGCGCCGTCGGCGGCGTTCTCTTCAATCGCGCGGGCCAGCCGGCCCTGGCCAACTCAAACTGAAAGGCCTTTCACGGATGACTGCCCGATATCTCCTCGCCGCCGCCGCTGTGGCGCTCGTGCTCCCCTTTGCCGCTATTCAGTCAGCCACTGCGGAACCGCCGATCTATACGGGCGTTCTCTCCGATATTGCGGTGCAGGGCTATGATCCGGTGGCGTACTTCAAGGACGGACAGCCTGTGCGCGGTTCGCGCAGCTTCACCGCGACATGGATGGGCGCGACATTCCGATTCGCAACTGCAGCAAACCGCGACGCCTTCATCACTGACCCGGAAGCCTATGCGCCGCAATATGGCGGATACTGCGCGTGGGCGGCGGCGCAGGGCTATCATGCCAAGGGCGATGCGCGCTTCTGGAAGATCGTCGATGGCAAACTTTACCTCAACTATGATGTCTCGGTGCAGCGCAAATGGGAGGCAGACGTCTCCGGCTTCATCGCTGCCGCGGATCGCAACTGGCCCGGCATGAACCGTTGATCCTTGCCAGGTGCCGTTTGAGGCGCGACTTGAAAAGATACGCTGAAATCCCTTGATTTCACACAAAAAAACGGGCGAGACATGCTCGCCCGTTCTATATGAAGACTGTCCGTAGACTTACTTCTTTTTCGCAGCAGGCTTTTTCGCTGCGGCTTTCGCCGGAGCTTTTGCAGCCGGAGCGGCCTTGGCTTTCACAGCTGGCTTCTTAGCCGGGGCTGCTTTTGCGGCAGGCTTTTTGGCTGGCGCAGCTTTGGCTGCCGGAGCAGCTTTAGCGGCAGGCTTTTTTGCCGGGGCTGCTTTCGCAGCTTTAGCGGCGGGTTTCTTTGCAACTGCCATGTCTGATCTCCTATCATCTGGCTCGCCAATAATATCGCGATTCGGGAGAAATCAACTCCTGAAATTCACAATTGAGGAGAATCTCTGGAGCCTTCCGTACACGGCTAATCGTTCCGGTAGGCCCAAACCTTCATGATATGATGCGCAATGGCGGCCGGAGGCGGGCAAAAAAGTTCGCCGTGTTTGCCTTCAAGAATTTCGCGCATCTCTTCGCGGGAAACCCATCGCGCGCTCTCAAGTTCGTCGGAATCGATCCGGACTTCATCGGTTTCGGCGGGCAGAATGAAGCCCATCATCAGCGAAGACGGGAACGGCCAGGGCTGGCAGGCGATATACTCCGCCTGCGATGGATCGCAGACAATGCCGGCTTCCTCAAGCATCTCGCGCGTCGCCGCCTGTTCGATCGTCTCGCCCGGTTCGCAGAAGCCGGCAAGGCAGGACATGAAGCCCGGCGGCCAGAATTTCTGCCGGCCGATCAGCGCGCGACCGTCCTTCACGGCCAGCATGATGGCGACAGGGTCCGTGCGCGGAAAATGTTCGGCGCCGCACAGCGCGCATTGCGCTTTCCATCCGGCATCAATGATGCCGTTCTGCCCGCCGCATTTTGCGCAGAACCTGTGGCTCTTATGCCACATGAAAAGGCTGCGCGCGGTCGACGCGCAATTGGCATCCATCGCCGGAAGGCGTGCCGCTGCCTGGCGGAATTCGCAGAACTCGCCCGTGCCCGCGATCAATGAATTGGCGAGATCAAACTGCGCCGGCAATTCCATTGCGAAGACAGGTGCACCCGCCTTGTCTTCGCCGAGAAAGAGGCGCGGGCTGCCGGGCGAGAGGCGCAGCGCTTCCGGCCCGAACCAGCAGAGTGCGCCATCGCCCGCGCAGAAGGGTTCGCCATCGCGGATCAGAAGGATCAGCACGTCCTCGCGCTGGATCGACTGTTCAAGCCAGGCTTCGTCGGCCCGGTGATGCGCGGCGCGGTCGATCGGTTTGGCGGCGAGGGGCATATCGTTTGAGTTTGTCATGGGCGGGACACCTAGTGCGCTTTGCGGGCAAAGAAAATATGCGGCAGGAATTGGCTGACGCGGCGGCGTCGCAACTGCGCCTTTACTCCGCCTCAGTCGCGTGGATTAGTCCGCGCCAAGAAGAGGGGACGACCATGAAAAACCTGACTTGCCTGAAACAATCTGCCTTGGCGCTTTCCGCCCTGATGCTTGCCGGCTGCGCGCTGGACCCCGCGACAAGCCTGGACGTACCGGAGCCGCCGGCTGCAGATGAAAGCCGCTTTGCAGGCCTCGTGGCCGAGCTGCCGGAAAGCCGGCCGCCGATCTATGATGACCCGACGCTGGATATTCTGCGCTCGCCCTCGCTGTCGCGCTTCCGGTCGGAGCAGGAGTTTCTCGACTGGCTGAAGCTGACACGGAAGGTGGCCGAAGAACGCCGCGTCTCCTGGCACCGGCGCGGGCCCATGCTTCTGGAATCCGCTGTGCCGCCTCCAGCTCCGCCGCCCTCCGCGCAGGCCATGACGGGCGCGATTCCTGCGCCGCCACCGCCGCCACCGCCGCCGCCTTCCGCGCCGGCTGCGGAAGCGATCACGGTGACCGGCAGCGCGCCCGCCGACAGTTCGAACCCGGAGATCACCAACAATCAGAAGGCCGGCGTGGATGAAGGCGGCATCGTCAAGCAGATCGGCAGCTTCCTCGTCATCCTCAAGGATGGCCGCCTGTTCGTCACCGACATCCTGCCGGAGGGTGAGCCGGGGCTGAAGCTGACCGGCCGCGCCGATATCTATCGCTCGAGCGAAGAAGACACCTGGTATGACGAGATGCTGGTCGCCGGGCGCACCATTCTCGTCACCGGCTATTCCTACCGCGAGGCGGCGAGCGAGTTCACCGTGCTGACCCTCGGCGAGGATGGCAGCGTGACGCGCGACGCGACCTTCTACATCTCCTCGGACGATTATTATTCGGGCTCGAACTATGCGACCCGGATGATCGACGGCAAGCTGGTCATCCATACGCCGGTCTATCTGGCGGGACGCGGCTGGTGGACGAAATTCGATCCGCCGGTGATCCGCGAATGGCGCCGCGAGGAAGGCGAAGGCCTGCGCCAGCGCAGCGGCACAGAGGAAGGCCGGCCGCTGTTCCGCGCCGAGGATATCTGGATGCCGGTGCAGCGCGTGCTGGAGCCGGTCGTGCACATGGTGACGGTCTGCGACATCTCCGGGGCGAGCGATACGTCTGCGCCCGCCTGCGAGGCGACGGCGATGGTCGGCACCACCGCGCATGAGTTTCTGGTGACGCGCGATTCCTTCTGGCTATGGATGAGTCCGAGTTCGTCAGAGCGCCAGCATGAGGGCGTGCGCGGCACCCGCGCAGCCTGCGCCGAAGGTCCGCGGGCGGAGCTGCAGGAGCTGGTCCCGTCCGTCCTGGTGCGCCTGCCGATCGACGGGTCCGAGCCGTCCGTGCTCGGCGTGCGGGGTGAGCCGCAGGACCAGATCTCGATGGACATGGATGCCGGCACGTTCCGGGCGGTGGTCGACTGGTATCACCGCGACTGCGCCGAATGGCAGCGTCCGGACGAAGCGCAGCTTGCCTTCTTCGACACGCCCCTCAGCGCGCTGAGCGATGTGTATCAGGACACGGCCGGCGGGCGTTATTTCGATCTGCCGACACCGGGCGCGTCAGAGTATGAGGCGCGCTTCACTGAGAGCCATCTCGTTTATGGCGCACGTGAAGGCTGGGGCAGCTGGCCGCCGCCGGCGGGGCAGACGCGCGAGAATGGCCGCGCCCTCATCGTGCCGGTGGCCGATCCGATGGCGCCGGTCACGCTGGAGCTGGCGCATGACGTGATCCGCGCTGAACGGGCGGGACCGTATATGGCGCTCACGGGGTATCATGATCATACCGGCCTGAGTGTGTCGCTGATCGATCTGCGGGATGAACCGAAAGTCTCAGGTCATCTGGTGGTCGAGGGCCGGTTCGAGAGCGAGAATCGCAGCCATGCCTTCAACAGCAGCATCGGCGCAGGCGGCGCGGGGCTGATCGGCCTGCCGACCGTTCCGCTGACGGAGGATGCGACCCGCTGGTGGTGGTGGTCCTCGATCTCGGACATGACCTATCTGGGCGTCTCGGAAGACGGCACGCTGGATCTCGCAGGCCTGCTCAAGGCAACACGGGAAGATCCGGGCCAGATGGAAGAGCGCGGCTATGTCTGCGAAGTGTCCTGCGTCGACTGGTATGGCAATGCGCGGCCGATCTTCACCGGCGGGCGTATCCTGGCGCTGATCACGTCAGAGATCGTTGAGGGCGTGCTCGAGGACGGCGAAGTGAAGGAGCTGCGCCGGATCGACCTGACCGCGCCGCTGAAGCCCTAGGGACTTCAGCCGCGGCGGCTGGTCGCGCCGGTGTTCAACCGCTCGATCAGCTCCGGTGTCACTGTGCCGGTGACGCTGAGGCCTTCCGCGCGCTGATAATCCCGGATCGCATCGGCCGTGCGCTGTCCCAGCACGCCGTCGGCGACGCCGGGATCAAAGCCGAGCGCATCGAGCGCCGTCTGCACACCGCGCACCTGCAGGGGATTGCCGGTGTTCCAGCTCTGCGCGCCAAAGCGGCCATTGGCGAGGCCGGCAGGCGAAGCCGCACGCCAGGAATCGGCCTCCTCCATCACGCTGATGACGGTGTCTTCCGGCAGGCGGGCTGACAGATTGCGCACTTCGAGATCAGCGGCATTGTCGCCGGCCCGGCGGGCCAGCTCGAACCAGTAGAGCGCTTCGGACAGATCGCGCGGCGTGCCCATGCCCTCGGCATGGACGACGCCGAGATTATACTGCGCATCAACGAGGCCGTGATCGGCGGCGCGCTGGAACCAGCGCACGGCTTCCGCTTCGGCCTTCGGCCCGCCTTCGCCTTCGGAGAGGAAGAGGGCGTAGTCATACATCGCGCCGACATGGCCGGCTTCGGCGGCCTGGCCGATCAGGTGGCGGGCCTGGATGAAATCGAGATCGACGCCTTCACCGCGCTCATGATGCTTGCCGAGTTCGTATTGTGCCGGGGCGATGCCCTTGAGGGCAGAGCGGCGCAGCAGCGGGATCGCCTCTTCGAGACGGCCCTCCGCGCGGCGGCTGACGGCGAGCTGGTATTGCGCGATGCCATTGCCGGCATTGGCTTCGGTCTCGACGGTCACGACCGGCGGGATCTGCGGATAGCGGACCGGCGTGAGCGCGGCGATCTTGGTAGCGGGGCCGCCCATCGCTTCGAGTTCGGCGGGACGGGCGGCAGAGGTCAGCACGCTGTCGTCTTCAGCCGCCGCAATGTCTGTGTCGAAGAGGTCGTCTTCGGACGCCGCGGGTGCGGTATTGGCAGCGAAGTCGGCGAAGGGTTCGGCAGCTTCCACGGCATCGCCCGCGACTGGCGGGGCGGCCGCGAGCTGTGGGTCGACATAGGTGTCGAGCGGGGCGGAGATGGCGGGCTCAGGCGCCTGCTTGCCGCGTAGGTAGAGATAGCCGCCGGCCCCGGCGCCGGTCAGTACCATCGCGGAGGCGGCAAGATAGAGCGGCGTCTTGCCCGGTCCGCGCTTCTGCCCGGCGGACTTTGCTGCGCGGCCCTTGCTGCCGGATTCTGACGCGGCAAGCGCGGCGCGGCGGGCGCGGGCGAGATAGTCGCTGGTCGTGTCGTCCAGTTTCGGCGGGTGTTCGGAATCGATCGACTCCATCGTGTCGATCAGGTCTTCGGGCGCGCCATCCTCTGACGTGTGGGCAATGAAGGGATCGCCGGCATCGTCGTCATCCTCATCGTCGAAGATGTCGGATTCGCGCGCTTCGCTGCCCGCATCTTCGAGGCCGGCAAGCTCCGAGAGCGGATCATAGAAATCATCCTCGGTCTCTTCGAGATCCGGCAGGCCGGAATCGAACATGCCATCATCGATCTCCGGTTCGGCCTGCGCGCCGCTGATACGGGCGGCCGCGGCGCGGATCGCCTCGAAGTCGGCCGTGTAGGGGCTGACATCATCCAGCGCGTCGCCGGTTTCGTCCCAATCGACGAGACCGGATTCGAAATTGTCAGACGCGGCAGGGGGGGAGGCTTGGAATGCAGGCTCGTCGTCAGCGACGAGGTCATCGCTGCCGAGCATATCGAACATGCCGGACTCGTCCGAAGCGGCGGATTCGAAAGCCTCCTCGTCGCTGAAGTCTTCTGCGATGGGCGCGGCGGCTCTCGGCGGCTCGGGAACCCGGTCCGGCTCCATCGAGATCGGCGGGGGCAGGGGCTGGCCCGGCGGCGCATTGAACGCCTCAAGGTTCTCCAGCCGCGAGGCGAGGGCGGCAATCGCGCGCTGCACGGGGGAGAGGGCGCTGTCCGACTGGGTGTGGATGTCGTCGAGGCGTTCGGAGACGCTGGCGAGCGCATCCGACAGGCGGGCATCCATGTCCTTACG
>JBKBVT010000113.1:0-7754 GCA_046289305.1 Hyphomonas sp. | reverse complement strand
GGCTTTGCGGCCACCTCCACCGAGCAGGCCGATGCCTGGCACAAGGCCGGCGTTGAAGCCGGCGGCACCGCCATCGAAGACCCGCCAGGCTGGCGCGAAGGCAATGGCATGAAACTCTACCTCGCCTATCTCCGCGACCCTGACGGCAACAAGCTCTGCACCATGATGCGCGGCTGAGGCGGCGAGTGGCGGCGCCCGGCGACCCTGCCCCGGCCGACCTGACGCGGATCGGCTCCGAAGCCATCCTCTGGACCGTGCAGCGCGCGGTCCAGAGCGGCAATGAAGTGACGGTGCTGGCGGGCTGGACGAAGGCGCTGGTCGCGCACATGCGTGATCGGCTGGCGCCGGAGCTGAAGGCCGAAGTTGCGGAGCGCTGGCCGGCGCTGGAGTATTTCTTCGAGCCCAGCACGCCGCACAATGAGGCCGCTGAGGGCTATATCGAGGGCGGGTTCGCGGCGTCGTTTCCACGCGATGCGTCGCCGTTGCCGGAATGATAGCATTGTGATAGCATTCTTCAATGGCTCAAGTCCTCGTCCGCAACCTGCCCGATGAAGTTGTCGCCCGCCTGAAGGCGCGCGCCGCGAACGAGAACAAGTCCCTCGAACAATTGCTGCGCGAAGTGATCGAGCGCGAGGCGCGGCCGGACAAGGCGGAAGCGCTGGAGCGGCTGCGGCAGTTGAGGGAAAGCCTTCCGCCCATGGACTTCGATATCGCTGAACTGATCCAGCAAGGACGCGAAGAGCGGGACGAGGAGTTGTTGCGCGCCTTGAGGGGCGAATGACGGCGCTGAGGGCTGTCTTTGACAACAGCGCGATCATACCCGTTCTGGTGCCCCACCCTCTCACAGACTTGGCCGTGGGGATGCTTGAGCGGTTTGAACCGGTGTTGCTGAGCTTTCTGAAGGTCGAATGCGCCAATGTGCTACGGAAAATGGTGCGAGCGGGGACGCTTTCGCCGGCCGGCGCTTCGCAGGCGCTCGCGAGCCTGTCGAGTGAATTCCTGTTCGAGCCATTTGAGTTTTATCTGCCGGGCGCGCTGGACAGGGCGATTGTGGCGGACCACGGCGTATATGATTGCCTCTATGTGGAGGCCGCCAGGCAAACCAATGCGCCGCTGATTACAGCCGACAAGCGCCTGACACGGAAGTTTGCCCACCAGGGTGCCCTCATGATCATCAATCTGTTCGACCTGCCGGAAACCCTGCCATGACTGAACTTACCCGCGTCTCTTCCTGGAAATCACATGGAGGAACTTTATCCGTCTACGATCATGAAAGCGCCCTCCTCGGCTGCGCGATGCGCTTTGCCGTCTATGTCCCGCCCCAGGCGAAGGATGGCCCTGTTCCGGTGCTCTGGTACCTTTCAGGCCTCACCTGCACATGGGCAAACATGATGGAAAAATCCGGCGTGCAGGCCCACGCCGCAAAGCAAGGCGTCATGATCATTGCGCCGGATACGTCGCCACGGGGCGAGGGTGTGCCGGATGACGAAGCCTACGACCTGGGCCAGGGTTCAGGCTTTTATCTGACGGCGACGGAAGATCCGTGGGCGGCGCATTACAAGATGGACCAGTATATTACCGATGAGCTGACCGCGATCATTGCGGCTAACTTTCCGGCAGATATGACGCGGCAGGGCATCTTTGGCCATTCGATGGGCGGACACGGCGCCATCACCCTGCACCTGAAGCACAAGGATCAGTACAGATCCTGCTCCGCCTTCTCGCCGATCACCTCACCGGCACGGGTACCCTGGGGCCAAAAGGCGTTCACGGCGTATCTGGGCCCATTGTCTGTGCGCTGGGAGGCGTATGATGCGACGGAGCTGGTGAAGGAGCGTCAATCGCGGGCGCTGATCCTGATCGATACGGGGACGGCGGACAATTTCCTCGAGCCGCAGCTGAAACCGGAAATCTTCATTGAAGCCTGCGAGAAACACGGCCAGCGCCTCGATTACCGGCTGCGCGAAGGCTATGGCCACGACTATTATTTCATCGCGAGCTTCATGGGCGAGCATATCGCTCATCATGCAGAGGCGCTGAAGGCATAGGCTTTAGACGGCCTTGGCGTGGCGGCGCTCCGCGGCACTGACCGGAAGACGGGCGTCGAGGCATTGCGCGACCGTGCGCAGCATGATGCGGGCCGCTTCGGGCACAGTGATGCGGCTTCCGATGACGTCGCAAAGACCAGCCGCGGACAAACCTTCGGCCGCCACTAGCGCTGCATCGAGGCTGCCAGATGCAGCGCCCAGCTCAGCGCAGACCTCCGCGACATCGACTGTCAGATTACACATCAGCGCTTCAATGGCGCGGGCGCGCAACCGGTCGTCTTCGGTGAGGCGGAGGCCGCGCTCGACCGGCAGGCGTCCGGCGCGGACGGCCTCGCCCCATGTACGCCGGTCCTTGTGATTCTGAACATAACCCTCACGGAACTGGGAAATGGAGGTCGCCCCGAAGGCGATCAACGTGGCATGCGGATCATCCGTGTAGCCCTGGAAATTCCGGCGCAGGCGACCTGCCCCGGCGGCGACTGCGAGCGGGTCATCGGCTTTCGCAAAATGGTCGAGCCCGATGGCGACGTAGCCGGACGCCTCGAGCGTCATCGCGGCCACGCGGGCCTGTGCAAAGCGTTCCGCGAGCCCCGGCAGGGCGGCGCCGTCGATGGCGCGCTGATGCTTGGCAAACCAGGGCACATGCGCATAGCCGAAGAGGGCAATGCGCGCAGCGCCGGACCGGGCAGCGAACTGCGCGGCCTCCACGACATCCTGCGTGGTCTGATACGGCAGGCCGTACATCAGGTCCATGTTGATGGCGCGAATGCCATGGGCGCGCAGGTCGGCCAGCAGCGCCTGGATCATTTCCGGCGGCTGGATACGGTTAACGGCATGCTGGACATGCGGCGCCAGCGTCTGCACGCCGAGGCTCACACGGTTCACCCCGGCATTGGTGAGCGCCGCGACCTGGCCCTGCTGCATCGTGCGCGGATCAAGTTCGACGGCGATTTCCGCCTCCGCCCCGAGCCCGAAGGTGCGGTGAAGGGTGTCGATGATTTCGGAGAAGTCTGCGGGGCGAAGGATGTTAGGTGAGCCGCCGCCGAAATGCAGATGGCCGATGCCGCCATGCGGCCCGGCCGCCTCGGC
Source organism: Hyphomonas sp. (assembly GCA_046289305.1). Lineage (GTDB taxonomy): Bacteria > Pseudomonadota > Alphaproteobacteria > Caulobacterales > Hyphomonadaceae > Hyphomonas. The sequence goes on along the minus strand of JBKBVT010000113.1, from coordinate 4,617 downwards.
CCAGAGGGCGATCTCCCGAAGAAGCAGGCGCACATAATCGCCCACGCGGGCATAGTCGTTCGGCACGGAGGTCGCGCAGCCGCAATACCAGCAGAGCTTTTCGCAGAAGGGAATGTGGACATAGGCCGAAATCGGCTCGCCCGGCCGGACAGCGCCGGCCCAGGCGCGCGCGGCGCCCTCGCCCACTTCGCCGGAAAAATCGGCCGCGGTGGGATAGCTCGTATAGCGCGGCACAGGCTGCGCCGCGTAGGGGATCCAGGCGTCTCTCATGCGGGCCGGATATCATTGGCTCCTGGCGCACACTGTAAGTATTCTCCCCTATGTGGCGGTGTGGCATAGCCGGAAGGGCGCAAACATGCCAAACGGCGCCCTTGAACGCTGAAAGCACGATGATGACACTGCCCACGGACCTTCCCGCCCCGCTCGCCGCGGCCCTTGCCGCGCGCGGCTACGAAACCCTCACCGAAGTCCAGACCTCTGCGACCCGGGCCGACCTGGCGGGGCGCGACTTGCTCGTCTCGGCGCGCACCGGGTCCGGCAAAACGGTGGCCTTTGGCCTCGCGATTGCGCCGGACCTGCTCGGCGAAGCCGAACGGTTCGGCCCCGCCGGCAAGCCGATGGCGCTGGCGATTGCCCCGACACGCGAACTTGCCCAACAGGTCGCCCGCGAACTCGCCTGGCTGTATGCTGGCACCGGCGCCACGATCGCAACCTGCGTCGGCGGCATGGACATGCGCGACGAGCGCCGGGCGCTCGACCGTGGCGCCCACATTGTCGTCGGCACGCCGGGACGGCTGTCGGACCACATCAATCGCCGCTCGCTCGACACGTCAGAAATCCGCGTCGTGGTTCTGGACGAAGCCGACGAGATGCTTGACCTCGGCTTCCGCGAGGAGCTTGAGCATATCCTGCAGGACACGCCTGGAGAGCGCCGTACGCTGATGTTCTCTGCAACCGTGCCGCGCGGCATCGCGGCGCTGGCCGAACGCTATCAGAAAAATGCCCTGCGTATCACCACGGCCAATGAAGCGGCGGCGCATGCGGACATTGCCTATGAAGCGTTGATGGTGGCGCCGGGCGATGAAGAGAATGCTATCGTCAATATCGTGCGCCAATCCGACACCGAGAGTGCGCTGGTCTTCTGCTCGACCCGCGCGGCGGTCAACCACCTCGTGGCGCGGCTCGGCAATCGCGGCTTCAGCGTCGTGGCGCTGTCAGGCGAGTTCAGCCAGAAAGAACGCGCCAATGCGCTGGGCGCGCTGCGCTCCGGCCGGGCGCGGGTTTGTATCGCAACTGACGTGGCCGCACGCGGGCTCGACCTGCCGAAGCTCGACCTCGTCATCCATGCGGATCTGCCGCGCGACCCTGCCACCCTGCTCCACCGCTCGGGCCGCACAGGTCGGGCCGGACGCAAGGGCATCAGCACACTGATCGTATCGCCGAAGTCGCGCCGCAAGGTCGAGCGGCTCCTCCAGGACGCCAAGCTCACCGCGCGCTGGGGCCGTCCGCCCACGGCGGATGAAGTCAACGCCCGCGATGATGCGCGCCTGCTGGCAGACCCGGCACTGAACGAGGCGCCGGCAGAGGCGGAAGAGACGCTGATCGCCCGCCTGCTGGCCGAGCGTTCGCCCGAAGCGATTGCCGCTGCCTTCATTCGCAAGGCGCGGGAGGGTCGGTCTGCGCCCGAGGATCTGCGTGAGGTGGACGACCGGCCGCCCCGCAAGCCCCGTGAGGAGCGCAGCGAACGCGGCGAGCGGGAATGGCAGGATCGTCCGCCCCGGGAGAAGACGCCGCGCGGCGACCGTGAGCCACGCGCACCGAGAGCGCCCCGCGAAGGTCTGCCCGGCGCGGTGTGGATTGCGCTGAATGTCGGACGCAAGAAGAATGCAGATCCGAAATGGCTGCTGCCCATGCTGTGCAAGGCAGGCGGCATCAGCCGCGACCAGATCGGCCAGATCCGGGTAAACACCGGCAACACGCATGTGGAGCTGACGCCGGAAGGCGCCGAGAAGCTGTTCGAGACGACCGGCAATGGCCGCCTGGAAGGCAGCCTGCAGGCGTTCCCGCTCGAAGGTATTCCGGCCCCGGAGGACAGCGCGCCGCAGGGCCAGCGCGAACGTCGCCCTGCCTATGACAAGCCGGCCGGAAAGCCGGAGAGCAAGGCGTATAAATCGTCCGGGAAACCGCCTGGAAAGCCCGCTGGGAAGGCCTACGGCAAGCCCCCTGGGGCATCCGGAAAGCCCCCCCGCAAGGGCCCCGGCGCGGGCGGCGCAGGCGCAAAAAAGGCCTGGCGGGACTGACGCTTTCCTCAAGGCGCGTCCCGATGCGGGAAAAAGCCTGAAAATCGGTGTATTTTCAACGCGCTGAACTATATTCCGCGCGCTGCAAAATACCCATGTCAGCCGTTCCCAAACGGACACAAACCTCCTATATTTCAGGCCTGTCTGAAGAATCACCCAGAAGGCACTTCCCATGGCCGAAGAGACAACATCCGCAGCGCCCGAAGAGGGCGGCGAGGGCGAATATGGCGCAGGCTCGATCAAGGTCCTGAAGGGCCTCGACGCCGTGCGCAAACGCCCCGGCATGTATATCGGCGACACCGATGACGGCTCAGGCCTGCACCACATGATCTACGAAGTTGTCGACAACTCCGTTGACGAAGCGCTCGGTGGCTATGCCGACCGCGTCACCATAACGCTGTTTCCCGATGGCTCGGCCGAAATCACCGACAACGGACGGGGCATCCCTGTCGGCCTGCACCCGACCGAGGGCGTCTCGGCGGCCGAAGTGATCATGACCCAGCTGCATGCCGGCGGTAAGTTCGACCAGAACTCCTACAAGGTTTCCGGCGGCCTGCACGGCGTGGGCGTTTCGGTGGTGAACGCGCTGTCCGACTGGCTGGAGCTGACCATCCACCGCGAGGGCAAGGAGCATTTCGTGCGCTTCGTGAATGGCGGCCATGTCGAGGCGCCGCTGGTCACGCGCGGGCCTTCGCCCAAGCGCGAAGACGGCAAGCCCTATACCGGCACGGCGCTGCGCTTCCTGGCATCCCCGACAACGTTTACGATGACCGACTATGACCGCAAGACACTGGAACACCGGCTTCGTGAACTCGCTTTTCTGAACAGCGGCGTACGGATCATCTTCCGCGATGAGCGCGAGCCTGAGCCGTATGAAGTGACGCTGGAATATGAGGGCGGCGTGAAGGCCTTCGTGCAGCATATCAACCGGCAGAAAAGCTCGCTGATCGGCGAGCCGATCTATGTCATCGGCGAGAAGGATGGCATCACCGTCGAAGCCGCGCTGGAATGGAGCGACAGCTATCACGAGTCCGTCCAGTGCTTCACCAACAACATTCCCCAGCGCGACGGCGGCACGCACCTTGCGGGCTTCCGCGGCGCGCTGACGCGCATCGTCAACAAATATGCGAATGAAACCGGCGCGGCGAAAAAATCCAAGGTCGAGATCTCGGGCGATGATGCACGCGAGGGGCTGACCTGCGTCCTCTCCGTCAAGGTCCCGGACCCGAAGTTCAGCTCACAGACGAAAGACAAGCTGGTTTCGTCCGAGGTGCGCCCCGTGGTCGAGAGCCTGATGAACGAGAAGCTCGGCGAGTGGTTCGAGGAGAACCCGAAAAAAGCCGTCATCATCATGGACAAGATCGTTGAGGCGGCTGCGGCGCGCGAGGCGGCCCGCAAGGCGCGGGAGTTGACGCGGCGCAAGTCTGCGCTCGACATCACCTCCCTGCCGGGCAAGCTGGCCGACTGCCAGGAGAAGGACCCGGCGAAATCCGAACTCTTCATCGTCGAGGGCGACTCGGCCGGCGGCTCCGCCAAGCAGGGCCGCAGCCGGGACAATCAGGCCATCCTGCCCCTGCGCGGCAAGATCCTGAATGTCGAGCGCGCACGGTTTGACAAGATGCTCGGCTCCGACCAGGTCGGTACACTGATCATGGCGCTGGGCGCCGGCATCGGGCGCGACGAGTTCAACATCAACAAGCTGCGCTATCACAAGATCATCATCATGACGGACGCTGATGTCGACGGCGCGCACATCCGTACACTGCTGCTCACCTTCTTCTATCGTCAGATGCCGGAGATTATCGAACGCGGCTTCCTCTACATCGCGCAGCCGCCGCTTTACAAGGTGACGCGCGGGCGCTCGGAGCGCTATGTCAAGGATGACGGCGAGCTGGAATCCTACCTCATCGAGGAAGGCACGAGCGGCGAGACGCTGATCCTCGCAGACAGCACGCAGATTGCTGGCGGGGACCTGCGCGAGCAGGTGCGCCAGGCGGCAAGCTTCCGGTCCAGCCTCCGGCGCCTCGCTTTGCGCGCACCGGCCGACCTGATCGAGCATGCGGCGCTGACCGGCGCGCTGAAACCCGGCGCGGGCCAGGAAGAGGCCGACGCCACAGCGGCGCGGCTGAACCGACTGGCCGAAGAGGGCGAGGACACCTGGGAGGGCCGCTTTGTCGAAGGCGCGCTGGTCCTGCAGCGCACGGTGCGCGGCGTCGGCGAGACGGCCGTGTTGCCGCCGGCGCTGATCGCCAGCCAGGACGCGGTGCGCCTGTCGGAACGGGCGAACGGCCTGCGGGAGCTTTATGCCGAGCCGGCC
>JBKBVT010000112.1:0-7786 GCA_046289305.1 Hyphomonas sp. | reverse complement strand
GGTGTACCAGTTCATGGCGGGCGCGCTGATTGCGAATAGGCCTGAATCATCCGCTCCGGGTCCGGGATGCGGGCCTCGGGCGTGAATTCCATACCGTTGATATTGTCACCCCGGTAGGACGGCAGCGTGACGCCGTCGATGGTCTCGGTTGGCTCCGAGCGCGGCTTGCCGAACTGGCCGGCGATTCGGCCGACTTTCACGACCGGCTTGGCGGCGGCAAAGGTCAGCACCACGGCCATCTGGAGGATGACGCGGAACGTGTCGCGGATATTGTCCGGATGAAACTCCTTGAAGCTCTCGGCGCAGTCGCCGCCCTGCAGCAGGAACGCATTGCCAGCCGCCACTTCGCCGAGCCGTGCCTTCAGGCGGCGGGCCTCGCCGGCAAACACCAGCGGCGGAAAATTCCGGAGCCGGGCCTCAGCCGCGGCAAGTGCCGCCGCATCCGGATAATCGTTCGGAATGTGCTTGGCCGGCAGGTTGCGCCAGTCGGAAGGGTGCCAGGTCATCGGTCAGTCTCGCTCGGAATTGTTCGCGCATAAACCACATGGCTCGCGGTTGCTCAAGTTTCACCATAATTTCACAGCATTAAGGTGGCCGGACCCTCTGCAAGCCCGTTAAAAAGGCCTGCGGTGCCAATGGGTTCGCAAGGCACGGGGGCCAGATGTCACACGTCTATATCAGCCATTCGGGCGCAGACCCGGACGCATTGCTCGCCTTGCATGAGGCGCTGCGGGCTTCCGGCATCACCGTTTCCTATGGCGCCGGTGCCGAAAGCCGGGACGCCGCCGACGAAGCCATGCGCCAGGCCTTTGCCGTGGTTGTACTCGTCTCTGCCGCCTCGATCCGCTCGCGCAGTGTGCGCGAAGATGTGGAAACGGCCAAGGCGCGGGGCCTGAAGATCATTCCCTATCAGGTCGACAAGGCCCGGCTGACCGGCTTCTTCAAGCAGGAGGTTCAGCCGCATCTCAGCCTTTCTTCCTCCCTGCCGGACGGGCTGGAACGGCTCGTTGCAGAGGTCCAGGCGACCTACCGGAAGAAGTGCCCGGTGATCGCGGTAATGAACCTCAAAGGCGGGGTGGGAAAGACGACCGTAACCGCGCAGGTCTTCGGCGCCTGGCAAGCGGAGCTCGGCGGGCGCGTACTGCTGGTGGACCTCGATCCGCAATACAATCTCACCCAGACCTTCTTCAGCATGGAGACAGCGGATGCCTCGTCTGCTGAGGACCGGTCGGTGATTTCCCTGTTTGAGCGCTCGCGCCTGCATGCACGCGATGCGGTTTCCCCCGCCGAGAACTGGCTCAGCCTGACCCTCACCCCGTTCAGCCCGCCCCCCCGCGAGAAGTTCATGCACGCGCTGCTCGGAGAGGATGGCCCACCCGGCCGGCTCGACCTTGTCTCCGGCCAGTTCGAAATCTCGAAGTATGCTTTTGCCTCAGACCCAGATGGTCTTGTGGCCGTGAAGCAGCATTTCCTGCGCTCGATCGAGCATTACCGGAGCGAATATGATCTCATCGTGTTCGATACGAACCCGAATGCGACCTTCCTGACGCGGTGTGCGCTGGAAGCCGCCGACCGGGTCATCGCGCCGATGCATGCGGACATCTATTCCCTGCGAGGTGTGCGCCTGCTGGGCCAGGTCATCCGCAGTCAGATTGACGAAGCGCACCAGCCAGATCTGTCGATCCTGTTCAATCTGGTGCACCGCAGCGAGCAGTCGACCTTCGAGGCGGACGCCCGCAACGGCGTGTTCGACCAGATGGCCGGCTTCCCCCTTTCGAAAGCGCTGATGACGGCAGCCCTGCCGCGCTCGGCGCATTTTGCCGTGAAAGCACCGGAGGACGACGCCCCCCCCTGGCGCCAACTGCTCGCTCATGCTGGGCGCGGCGGTGGGCTGCGCGCCATCCGTCAGAACCTTAGGCAGGTCACCGGAGAGTTGCGGCATCTGACGGACAAGGCTAGGGCAAGCTGACCGCGCAACGTTTTGCGCATATAATTGCGCATTCTGTTTGATTATTGTTCTGAAATGCGCAATATTATGCGCATGGCAGAGCGGAACAGCCGGAAGATCATCCAAAGGCTGCAAAAGGAAGGCTGGACGCTCATCCGTACCAGCGGATCGCACCACCAGTTCTCAAAAGACGGCCTGACGCTGACTGTGCCTCACCCGAAGAAGGACCTGCCCACAGGCACAGCCCGCGCCATTGCGAGGGCAGCCGGCTGGCTAAAGGAGACTGACGAATGAAACACTATTTTGCTCTCGTCGAGCAGGAAGCTGGAAGCGCCTTCGGCGTCACTTTCCCGGATGTACCCGGCTGCTTTTCGGCTGCCGATGATGAAGATGACATCATGAGGAATGCGATTGAAGCGCTGGCGCTCCACCTGGAAAACAAGGCGGCACCGATTGCCAGGACAGGTACTGAGTTGAACGAACTTCCGGACGTCCGTGCTGCGATCCTCGCGGGCGCATATCTAATGCCCGTACCTCTCATCCAGCTTGAAGCACGCCAGGTCAGCGCAAACATCAGTCTCGACAAGGGTATGTTGAAAGCCATCGATGCCGCCGCGCGCGAGCGGGGACTTACCCGCTCGGCATTTCTTGTCGAAGCGGCCAGGCACGAAATCGAGCGGCGATAGTTACGACTCCTATCGCCTCCGCCCCCATTTCCCCGCTACGCGCTTGACCCGCCCCTGCGTCAGGTCTGTCTGGATGTCGCAAAACCAGCCAGAAAGCTGAACAGAAACCTCGGAGGACGCTCAAAGCCATGACCTACAAGCCGTTTGATCTCACTGGAAAAGTCTGTGTCGTGACCGGCGGCAACCGGGGCATTGGCCTCGGCATGGCCGAAGCTCTCGCGGCTTCGAATGCCAATGTTGCTGTCTGGGGACGCAATGCGGAGACCAACGCCGACGCCGTGAAGAAGCTCGAAGGCCTGGGTACTGGCAGCGCCAAGGCCTGGGCCGTCGATGTCGGCGAAGAGGCGCAGGTCGTCGAGGCTATGGCGGCAACGCATGCGCATTTCGGGCGGATCGACACCTGTATCGCCAATGCCGGCGTTGGACGCGGCGCGGCCTCCTTCGAAACGATGACGCTGGACACCTGGCGCTATAATCACCGGATCAACATGGAGGGCGCCTTCTTCACCCTGCGCGAAGCGGCGAAATTCATGGTGCAGCGCGCCAAAACCGGCGATCTCGGCGGCAGCCTCGTCGGCACGGCCTCGCTCGCAGGCATCGAAGGCGCCGGGCGTAACCAGGCCTATGCGTCCACCAAAGGCGGCTTGATTGCGATGATGAATGCCTGCTGTGTCGAATATGGCCGTTATGGCATCCGCGCCAATTCGATCCTGCCAGGCTGGATCGCCACTGACATGACCGAGGGCGCACAAGGCAACGATACTTTCCAGACCAAGGTGATCAGCCGCGTACCAATCCGCCGCTGGGGCGAGCCCGAGGATTTCGGCGGAATCGCGGTCTACCTCGCCTCGGACGCTTCGAAGTATCATTCGGGCGATACGCTGGTCGTCGATGGCGGCTACGCCAAGTTCTGACGCTCCGGCAAAAGAAAAGGGCCGCCTCCCTTGGGAAGCGGCCCTGTCTTCGAACATCGGAAGAGAACGCAGATTACTCTGGCGTGACTTCTTCGATGGCTTCTTCAGTGGCTTCGGCAGCTTCTTCAGCAGCGTCTTGAGCGTCGCTGGCAGCGTCTTCGATCGCTTCGACAGCGTCTTCAGCGGCTTCTTCGCTCGCTTCATAGGCTTCCGTCACGGCTTCCGTCGTCGCGTCCACGGCTTCTTCAACCGATTCTTCGACGGTGGCGGGCACTGCAACCGGCGGTGCTTCTTCAGCCGCACCGCAAGCGGCCAGAACGAGCGCCGAAGCGCCGATCATGAAAAGAGTCTTCATATTTGTACTACCCCTGTTTGTGTTCTTTCGAACGGCCGGTGCTTAGCATCGATGCCGCATTACTTAAAGTTCATTTTTCATGCGGCTTTGGTTGCGCCGTCTCGTTATTCAGAAAAACCCCCCGCACATTGCACGGGGGGCATTTCGTGGAAGGATGCCTAATTATTCGGCATCTTCTTCTTCGGTTTCTTCTTCTTCGCCTTCATCTTCTTCCGGCTCAGCGTAGGTTTTCACGATCTCAGCTTCGGCGTCGCCTTCAGCTTCGATTTCGACCTCGATGGTTTCTTCGTAAGCAGCTTCCGTTTCGATCGCATCGGCTTCAACAGGCGCTTCGCCTGCAAAGGCAACACCAGCGAACAGGGCCGTGGCAGCTACGCCAGCAAAAAGTTTCTTCATAAGAGCTTCCCCTCTTAGAGTTTAGATGAAAGCCAGCCGTCTCGTTTCGGCCGACAAATGAAGTGTTGCCTTTTGATCACGGCCAGATTGCGGCGAAGGAGCGGCAATTTCGTCCAAATCAGGGCAGGTTTCGCCCTATTGCGTTGACGCTGGGGCGAGCGGCTAGGCGAACCAACATAGTTTCACGCATGCAAAGGACGTCTCTCATGGCCCTGCAAACCCGCCTTACCGACCTTCTGAAAACCGAGCATCCTGTCATGCTTGCCGGCATGGGCGGGGTTTCCTATGCGGAGGTCTGCGCGGCGATGTGCAATGCGGGCGGCTACGGCGTGCTCGGTATGGCCGGTACCACGCCGGACTTCATTGCTGACCAGATGAAGAAGGTGCGCGCGCTGACGGACCGTCCCTTCGGCGTCGACCTGCTGGCCGCCAGCCCCGAAAGCCTTGAGGCCTCGGTCGATGTCATCATCAAGGGCGGCGCGGATTCCTTCGTGGCCGGCCTTGGCGTTCCGATGCCGATCATGGACCGGCTGAAGAAGGCCGGCCTGAAAGTCATGGTTGTCGGCGGCGCGGTGAAGCATGCCATCAAGGCCGAGCAGGCAGGCTGTGACGCCGTGATTCTCCAGGGCGGTGAAGGCGGCGGGCACACCGGCCTCGTAGGCACGATGCCGCTGGTCGCCCAGGCGGTCGAGGCAGTGAAGATCCCGGTCATCGCGGCGGGCGGCATCTATGATGGGCGCGGCCTTGCTGCCGCCCTCGCGCTGGGCGCCGAGGGCGTCTGGATGGGCACCCGCTTCATTGCCAGTGCCGAAGCGCATGCCGCCAACATGTACAAGGACGCGGTCGTCGGCGCCGGTGATACCGACACGACCCGCACCCGCTGCTATTCCGGCAAGCCGATGCGCTGCCGCACCAATGACTATATCAATGATTGGGAAGGTCGGCCGCAGGATATCCAGCCCTTCCCGTTCCAGGCGATGCACTCACACCAGAACGGCACGATCGGGGGGATTGGCGGGATCACAGACGAGGCGCGGCTGTCGATGGACAAATCCTGCTTCGCAATGGGCCAGTCGGCCGGCGGCGTAAGGGATGTGAAACCTGTCGCCGAGATCGTTGCGGACATCATGCGCGACGCCGAAGTCGCCATCGAGCGGATGAACGGGATGCGGGCGAGGGCGACGGCCTGACACTCAGGCCGCCGCCAACAGCTCAGTTACCCGGCGAGCGGAACTGGCCGTTTTCCCAATAGGTGTCGCCGGTCGTCGTATCGACGAAGTAGCGCTGACCGGTCTGGTTGTCGGTATAGAGCTGCGACTGGTTCGGGTTGTCGTTGCTCCAGGGGCAGACGCGGTCGCGCGAGCAGCCATACACGCCGCCAGCTGCTGCGCCGAGCGCACCGCCGATGACGGCGCCTTGGGTTCGGTTGCCGTCGCCTGCAAGGATAGCGCCGCCCGCCGCGCCAACGGCGCCGCCGATTGTGGCGTCACGCGCAGTACCTTGATATTGGCCGTTTGTTTCGCAGCCCGCGAGCGCCATGGCTGCGACCGCAATTACGGGAATGGAAAACGCTTTCATCTGTCAGTCTCCTGTTTCTTTTTCCTGCTGCTTTCAAACGAATACAGTGCGCCAGGCGCGCCGGCAGCAGGCGGCAGCGAATGCCTGATCCACGAAAGAGAAACGCAAGAGGCTTGTCCCGGTTCCGAGAAAACCGTCGGGTTGGCCTTCAGAGCCAGCGGCGCCATTTGAAAAACATATACGGCACGATCGCCGAAGCGAGCATCATCCCCAGAGCGAAAGGATAGCCGTAAGGCCAGGCGAGCTCCGGCATGATGTCGAAATTCATCCCGTAGATCGAGGCGATCAGCGTCGGTGGCAAGAACACAACCGCCGCCACCGAGAAGATCTTGATGATGCCGGTCTGCTCGATATTGATCATGCCGAGCGTCGCATCGAGCAGGAAGGTGATCTTCTGTGTCAGGAAGTTCGTGTGATCCGACAGGGATTGCACATCGCTCGCCAGCGTCTTGATCCGGCTATCCGTTTCGTCGCCGGGCTTGCGGATTGCCGCGACGGTCATATCATAGGCCAGTAGCCGCTGGAATGAGACGAGGCTCTCGCGGATCTTCGACAAGAGGTCGCCCTTACGGCCTACCAGTTCGAGTACGGAGCGATAATTGCGTGGCCGGGCCGGGCGCTGCAGTCCGTTATAGTGACCCCCAGGCGCAGCCGGGGGCGGCATCGCGAAGATGCTGCCTGAAATGTCATCGAGTTCATGGCCCACGCGCTCCAGCAAATCCCCGATCCGGGCAACTAGCCCTTCGATCAACCCCGCGACCAGCGCATCGGCAGACCAGGCGCCGGCCTTCTGGCATCGTGCAATGAACGCGTCCACCGCACGCGGCTCTGAATAGCGCACCGTCACCAGCCGCTGGCCAATCAGGATGAAGGTTGCCGGTGAGAGCAGCACATTATCGCCGTCCGTGTGCGAGAGCACCATCGCTGTCATGAAATGCGCGCCATCATCCGAGTAAAGACGGCTGGAGATCTCGATCTCGCTCATCTCCTCGATGGTCGGCACATCGATGCCGAGCGCCCGCTCCGCCGCCGTCTCCTCATCCTTGTCTGGATTGATGAGGTCGATCCAGACTGCATTGTCGAACGCTTCGAGGTCCTCTCCGAGGGCCACGAAACGTCCGTCGATATTGCCGAATGTGCGGATCATGGGAGCCCCGGTCCAGTTGGAGCCCTATGTCTGCGCAAAGTCGCGCTCGATGGCAACCGGGCGCGCCGAGTGTATCAGCCGCCGGCGGGGGTCAACCGGATCAGCCGGGCGTCTTCGCGGTCTTCGAGCACATAGAGTGCACCGTCCGGCCCTTCGGCGACTTCGCGGATGCGCTTGTCCCAGGCATAGCGTCCGCCCTCTTCGGCGGTGCCATCTTCGGACAGCTCGACCCGGATCAACGCTTCAGAGGACAGCCCGCCGAGGAAGGCATTGCCATTCCAGTCTGCAAACAGGTCGCCGTCATAGATGATCAGACCAGCGGGGCTGATCGCCGGCACCCAATAGACCGCCGGCGCCTTGAATTCAGGCCGCGTGTCATGATGCGGGATCGGGCGGCCGTCATAATGGTCGCCATTGGAAACTTCCGGATAGCCGTAATTCTCTCCGCGAATGATGAGGTTCAATTCATCGCCATGCGCCGGGCCCATTTCCTGAACCCAGAGGCGGCCCGTGCTGTCGAAATCGATGCCAAGCGGATTGCGGTGTCCCGTCGTCCAGACCTCTGCCGCAACGCCGCCAAGCTCTGCAAACGGATTATCTTCCGGCAGGCCGCCATCGAGATTAAGACGCACCACCTTGCCGAGATTGCTCGCCATGTCCTGGGCAGGGTCAAATTTCTGGCGCTCGCCGGAGGCGATATAGAGATACTGGTCTGGTGAGACAGCCAACCTATGGCCGTAATGGCCGTTGCCGGTCACTTTC
>JBKBVT010000111.1:4285-7847 GCA_046289305.1 Hyphomonas sp. | reverse complement strand
AGATCGTGCCGGGCATCTTCGCCTTGGAGTTCACGCCAATTACGCTCGTTCCATTCAATACTGATGTTGTGGTGGACTACTATCATGGTGTGGCCGGTTTCGGCGGGAACTTTGGCCCCAATGCAAGCTTCCTGTCTGGATGGGATTATGATGTTCACGTAAGTCACTCTCGGTCGGACGGCACCTATGATGTCTTGACCTTGAACAACAACAACATCGAAGACGAGTTCCAGCCGGGCGGCGATGTTGTCCATTCCATTGATGCAAATGGAAACATTGTTTGTACGTTCATTTCAACCGGTGCTTCCTGCCCCGTGGTAAACTATCTGACGCCGAACTTCTTCCGAGGCGAGCTGACACAACAAGAGTATGATTTCCTGTTCGTGCAGGACAAAGGGCAGACAGTCTTTGATCAAACCTTGTTTAATGCCCTGATCACCGGTGAACTGTTCGCTGTTCCGGCTGGCGACGTTGGCGCAGCTTTTGGTGTCCAATACCGCGAAGTCTCGATCAATGACCAACCGGGCGAAATCAGCGCGAGCGGCGCCTCCTGGGGTCTTGCATCCGCCCAGCAGACCAAAGGAAGCGACACGGTCTGGGAAGCTTTCGCAGAGCTGGAAGTTCCGATTGTCCGTGGTCAGCCCTTCTTTGAAGACCTGACAATCAACGGGTCCCTCCGTTACTTCGACTACGAAACTTTTGGCTCCGACTCAGTCTACAAAATTGGCGCGAACTGGCAGATTAATCCGCTGCTCCGCGTCCGCACCACGCTGGGTACCTCATTCCGGGCCCCTGCGCTGTTTGAGCGGTTCCTTGCCAACCAGACCGGATTTGCAGCCCAGAACATCGACCCGTGCCGCAACTGGGGTCTCAGCTCCAACGAGAACCTGCGTCGAAACTGTGCTGCAGACGGCATTCCAGCAGACTTCGTGACTTCGGCGCCTAGCCTGACTGTCATTCGTGGCGGCGGCGAGCAACTCGAGCCGGAGACTTCGGAGTCGTTCACTGCTGGTATTGTGTTTACGCCGTCCACTGTGAACTTCTCGCTCGCGCTCGACTATTTCGAGATTGAGGTGGAAGACCAAATTGCGGTGCTCGGAGCGCCAAGCATCCTTGCAGCTTGCTATGGCCGGGAGTCTTTCCCGAACCAGTTCTGCGATCTGATCCGACGGAACCGGGATACCACAAGCAGCCAGTTCCTGACCCTGGTCGACATCCGGAATGACTATGTGAACATCAACAGCCAGAGCACACGCGGTATCGATGCAACGGGTCGCTACGAACACGAGTTTGACTTCGGCGAACTGACCGTTGACTTCTCCGGTACCTGGACCTTTGAGGACAAGCTGAACGTGTTCGGTGGACTCGACGGCTTCGTAACCGATGACTTCAACAGCACGATTGGCGAACCGAACTTTGTCGGGAACTCGAATATCCAGTTCCGTAAAGGCGACTGGACGTATTCCTGGTTCTCGAACTTTGTGTCGCGTTCCTCAAACGAAAAGTTCCTGACCGCGGCTAACCCGTTCGTCTATCTCGGCCGGCCAAACTCCTGGCGGAAGCGTTATGCCGAAGCGACCATTTATCATGGTGCGTCGGTCCGCTACCGCTCGGATGACTGGCAAGTCATTGCCGGGGTGAACAATCTGTTCGACGAGTATCCACCCGCCATCTCCTCCGGCGCGGGCTCCAGCCGGGTTGGCGTCTCACCGATCTTCGGGACTCAGTATGACCTTCGCGGCCGGACCGGCTTCGTGCAGGTGTCGAAATCATTCTGATCCGTCAGAGCTCATGATGTGATGAGGAGGGCGGCCTTTCGGGGCCGCCCTTTTTCTTGGGTGCGGCGGGCGGTTGACCTTGGGCGCGGGGGCGTCAAGATCGGGTTTGGGTGGTTGTGACGAAGGGCTGAATCGATGAGAGTTTTGTGGCTGGGACTGGCTTTGGGCGTGGCTGCTTGCGGGGCGCCGCAGGGCGGCGACACACCGCCGCAACCCGCACAGGCGCTGAGCACGGCGGAAGCCTTCCACCATTCGATCATCGTGCTCGACAGCCATCTGGACACGCCGGCCTACTTCCACACCGCCGGATACAATTTTTCAGAGCGCGGCGACTTTGACGTGGACGGAACACATGTCGATCTGCCGCGCATGAAGGAAGGCGGCCTGGATGGCGGCTTCTGGGTGATCTATACACCGCAGGGGCCGCTGGACGAAGCCTCCTATGTGGCGGCGCGCAACATGGCCCTGCTCCGCCAGATGTCGATCCGCGAGATGGCCGCGCGCTATCACGAAGATGTCGGCCTCGCCTTCACGGCAGACGATGCCGAGCGACTGCACGGCGAAGGCCGCAAGATTGTTTATCAGAGCATGGAGAATGCCTATCCTCTGGGGACGGATGTTTCGATGCTGGAGACGTTCTACATTGGTGGGCTACGCATGGTGGCGCCGGCGCATTTCCGGAACAGTCAGTTTGCGGACAGTGCGACGGATGTCTCGCCCCTGCATGGCGGCCTGAGCACACTCGGCGAGGAGCTTGTCCGCGAAGCAAACCGGCTCGGCATGATCCTCGACGGATCACATGCGAGCGATGATGCGGTGCGCGACATGCTGGCGCTCTCGACCACGCCGCTCATCCTTTCCCATTCCGGCCCGCAGGGCGTCTATAACCATGCCCGCAACCTGCCGGACGCGCTTCTGCTGGATATCGCGGCCGGTGGCGGCGTCATCCAGGTCAACGCCTTTGGCGCCTATCTGGAACAGTTGACACCCAGTGCGGAGCGCACTGCCGCGATTGCCGAGCTTCAAGCGCGCCTCGGCGACCCCTCGGCCATGGATGCCGACACGCTGGCGGAATACCGCCAGGCGATGCGCGAGCTTGGCCGCGAGTTCCCGGCTCCGCGCTCGACCTTCGAGAAGTTCATGGAACATCTTCTGTATACGCTCGAACTCGTCGGGCCCGATCATGTCGGCATCGGCGCGGACTGGGACGGCGGCGGCGGCGTGGACGGCCTCAAGGACGTCACCTACCTGCCCCGTATCACAGAAGCGCTGCTCGACGCCGGCTATTCCGAGGACGACATCAGGAAGATCTGGGGCGCCAACATGATCCGCCTGCTGACAGAAGTCGAGGCTGCGCGGACATCGGCGCTCGTCTCGCCGGACGTCCTGAACTAGTATGGAATGGCTGAGCGTCCTTCCGCCGCTCGCCGCCATCGCCCTCGCGGTCTGGACACGGAATGTCTATTGGGCGCTCGGCTTTGCGATCCTCCTGTCGGAGACGCTGGCCGCAGGATTCAACCCGGCCATGGGCGCGCTGACCAGCATCGACCGGGCGGCCGGCGTGTTTGCCGATGCCGGCAACACGCGCATCCTGCTTTTCTGCCTGATCATCGGCGCGCTGATTGCCTATCTCGAGCGGGCCGGGGGTTTCCAGGCGATGGTCCGCTGGCTGACGGTCTCGGGCGCTGCGACCGGACCGAAGCGGGCCAGCGGCGTGACCGCCCTGTCCGGCGTCGTGCTGTTCATAGAAACCAATGTCAGCCTGCTCGCCACCGGCCTCCTCG
>JBKBVT010000111.1:0-4275 GCA_046289305.1 Hyphomonas sp. | reverse complement strand
TCATTCTGGGTCTGCTGGCGGCAAACGGCGTAGACGCGCCGCTCGGGGTGATGCTGGGCTCGATAGGCCTGAACTTCTATGCGTTGCTGACGCTCGCCCTCGTCGCCGCTACGATCGTCTCCAATCGCACTTTCGGGCCGATGCGCGCCTTTGACGAGGCCGCGATGGCTGCACCGCCGCCTGCTGCCGCCAACGATGCCGACACCGGCATGAGCAGCCTCGCCGCCTTCATCATCCCCATGCTGATCCTTGTCGGCGGGGCGATTGGTTTCATGTGGTGGACAGGGGATGGCAACATCCTGCGGGGCTCTGGTTCACGGGCCATCCTGTGGTCTGTCATTCTCGCGACGGCGGCGGCCTTCCTCGTGAGTGCGCGGATCCCGGTGCTGCGCGGCAAGCTGGTCGATATCGGCTTCGAGGGCATGGGCAAGCTGCTGCCGGCCGTCGCGGTCATCTTCCTCGCCCTGGCGCTCGGTGACAGCCTGCGCGCGCTGGGCACTGGCGCGTTTCTGTCGGGACTCGCCTCCAACCTGCCCCTGCCCTGGCTCCTGCCGGCGATCCTGTTCCTGACGGCCTCCGTCACATCGTTCACCACAGGGACCAGCTGGGGCACGTATGGCATCCTGGTGCCCATCGCGATCCCGCTGGCGGCCGGCGCCGGTATTCCTCTGCCGCTGGTGCTGGCGGCAGTGATGGGCGGCGGCGTGTTTGGCGATCACTGATCGCCGATCTCGGATACGACGATCATCGCTTCCCTCGCCTCCGGCTGCGACCATCTCGACCATGTCCGCACGCAGCTGCCCTACGCCCTGACGGCAGGCGCGGCGGCAACCCTGCTCTATGCCGTCGCTGGCCTCATCGCCTGACGCCTTCCCCTCGCGGCAGGACGGCCGGTTTTGGGTTGTAGACCGCCGGCGCCTGAAACATCCTCGCACTAACAAGATGTCCAAGGAGGATCGCCGTGGCCCAGAACCTGTTCGACCTGAGCGGCAAGGTTGCCCTCGTCACCGGCGGCAGCCGCGGGCTTGGCCTGGAGATGGTGAGGACGTTTGCCGAGAACGGCGCGGATGTGATCATCGCCAGCCGCAAGTTCGATGCCTGCGAGGCGGCGGCGGACGACGTGCGCGCGCTGGGCCGCGAGGCGATGGCCTTTGCCGCCCATTGCGGCCGCTGGGACGACATCGACGCCCTGATCGAGGCCGCTTATACGCGCTTCGGCCGGGTCGACATCCTCGTCAACAATGCCGGCTCTGGCCCGCGCATGGCGAGCCATGAGGTGTCCGAGGCGCTGTTCGACAGTGTGCTGAACCTCAACTTCAAGGGCCCGTTCCGGCTGGCCAGCCAGATTGCGAAGCGTATGGCAGACGGCGAAGGCGGCTCGATCATCAACATCTCCTCCTCCGGCAGCCTTGTACCGCTTCCAGCCGTTGTGCCGTATGGCTCCGCCAAGGCGGCGATCAATGCGATGAGCCTGTCGCTCGCCCATGAATATGCGCCGAAAGTGCGTGTGAATACGATCTGTCCCGGCCCGTTCCTGACCGACATCGCGAAGGCCTGGCCCGACGAGATGCGCCAGTCCGCCGACAATGCGCTGGGGCGGCCGGGATATCCCCGCGAGATCGTCACGGCCGCGCTTTATCTTGCCAGTCCCGCGTCCAGCTTCACGACCGGCTCGCTCCTGCGTGTGGATGGCAGCGCAGCCTGATCCGCCGCCCTGAGACACATTTACCTCATTTTTTTAACCCCCTCGACCTTGTCAGCAAAGCCTCGCCCCGATAATGCAACATTATTACATAACTAAGCGAGCCTCCCATGAAGAACAAATTGCTGCTGACTGCCTTGTCCGGCCCCCTCCTCGCCAGCCTGGCCTTCGCCCAGGAACAGGACGCGCGCCGGGTCGAGGCCCCGATTATCGTGACCGCGCCCGGCCCGGACCGGTCCAGCGACGAGCTGATCGGCAATGCCACCGCCCTTGAGCGCAGCGACATCCTCAGCCGGCTCTCTGGTACGCTGGGTGACACGCTTTCGGGCGAGCCCGGCGTCTCTTCCACCTACTTTGGCCAGGGCGCCAGCCGGCCGGTCCTGCGCGGTCTCGGCGCCGAGCGCGTCCAGGTTCTGACCAATGGCATCGGCGTCATCGACGTGTCCGCAGCCAGCCCGGACCACCAGGTGACGGCCGACGGCATCGACGCCGACAAGATCGAGATCCTGCGCGGCCCTGCCGCACTCGCTTATGGCGGCCAGGCGATCGGCGGCGTGGTCAATGTCATCGACGGGCTGATCGTGGACACATTGCCGGACCGGCTGGTCAGCGGCGACGTCTACGGCGCCTATAACAGCGTCAATGACGGATCGGAGTTTGGCGGGCGCGCGGCGTTCCTCGCCGGGCCGCTGGTCTTCTCGCTGTCCGCCTCGACGAGGGATTTCGGCGATTATGACATCCCCGGCTTTGCCGAGTCGCGCCAGCTGCGCCACCGCGAGTCCATGGAACATCATGATGATCATGACGATGATGATCACGACGACGACCATGATGATCATGATGACGAAGTGCGCGGAACGCTTTCCAACTCCTTCCTCAAGACGGAAACCTTCGGCGGCGGCGTTTCCTGGGTTGGTGAGCGCGCCTTTGCCGGCGTAGCTGTTCGCCGCCAGACATCGACTTATGGCCTGCCCGGCCATTCCCATGCACACCACGACGACGATCACGACGATGATCATGACGACGATGATCATGATGATCATGATGACCATGACGATGAGTCGCCCTTCATCGATCTCGAACAGACGCGGTTCGATTTCCGCGCCGGTATCAATTTCGACGGCCCCGTCATCAAGGCGCTGACCGCAACGCTCTCTTACTCCGATTATAAACATGTCGAGTTCGAGGAGCCCGGCGAAATCGGTTCGATGTTCGAGACCGAAGGTTTCGAAGGCCGGGTCGAGCTTGAGCACGAGATTGCAGGCTTCGAAGGCGCGGCCGGGATCCAGTTCCTCGACAAAAGCCTCGATGCCTCCGGCGCTGAAGCCTTCCTGACGCCGACTGACACGCAATCCGTTGCCCTGTTCGTCTATGAGACGCGCGATTGGGACAATGGCTTCGGCGTTGAAGGCGGTGCACGGATCGAACGGCTGGAACACAAGAATGCCGAGAACGGTGAGGTCTCGTTCGACCTGTTCAGCGCGTCGGCCGGCGCGCACCAGCATCTGGCGAATGGCTGGTTCGTCGGCGCGCAGATCGCCTATACCGAGCGCGGCCCGAATGAGAGCGAACTCTTCGCCTTCGGCCCGCACCTTGCGACCGAGCAGTTCGAAGTGGGCGATACCGGCCTCGACAAGGAGAAAGGCCTGAATATCGAAGGCACGCTGCGCTGGCGCGGCGATAACGCCAGCTTCGGCGTAAACCTGTTCCGAACCAAATTCGACGGCTTCATCTATCTCGTGCCAGGCACGATCCTGGAAGACGGCGAGCTTGTGTCCGAGGAGGACGGCCTGCCGGTCTTCGTGTTCACCCAGGAAGACGCGATGCTGCGCGGCGGCGAGATCTACGGCGAATACTATCTCGATAACGGCCCGGCGGGAGCCGACTGGAAGCTGCGCGGCAGCCTCGACTATGTCTATTCCCGCCTCGATAGCAGCGCCAGCCTGCCCTACATGCCGCCGCTCACGGTCAATGCCGGGATCGACGCGAATTGGGGCGTGGTCAAAGCCGGCGCCAATGTGCAGTGGGCGGACAATCAGAGCCGCGTCAGCGAAGGTCAGCTCGGCACGAGCAGCTATACGCTGGTCAATCTGCGCGGCGCGCTGAACCTGTCCGAATGGGGCGTCGGCCGCGAGGGCACGCAACTCTTCGCCGAAGTGCGCAATGCGCTGGACGAAGAGGCGCGCCTCGCAACCTCCGTTCTGCGCGACACGGTGCCCCTGCCGGGACGCAACTACCGGGCGGGGTTGCGCGTCACCTTCTGAGGCGCGCCACTTTTCCTGTCACCCCGGACGCTGCGAAACAGCGATCCGGGGCCTTGGTTTTTTTGAAGTGAGAAGGTCCCGGATCAGCCCTTTGGGCCGTCCGGGATGACAAGTGCGGGGGCTCAGTCGCCTTCGCCGTGGCGGCGGGCGGCTTCGCGCAGGCGGGCGAAGATCGCCGCCGGGTCGGGCCAGTCGAAGCCGTGATAGCCCATGCGTTGCGCGACCTGCGCCAGTGCCCACCAGTCGGGGCGGGCCTGTCCGGGGGGCGGCAGGACGGCGCGCTGGCGGCTGATGCGGCGTTCGGAATTG
>JBKBVT010000110.1:0-7859 GCA_046289305.1 Hyphomonas sp. | reverse complement strand
GAAAAAATGCAGAAATACGCTGTCGGCCGGCCCTCACGCCAGTCGGACAGAGTCTGGACGGACAGGCTCGAGCGCTCGTTTGAACGTCAGGGCTACCGATTGAAGCCCCTGATGCGGGATATCGCCCTCAGCAGTGAGTTTTATGCAGTCGCAATTCCTGATGCCGCGTCAGACATGCAGGAAGCTACGCGACACGAAACGGAGAAAAAGACATGACCATGACACCCCGCGCGCCGGTATCGCGGCGTACGCTCCTGCGCGGCGCTTTCAAAGGGTCTGCCGTTGCCGTCGGGCTTCCCTGGCTGGAAGCGATGATGCCGGCCTTTGCCGGCACGCAGGGCGCGCGTCAGGCGCCTTTACGCTTCGGCACTTGGTTCTGGGGGTGCGGTGTCACCCCCGGCCGGTGGTCGCCGACGCCCGGCGCGCTCGGTCTGGACCTCAAGGCGGAGTCGATGCCGCTTGAGCGCATCAAGCAGCATCTGAACTTCCTGACAGGCTTTGATGCCATCCTTGATGGCCGGCCAAACCATGTTCACATCAGCGGGACATTCAGCCTGCGTTCCGGCATCGCTCCAATGAAATTCGGTGTCATCGAGGGGCCAACCTTTGACACGGCCATTGCGGATCATCTCGGAGCCACTACCCGCTTCAAGTCGATCGAATGCTCGGCGACAGGCAACCCTGCAGACATGTATAGCTACCGGTCTGCAGAGGTGCGAAACACACCGGAAACATCACCGGCGGCTCTTTACGAGCGAATTTTCGGAACGGGCTTTCAGAAACCTGGCGAGGGCGAGTTCGAGCCGGATCCGAAAACGCTTGGCCGGGTCAGCGTCCTGTCCGTCGTTGCGGACCAGCGCAAGACGATGGAGGGCCGCCTGGGTGTCGAAGACCGGCGGAGGCTGGATCAATACTTCACATCTGTGCGTGAGGTCGAACAGCAACTCGACATCCAGACGCGCGAACCGATCATTCCCAAGGCTTGTGAATTGCCACAACGGCCAGAGGAAACGGAAACGAACTACGACCTCGCAAATGTCCATAAGAACCATGCGCTGATGGCGCGGCTCATCGCACTGGCGATGGCCTGCGACCAGACACGCTCGTTCAACATGCTATTCTCTAACTCGGCGTCGAGTCTGCATCGCTCGGGCGAGGCGAGCAGCCACCATCTCTACACGCATGAAGAATTCACCCATGCGGACCATGGCTATCAGGTCGAGACCAGCCGCTTCGTGGTCGAGAATATGAAAGCCTGGGCCACCTTTGTCGAAACGCTTGCCTCAATTCCGGAAGGGGATGGGACGCTGCTCGACAATTGCCTTGTCCTTGCTCACTCTGATACCTCCTGGGCCAAAATTCATGCCGTGCAGGGAATCCCGGCCATGACGGCCGGCCGGGCTGGCGGCCGGATCAAGAACGGGCTCCTGATCGCGGCAAACGGTGATCCCATTACCCGGATCGGTCTCACCATGCAGCAGATCGCCGGGCTTCCCGTGGATCGCTGGGGAACGGCGTCCATGGATACGTCGAGCGACATCACCCAGCTTCTCAGCTGATCCCGGTTATGCAGTCAGGAAACAAATGCATGAAGATCGAACAAACGCGGCGAAGGTCGCCTGGCCGGACCATTGCGCTCAGCTTGTGCCTGGCGATGGCACTTTCCGGACTGACCGCCTGCGGAGGCGCAGAGACTCCGGCCCGGGATCTGACGCCCGAAGAAGTTGAACTTAAGCAGAAGATCGACGCCCGCCGCCTGAACTTTCAGGATCTCGGTGCAGCGTTCAAGGCGGTCGGTGATGAATTGAGGGCAGGGCGCGCCAATAGCGCGACGGTCCAGTTTTCGGTCGATGCGGTCGCCCGCTATTCGGTGCAGATATCCAGCTGGTTTCCTGAAGGGAGCGGGCCGGAGAGCGGTTTCCGAACGGACGCCCTGCCGGCCATCTGGGAGAATCCGGAAGAGTTTGCGGCCATTCTCAGCAATTTTGAGGCAAGCGCTGCCTTGTTCGCGGAGGCAAGCCAGTCAGGCAATGCTTCGGCCATTCAGTCGAATTTCCAGTTAGTTGGTGCAGGATGTGTGAGTTGTCATGACAAATTTCGTAAAGATTAGCCGCGCAGCCGTGGCAGGCCTGGCCACAGTGTGCTGTCTTTCATTGCTGCAGGCTGCGGCAGAGCCGGTCGAGCGAGCTGAGCAAACCGCTAAGGTCAACAGCCTCGCGGCTGTCGTAATCGGTGTTTCAGATATCGACACGGCCCTGGAGTTCTACACGTCCGTACTCGGACTTGAGCTTGCCCGTGCGATCGACACGGAGCAATATCTGGAACGCATCATGTCTTCGCCAAACGGGGAGGGAAGCCGCATCGTGCTCTTCCAGAGCCTGGAAGACGATACTTTGGCCAAGACACGGGTCGTCTTCTACACCGACGATGCAGCCGGGGTGGTCGAGCAAATGCGTGCGCGCGAACTGGAAATCATCCACGAGCCCGCAATACTGCCCGGAACGCCCGTAATTGTCGGCATCGCCAAGGATGAAGACGGCACGGTACTCGAATTCATCCAGCTTCCCGTGCCCTCGGAGTAAAGCTCAAAGGGGTAGAGGATAGAATGGGTGACTGCTCCGATTGCAACTTTCGACGAGTATATGCGGCGAACACAGCCGGATTGCGGTCTGCATGATATTTCTAAAGCATTGTGATGATGGACACGGATGAGGCGCCCCGTATCCAGCCGCTTCGACGAGCGGTAGGCACGGATCAGTCCCGGTTCACGCGTTTGAATTCGGCATTGAAGGCCGCACCGACCAGGAAGATCAAGGCGGAGACGTACAGCCAGAGCAACAGCGCCACGACGCTGGCGAGTGCGCCATAGGCAGCCCCGAAGGCCGGAAATTCGCGCAGCGCAAACGTCAGTAGGGATGAGGCTGCGAGCCACAGCACAGGTGCCAGCAGGGCACCGGGAACCACGAGCTTCCAGGCGGGCGGATCGCCGGAGGGTCCCCAGCGATAAAGGATAAGCATGAAGCCGATGGCGCAGCCGCCGAGGACCGGCCATCGCAGCAGCAGCACCCATTTTTCGACATTGTCGCCGAGAGGCACGAACTTCAGCGCAATGGGGGCAATCCCCAGAAGCACGACGGCCACCGCGCCGAGTCCAAGTCCCAACAGCGTAAATTGACCGGCCGCCACATAGCGCTGAAGGAACTTTCTGGGAGGGGCCGTATCGTCAATCGCCGACAGCGCCACCAGAACCCAGCGGGTTCCCTGCAGCGCGCTCCATATGGCCAGGACTAGATTGAACAGCGCGCCGGCAAGAAGTGGCTGCGCGGCCGTTTCCAACAATCGCTCGACCTGGCTATGAATGACGCTGATCACCGCATCGGGCGCGACGCCACGCAGCGCGCGAACCTGCTCAGCCACCCATTCCGGCTCACCGAGAAGTCCAACGATCGCCATCAAGGCGGCGAGCCCCGGAATCGCTGCCATCAGGCCGAAGAAAGCAACTCCGGCCGAAATCAGAGCCAGGTTCGTCCGGTCGGCAGTATCGCGCACGCCCTTGAGTACCCCAATCCAATGGCCCGGGGTCAGGGAAAACATACCAATGATCTGTTGCTTCATATCTGTAAATTCTCCGCCTTGAACTTCCTGCCCGGTGCGGCCTTCAATGCCGAATTCAAACGGGTGAACCAGGACTGACCCGCGTCCTACCGAGGCTCCTCATCCCTGTCCGCCGCCGTTTCGCTGGAGGGGCTCAGCAATTCATCCGCGGCGTCGTTCGTGGACTGCGTTGCAGTCTGGCGCTCAGCCGGCGCGATGGCGACCGGTCTGTCCGGGCGTTTCAGGCCCAGCGCACGCAAGGCGTCGTCCCCCTCATGGCCAAAGAAGCTGCGCAGGTGCAAATCGGTTTGGGGAAACGGGATCTCGATCCCCGCTTCGTCGAGCGCGTCGGCGATCAGCCAGGTATAGGCCGCATGCATACCGGCGGGGCGTTTGACGGCGGCTTCGGTCGGCCAGACAAGCAGTTCGAAATCAAGGCTGCTTTCGCCGAAACCGACCAGCCAGACCTGGCTCTTGCGCGTCTCGGTCTCGGGTAATGTGAAGGCGCTGTTACGGGCAGCAGCCAGGACCGCTTCGCGCACAAGGGCCCGGTCTGCCCCATAGGCCACCGAGAAGGGCACATGGATGCGACGCGTGTCGCCCTTCAGAGTCCAGTTGGTCACGCGCCCTTCGATCAAACGGGAGTTGGGCACGATGATATTGACGTTGTCGTTGGTGCGGATCCGGCTTGCGCGCGGGCCGATCTCCACGATCGCGCCCCGGACGCCGTCATCCAGTTCGATATAATCGTCGAGCGAGACCATCCGGTCGAATATCAGGAACAGGCCGGAGACGAACTCCTTGACCACCCCCTGCAGGCCAAGGCCGATGCCGATGCCGAGGGCGCCGGCAAAGATTGCAAGCGATGAGAGGTTCAGTCCCGCCGCCGACAGGCCTGCAAGAATTCCAATAAATACAAGACCGTAGCCAACCATCTTTTCGAGCAGGTAGAGGGCGGCTGTTGTTTTGTACGAAGCCCGTTCGCGGACGCGGCGCAGCGTCCGGCTGAGCACGTGCGCCAGTATCAGGGCGACCAGGAATACGACCAGCCCTGCCACTATTCCGCCGAGCGTGATCGAACTACTGCCAAAGCTGAGGATTTGAATCTCCGAGAAGCGGTTCAGATCAATCATGATGTTGTTATCCCATTTTTTGGGCGGTTGACCCATGAGGCGCCACAGGCAACCGGCTTTCTGGCAGAACTTTGCGCGGACGGCAGTGCTTCTTCACCGCATGATCTGGAACCATTGCATGCCGGCTGGGAGATACCATCGGGGCAGGTGCGTTGAACATTCGAAAATGCGTTTCCGGACCGGGGGGCATCACGCCTTGTCGCCGATCGCGATCATCCGGCGGAGTGTCTCGATCTGGTCGGCTTCGGCGGCGGGCTTGTCGCGGCGGATGCGGCTGATGCGGGGAAAGCGCATCGCGATGCCCGATTTGTGTCGGCTGCTCGGGTTCACGGCATCGAACGCAACTTCGAGCACGAGGCTTTTCTCCACCTCGCGAACGGGCCCGAACCGGTTCATCGTATTTTTGCGCACAAAGCTGTCGAGCCAGCGCAGCTCCTCATCGCTGAAGCCCGAATAGGCTTTGCCGACCGGTAGCAGGAGCGGCCCGCCCTCGGCCTCGGAACCGGTCCAGCAGCCGAAGGTGAAATCGGAATAATAGCCCGAACGTTTGCCGGATCCGCGCTGCGCATACATCAGAACGCAGTCTGCGGTGAGCGGATCGCGTTTCCATTTGTACCAGAGACCGGCCTTGCGCCCGGCTTCATAGAGGCTGTCGCGCTTCTTGAGCATGACGCCTTCGATGCCGGATTCGCGCGTCTGCGCACGCAGCTCCTCAAGCACCTCGAAGCTGTCTGCTTCGATCAGCGCGGAGACATCGAAGGCGGACGGATCGAGGTGTGCGGCGAAAGCTTCCAGCCGGGAGCGCCGCTGGGTCCAGGGAAGCTGGCGGAGGTCTTCGGCACCTTCGGTCAGGATGTCATATAGGCGGACGAAGGCGGGATATTCCGTCTGTAGACTGTTCGAGACGGTCTTGCGCCCAAGTCGCTGCTGCAAGGCGTTGAAACTGGCCGCGCCGCCGGCCTCGCCGCCTTGCTGCGCGCCTCGGACGAGGAGTTCGCCGTCCAGCACGCTTTCGCTGGCAAAGACGCCGGCGACCTCCGGGAAGCTTGCGGTGATGTCCTCGCCGCCCCGGCTGAACAGGCGCGTTTCGCCGCCCGCATGGACCAGCTGGATGCGAATGCCGTCCCATTTCCATTCGGCGGCATAGTGGGCGAGATCGACGCTGTCGTCTTCCAGCGGGTTGGCCAGCATGAAGGGTCGGAAGACCGGCAATGCGCTGATGTCCGGCTTCGGCGCCCTTCCCTCGGCCCAGTTGAACAGGGGCGCATAAGGCGGATCGAGGGCGTGCCAGATTTCCTCAACCTCTTCGAGCGGCACCGTAAAGGCCTGTGCGAAGGCGGTCTTGGCGAGGCGGGCCGATACGCCGATCCGCAGGGCGCCGGTGGCGAGCTTGAGCAGGGCAAAGCGGCCTTCTTCGTCCAGGCTGTCCAGTAGGCCCGCAAGAACCGTCCGGGCCGACAGGCGGGTTGCGGCGCTGAGGGCGGTGATAGCCTCGCTGACGCTGGGGGCCGGACCCGCTACGCCCAGCGGCGTTGGCCAGAGGAGGCTAACGGTCTCGGCCGTGTCACCAACGAAATCCCGCGACAGGCCGAACAGGACAGGATCCACCCGCTCCTTGATCAAATCCCGGACGATCCCAGCCTTGATGGCGGGAAAGTCGAGGCCGCCTGTCAGGCCTGCGAGCGCCCAGCCCCGATCAGGATCCGGCGCCGTGCGCAGGTAAGCCGCCAGCAGGGCCAGCTTGCCATTGCGCGAGCGGGTGTAGATCAACTCCGAGAGCAGGCGCGCAAACCGCTCCATCAGTCCGGATCCTCGTCCTCGCGGCCGACGAGGTCGAGCGCGCGGGCGCGCCGCTGATGCAGAGCGCACCAGTGGAGCAAGGCATCCTCGCGGCCATGGGTGATCCAGGTCTCGTACGGCGAGACTTCCGCGATGGTGCCTGTCAGCTCCGGCCAGTCGCAATGGTCTGAGATGATCAGAGGCAGTTCGACATTGCGCTGCACCGCGCGCTGGCGCACCCGCATCCAGCCGGAGGCGAGCGCGTTGATGGGGTCCGGCATCCGCCGCGCCCAGACCGAATTGAGCGCGGAGGGCGGACACACGATGATCTGCCCCCGGAGCGCATCCTTCTGTGTCTCTGCCACAGGGGAAAGCGGGCCGAGATCAATCCCGTGCCGCCGGTAAAGCTCGCACATCTGCGTCATGGCGCCGTGCAGCCAGATAGTCTCGTGATAGCCGGCGCGGCGCAGTTCAGCGATTACCCGCTGCGCTTTTCCGAGCGCATAGGCGCCGACGAGAATGCAGCGCTCTGAATGCGCCTCCCTCGCAGACAGCAGGCGGCCGATTTCGCGTTCGATCGGTGGATGGGTGAAGATCGGCAGCGCGAAGGTGGCCTCGGTGATGAGGATGTCGCAGCGCTCAGGCTGGAACGGCAGGCAGGTGGGATCCGGACGGCGCTTGTAATCGCCTGTGACGATGATGCGCTCGCCCTGCCGCTCAAGGAGGATCTGGGCGGAGCCGAGGACATGCCCGGCTGGCAGAAAAGTTGCCATAATGCCGTCGCCGATATCATGGGGCTGGTTGTAGGCGAGCGCCTCGCCCCCGGCAGGCGCGCCATAGCGCAGGGCGATGATGTCCCGTGTCGCGTCCGTCGCCCAGACTTCGCCATGACCGCCGCGGGCATGGTCGGCATGCCCATGCGTGACCAGCGCCCGCGCGACGCTGCGGGATGGGTCGATCCACGCGTCTACGGAGGGTAGATACAAGCCCTGTGGCTCAGGCCGAATCCACACAGGTGTCGCTGCGCCTGTCAGCATGGGGATTTATGAACCTCTCAAATCAGCCGCCGTCAGACTGCGCCCCTCCAACGCCCCAACATAGATGCCCATTCTCTTAAATAGTTTGGCACGACCAGTTGTCGATTACGAACTTGATGAGCTTAGGTCCTGGGCATCCGATCAGGCTGCGCGAAGATTTTCGACCAGGTCGTCGATTGACAACCAGCCGAAGGTGACCCGGCTGTCGGATATCGCATATGGAATAAAAAGCCGGCGGCCGAGCGCAAGCGCGCCGCAGGTGTAGACCACATTCGGCACGTAGCCATTGCGCGTATCGTCCACCGGGCTGATGATC
>JBKBVT010000109.1:0-7948 GCA_046289305.1 Hyphomonas sp. | reverse complement strand
GGTCATGTGCATTCCCCTGCATGCCTATCTTGTCAGCCAGCCTCACCGGATACGCATCTTTGAGGAGGCGCTGAAACACATTGCCGCGCATTCGGATGATATCTGGATAACCACGGGCGCTGAACTCGCGGATTTCTTCCGCACGCACTATTGGGATCAGAGCGTGCGCGACATTGCTGCGCGCGGCGTCTCCACGGGAGGAACCGGCTTTGCCCCTGCCTGATGATTATCTCAACTATCCGCACCGGTCCTATGGCATGGACCAGGACCGGTATGACTGGCAGCCCGCTGACCGGAGGAATCCGGCGAAGCTCGACTCCGGCGTAAAGGCCATGGCCTTCATTGTCGTACCGCTGGAATTCTTCCCTCTGGATCCGCCAGCCAGGCCCTTCAAACATCCTGGCGCAATGGTAACGCCGTATCCGGACCTGCGCCATTACACGGCGCGGGACTATGGCAACAGGGTGGGCGTGTTCCGTCTGCTCCGCGAACTGGAAGCGGTCGGCCTCACGGCAACCTTCGCCGTCAATGCGGCGGTTGCGCCGCGCTACGGACCGTTGATCGAGCGGATCCGCGCGGGCGGACACGAGATTGCAGCGCATGGCGTTTCGACCGCGCACATCCACCATGCCGGACTAACTGAAGCTGAGGAACGCGGATTTGTTTCAGAGACGCGCGCGGCCTTTCCCGACGCCGTTACCTGGATGAGCCCTGCCCGTAACCAGTCCTTCCGTACACCCGATCTGATCCGCGAGGCCGGCTTCACGACCTGCCTTGACTGGGAGAGCGACCAGCGCCCGTTAGACATGCGCACTTCTCACGGGACCGTCACCTGCCTGCCGAACCATTTTGAGCTATCCGACTTCCTCATGCTCGCCGTGCGCTCGCAGAGGGAGGATGAGTGGGCGGACCAGATCCTCGAAGCCGCCGCTCAGACTGTGGCCGAACATGACACGCGCGGCGCGCATTGCTTTGGTTTCACCTTGACACCTTACATCAGCGGCCTGCCCTTCCGCATTACAGCGTTGGCCAGGCTGTTGCGCGGGCTTGCGGAGATAGACGGCCTCAAGGTGGCCACAGCTGCAGATGTCGTTGCGGCGTTCGCGCAGGCCGACCCATGACGCGGCGAGGGCTCCTCACGGGCGCAGCCGCAAGCTCGCTTCTGCCTTTGGCAGGAGGAATGAATGCAAATGCCCGGGAGGCATCATCCATGCGCTATACAGCCCTTGCGTTGCAGACGGTCTGCGACGCGGTCAACCAGGACCCGACACCCGAAGATGCGCATGCCCGCATGAATGCGGCGATCGCGCGTGTCACGGGGCAGATCATGGCTTCGAAGAACTTTCTCAAAGGTTTCAACGGTTATGATCTGAAGCTCGTGGTGCTGCCGGAATACTGGATGACAGGCTTCCCGATGGGCGAGACACGCGAGACCTGGCAGGCGAAGGCCGCCATCCCGGTACAGGGCGCCTTTCCTGATGCGCTGGCGAAGATGGCACAGACCGCCGGCATATATCTGTGCTCGAACCATTATGAGACCGATCCGAACTTTCCCGACCTCTATTTCCAGGCAAACGTTATTTACGGACCAACCGGCGAAACCCTTCTGCGGTACCGGCGCATGATCTCACTTTATTCGCCTTCGCCTTATGATGTCTGGGACAGGTATCTGGACATCTATGGCGCAGATGCGGTCTTTCCGGTCGCCGAAACCGATATCGGCGCCCTTGCGACAATTGCGAGTGAAGAAATCCTGTATCCTGAAATCGCCCGGATGGTGGCCTTCAAAGGGGCGGAAATTCTGCTTCATCCGACCTCGGAAGTCGGCGCACCTGCACTTACCCCCAAACACATCGCCAAGAAGGCGCGGGCAATCGAGAACATCGCTTACGTCGTATCGGCCAATTCCGCCACGATCACCGGTACATCCGTTCCGGCCGCTTCAACGGATGCCATGTCCATAGTGATCGACTGGTACGGGCGCACTCTGGCAGAGGCCGGAAGCGGCGAGACCATGAATGCCAATGCCGTCCTTGATGTCGGCGCCCTGCGCGAGACACGCCGCAAGACGGGAATGACCAACACGCTGTCGCGCCTGCCGCTGGCTGCTTTTGCCCCAGCTTATTCTGAGACCGGACTTGCGCCCGCAAACCGGACACCGGACGGCCAGATGGTTCAACGCGCGGATGCGATCGCGCAGCAGCAGGCCGTGATCGACCGCCTCGTCGCCTCGGGAGTTCTGAAATGAGCCTCAAGGAGCCGCCGCCCCACGTCAAGAAGCCGGACGGCAACTGCTATCTCGTAATCTGCCGGGACGGTCCGGGTGCGGCAGACCTTCGGGCGGAACATCTGAACGGCCATCTCGAACATGTGGAGCGGTACTGGACGCGCTATGTCACGGCAGGTCCGCTCCGCGAACCCGGGGGTGAAGCCCTTATCGGGTCGCTGTTTCTCGTGATGGGAACATCACTCGAAGAAGTTCAGTCGATTATGCAGGCTGACCCCTATCTGAGCTGCGGCATGTATGAAACGGTCGAATACAAGGAGTTCACCAACTCGATCGGCCTGTTTCTGGGCGGCAGGATATGGGAAAGCCGCGAGGCAATCCGCCACCGGGCTGCCGGGGGTCCTCCAGGGGATATCTCAAAAGGGCTGACGCGTTAGAGACCGGCTGCTATTGGCCCCAGCCCGGCCCGCCTTCGCCTTTCTGCAGCATACGGATTTCCTCCAGGTCTACCGGCGGGGCGAGCCAAAGCGGTTTTTCTGCCTGAGCCCAGGCAAGCAGGTCTGGTGGGAACGCGTCCGGCGAATCGACGCGCCAGCTGAGCAGGTGGTAGATTCCCTTGCCGCCGCCCGCCCAGGGCGGCAGATCCCCAAGACGCTGCCAGGTCATCTGATGAGGTTCGCTCACGCTGCCTGCCGGATGGATAAAGAAGTCGTAGTTCTCCCAGGCTTCATACTGTCCGCCGCCCGGCAGGGGAAAATTGAGAAAGAGCGGCGCGGTGAAGGCCCAACTGTCTCCGACTTTGCGTGAGATTATACCGTCCTTTGCGTCAATTTTCTGAATGCGCGGTTCGGCGCCCTGCTCAACGCTGGCATAGATAAGGCCGTCCTTCATCTCGTAACGGATGATCTGGTATGGATAAGCGATCGGCACGACAGGCTGGCCATTATACTCCGTCAGGATCTCGCCGCTCCGCGGATCGGTGTAGGTAAAGGTCTTGCGCGTGAGGTGGATCACCTCACCGTCATTGCCATCCGGCCAGATCACGCGTGAACTGTCAAAACCGGTCATGCCGAACAGCTTCTCGCCCGAGGGGTAGGCATAAACAGCGCCTTCTGAAACCCAGTGGACCGGCTGCCCGGTTCCTGCGCGCGCATTGATCCAGATGCGGAAGACATCTGCCTCGGCTGTCACCGGAGGTGCGGTGTTTCCCATGCCATCTGGCCGCGTTTCCGCCGCCTGCAACGAGGCGCAGGCCGTCATCGAATACAACAGGCAGGTTGCAGCTGCACGGATCATGAAACCCTCCAAATGATATAACCTTTTGCAGGCTAATCGCTCCCGCGCAACCCCGACTTTAGCCCCGCGGCAAATCGAACTCCCATTGCATAACGGGCACAGCCGGCCGATAAGTGGATGACGTACTGTATTTCCATCGGATTTTCATGCCATGGCCGCCGACTCGTCCCTCGCTCTCACCGCAAACCTGATCGATGAGGATGCCAGCACGCCTCTCTACCAGCAGATCTATGACCTTCTGCGGGCGAAGATCATCAGCGGCGAACTTGGCCTCAACATGCGTCTGCCGGCCGAACAGGAACTCACCGAAATGCTGGGTGTGTCCCGGATAACGGTGAAGCGGGCTTTGAACGAGCTGGCCATGGTTGGATTTGTCCGCCGCCAGCGCGGAATTGGTACAGTCGTCACCTATGACGCCGCTGCGCCGACCGTCAAAGGCAGCTTCGAAAACCTGATTGACGGGCTGACCCGGATGGGCGTTGAAACAGAGGTTCAGCTTCTGGACTGCACGATGACAACAGCCAGTCCGGCGATCTGTGAAACACTGGAAATGCCAAAAGGATCAGCCGTTCAGCGCATCGTCCGTCTGAGACGGCTGGCCGGTGAGCCCTTCTCCTATCTCGTGACATATATTCCGGCCGATGTGGCTGAGGGCTATCCGGAGGACGAGCTTGCAAGCCAGTCCCTGATCAAGCTTCTGGAGAAGGCAGGGCATGCCCCCGTCGAAGCTGAACAGACCATCATGGCCGAGGCGGCTGAACCTGCCGTTGCAGCCAATCTCGGCGTAGCGCCTGGCTCACCCCTTCTGAGGATCCACCGTATCATGCGCGACCGCAGCGGCAGGCCGGTTCAGGATATTACGGCCCATTATCGCTCTGACCGGTTTCAGTATCATATGCGCCTCACACGTGACACGGCGCGGCAGAAAGACTGGAAAACCGACAGCTGAGCTTGCGTCCAGCCACAGTTCGCGCGATTAAATGATATATCTTTTAATCGCGGGCCCGGCTGATGACAGACATAGCGCTATTCACGCTGCTTCACCTGCTGGTATTCGTCTACTGGCTTGGCGGAGACCTCGGAGCTTTTTACACAAGCCGGTTTCTGATCATGCCGGGGGTCAGTGCTGACCGCCGGCTGCTCGCCGCCAAAATCGTCGGGGATGTCGATATGGCGCCGCGTACCGCATTGATCCTGACCTTGCCGACCGGTCTGCTGCTCTCACAGTCAAAGGGCTGGATCGAGCTGTCTCTTCCGCTGCTTGCAGCTGTCTGGATCGCTG
The DNA here is from genome assembly GCA_046289305.1 of Hyphomonas sp. GTDB lineage: Bacteria > Pseudomonadota > Alphaproteobacteria > Caulobacterales > Hyphomonadaceae > Hyphomonas. The sequence continues at coordinate 3,143 of JBKBVT010000109.1, read as the reverse complement.
CGCTCGGCTGGCTTGCACTTGCCTGGGCTGTCCATGGCAGGCACGGCGCCGCACCGCCGCTCTGGCGCCAGACCGATCTCGGACTACGCTGGCTGCTGATCATCGGCCTCGCTGCATCGGCCGCCTGGAACATAGCGGCCGACGGCGGCCTTCCATTGTTTCTCTCCCTTAAACTTGTTTTGCTCGCGGCATGCACGGCACTTGGCCTCTACATACGCGCCGTTCTGAAACCGCTGGGACCTGCCCTTGTGGGCCTCAATGGTCCTGATCCGGCAACCGCACAATCAAACCTTGCCGCCACGCTCAATCGCGCCCGTCCTCTGGTAACCTGCATCTGGGTTCTGCTGATTGCCGCCGCGCTGCTTGCCCTCTTCAAGCCACTCTGACTCCGGAGACCTGACATGGAAACCGCCACAACCTCCGGTTCGCTTTCTGCCGTTTTGAGTCAGATCCTCGGAACGGATGGCTACACGGATGACACAGCTGCGCGTAATCTGATGAGCCAGGATATCTGGTCGGCAGGTGTGACCGCAGATTTCGTTGCCTCGCCGAGCAGCATTGAGCAACTCCGCGACACGGTCGCCGCTTGTCATCGGCATGGTATTGCTCTCAATCCGCGCGGCGGCGGAATGTCCTACACGAACAGCTTCACGCCGGACCGCGCAGGGATCGGTATACTCGACCTGTCTCGTCTGAACCGGATCAGAGAGATCAACCGCCTGGACATGTATGTTACCGCCGAGGCTGGCGTGACATGGAAACAGCTCTATGACGCGCTGAAACCGCTAGGCCTGCGCACACCCTTCTGGGGACCCCTTTCAGGGCTCAATTCCACGATCGGCGGCGGACTATCCCAGAACAATGCATTCTTCGGCGCCGGCACCCATGGCACGACCAGTGAGAGCGTCACAGGCCTCACTGTCATCCTTGCAGACGGTACGCCTGTGCGCACCGGAACGGCTGCAACAAAAATTGGCAAACCCTTCTGGCGTCACTACGGGCCAGATCTGACGGGGATGTTCTGCGGCGATTCCGGTGCGCTCGGCTTCAAAGCCGAGATCACCTTCCGGCTTATTCCGTGGCCGGAGCATGAGGCGTGGGCGTCCTTTGAGTTCTCTGCGCGCGATGCGTGTGCGCAGGCGATGGCTGCGGTTGCGCGCGAGGGTATTGCCTGTGAAGTCTTCGGGTTCGATCCGGCGCTGACCCGGGTGCGACTCAAACGGGCCTCCCTGGCAGCGGACACAAAGACCCTGGCCAATGTTGTCAGGGCGCAGGGTAATCTCCTGAAAGGCCTGCAGGAAGGCGCAAAGATCGCTCTGGCCGGGCGCAGCTTCATGGAGGCCGACAGCTGGAGCCTGCATGTCGTTGTCGAAGGCCGGTCCGGGTCTGGTGTAGCTGAAGACATGAAACGGTTGAAGGCGATCTGCGCAAGGCTGGGGGGCGCGGAAACCGAAAATTCGATCCCGAAGATCATCCGTGCCAATCCGTTCAGTACCCCAAACACGATCCTTGGAGCGGACGGCGAACGCTGGGTACCGGTCCACGGCATTGTGTCCCTGTCAGATGGACCGAAGGTATGGGCGGCCCTGGAAGATTACTTCACATCGATCGCAGGCGAGATCGAACGGTATCAGATTCAGGTCGGCTATCTTGTCACCTCACTGTCGACCAATGGCTTCCTGATTGAGCCGGTCTTCCTGTGGCCGGAGGAAACCCTAGCCATCCATGAAGCATTCGTGGAACCCGCCCATTTCCGGAAACTGAAGCGCTTTCCTCAAAACCCGGATGCGACGGCCGCCGTGGCACGGGCGCGCCGCGGTGTCATCGATGTGTTCGATGCTTTCGGAGCGGCGCATTTCCAGATTGGCCGAAGCTATCCGTACTCGGAAGTACTGGATGAGGCATCTCTGACACTTCTCAGATCGGTCAAGGCAGCGCTGGACCCCAAAGGTACTGTGAACCCCGGAGTACTTGGACTGTGACAACACGCACCCTGAATGTCCGCAACCCGCGTCATGGCGCAATTGATTATCATATCACCGCTGCCGGACCGGAGGAGATTTCTGTAAAGGCCCAAAGCCTGCGCGAAGCCCAGCGTAGCTGGGCTGCACGATCGCTTCAGGACCGCGGCGACGCGCTACTGCGCCTTGCAGACGCGCTGACGAGACATCACACTGCAATCACGCGCGCGCTGGAAATCGACACCGGGCGGCGCCGCATTGCCGGCCTCGAACTCGCCGGCGTGGTCGGCAGCCTGCGGGGATGGGCTGCGCAGGGACCGCATCTTTTGCCGTCAGGCTGGACGGAGGGCCGCACCATGCCGCACATCCGCCATGCACCACATTTCATGCCGTATGCCCTGACAGGCGTCATCTCGCCCTGGAACTTCCCGCTGACCCTGTCGATGATCGACACCGTCCCGGCGCTTCTGGCAGGCTCAGCGGTCCTCATAAAGCCCTCGGAAGTCACGCCCAGGTTCGTCGCGCCTCTGGAAGTGGCAATCGCCGAGGCGGGGCTGAAGGATGTCCTCGCGATCATGACAGGGGACGGGGCGACGGGCGCTGCTCTGATCGAGGCCGTTGATGTGATCTGCTTCACCGGATCCGTCGCGACCGGGCGCAAGGTCGCTGCGGCGGCCGCAAACCGTATGATCCCCGCTTTCCTTGAGCTTGGCGGCAAAGACCCGATGATCGTCACTGCGAGCGCCGACCTTGAAAAAGCGACCGATGCCGCCTTGCGCGGTTCGGTTCTGTCGACCGGCCAGGCCTGCCAGTCGATCGAGCGGATCTATGTCGATGCGAAAATCCATGACGCCTTTCTCGCACGGCTGACTGAAAAAGCCGCCGCCGTGCGCCTCAACTGGCCGGACATCACCTCAGGCGATCTGGGCCCCATCATTTTCGACCGGCAGGCCGATACTCTTGCTGATCAGATTGATGATGCGAAAGCGAAGGGTGCGGTCGTGCTTACAGGCGGCGAGATCGAGACGCATGGTGGCGGCCTCTGGCTGCGCCCGACCGTACTTTCGCATGTCAGCCATCAGATGAAAGTAATGACCGAGGAAACATTTGGTCCCATTCTGCCTGTGATGTCGTTCGCCGCTCTCAGTGAAGCGATCACCCTTGCCAACGACTCCGTCTATG
>JBKBVT010000108.1:0-8002 GCA_046289305.1 Hyphomonas sp. | reverse complement strand
CACAAGGCGGCCGTGACCGGCGACACGGTCGGCGATCCCTACAAGGACACCGCAGGCCCGGCTGTGAACCCGATGATCAAGATCACGAATATCGTGGCCTTGCTTCTGCTCGCGGTGCTCGCCGGTAACTGACCGGACGCGTCAGACCCCAAAAGAAAGAAGCCCCGGCGCATTGGCCGGGGCTTTTTTATGACTGAGCTTCTGGCCGGACCTGCTCCGGTTCAGCGCCGGCCGGTCGGATTGTCCGGTGTCCGCTCGTCTGTATTTGGCAGGCGCATGGCGCCGACGGTGCCGAAAATCTGCTCCCAGAAGCCGAGCTCCCGCCCGCGCGTGGCTGTCTCGCGGGCGGCATAGCTGATGATCTGGCCGTCAGCGGCCGTATACTCGACCACTTCATCGACCCCGTCATCCTCACCGAAACGGATGGCCACGATGCGGCGGTCGACGACCTTCGGCTTGAAGAAGGCAAAGCGTTCCTGGATGTCGGAGAAATAGAACCAGGTATCGGTGTCGAACAGGCCTTCGGTCGAGGGGGAGCCGAGCTGCGCCAGCACGCTGGAGCGCGTGTCTTCGCCGGGTTTGATCTCGCTTGGCTGGACTTCGTCGGCGATATAGCCGTGGAAATCCCGCGACGGCGTGATGCAGGCCGTGAGGGGCAGGGTGACAAGCAGGCCTGCGGCGATCAGAGACAGTCGCGGCATCAAGAGCTCCTGTTAGACTTCAGTGGCAGACCTAGCGACAGGTGGCAGGGCTTGGCAAGCGTGGGAGTACAGGCCGGATGGTATTTTCGGTAGGCTTTTTCCGGCAGAGGGCCGCCCTCGCCGCTGCCGCCAGCGAGGGCGCCGCGCGGGTGACGCGGGAGGCGCTGCGTCCGGTCTATTACCAGGACTATGGCGTGCCGGACACGTTCGAGGGGCGCAGCCGGCTCGTGACCGTGATGACGGCGCTCGCCTGCGCGCGAATCGCACGCATCGGCGGACCGGATGCGGCGAGACTGGCCGACCGGCTGAATGCGCGCATCCTCGACAGTTTTGATGCCGCATTCCGGGAAAAAGGCGTGGGGGACGCCTCCATTGCCCGCAAGGTGCGCAAGCTGGCCGAAGGGCATTCCGGCATTGGCCGTGCCCTCATGGGGCCGCTGGCTGGCGGAGCCGATGGCCCGGACGCCGAGGCCCTGACGGACGTGATGCTGCGCAACGGCGTCTGCAAGCCGGGCCATGAGGCGCAGCTGGTCTCGCACCTTATGGCGCTGCACCGGGCGCTGGCTGGCCAACCGGACGCCGAAATCCTGGCGGGCCTCTTCGCCTGTGGCAGGACTGACTAGCCGCGCTAGCGCGTTCCGGCGGGTTTCCAGGCACGATCAATAAGCATCTCGCCCGTTGCCTTGCCCTGCAACGCCACTTAAACGTCGCAGCATATATAAAGACGGCCCGCAGGAGCGGCTCAATTCCATGCAGCGCACATTGACGCTCTCGATTGATGCCATGGGCGGCGACCATGCGCCGGGCTTCGTCGTTGATGGCGTCGCGAGTTTCCTTGCGTCCAGGCCTACCGCCCGTGCGCTGTTGCACGGCGATGAGGCGGTTCTGAAACCGCTCGTTGCAGCCAGTTCAGTCCTCTCTGCCCGCGCCGAGATCCGGCATTCGGACATCAAGATCACCAGCGACATGAAACCGAGCCAGGCGCTGCGCCGCGGCAAGGGCAGCTCGATGTGGAATTCGGTTGAGGCGGTTCGCGACGGGCACGCGGATGCATCTGTTTCCGCCGGCAATACCGGCGCGCTGATGGCGATTTCCATGCTGATCCTGCGCAAGATGGAAGGTGTTCACCGGCCGGCCATGACGGCGCTATGGCCCACGCTGCGCGGCCGCACGGTCGTGCTGGATGTCGGCGCGAACATCGAAGCCGATGCGGAGCAGCTCGTGAGCTTTGCCATCATGGGCGAGGCTTTTGCCCGCGCCACGCTTGGCATGGAGCGTCCTTCGGTCGGCATCCTGAATATCGGCTCAGAGGAAATGAAGGGCCATGAGGAAGTGCGCGAGGCGCATGAGCTTCTGCGCAACTCCCCGCTCAAGATGGACTATCGCGGCTTTGTCGAGGGCGATGACATTTCGGCCGGCGTGGTCGATGTGGTCGTCACCGATGGCTTTACCGGCAATATCGCCCTGAAGACCGGCGAAGGCGTCGCCCGGATGCTGGCCAGCCATATGCGCGTGGCGTTCACCGAAAGCCTTGTGTCCAAGGCCGGCGCGGCGCTCGCGATGAACGGTCTGAAGCGGCTCAAGGGCCTGATGGACCCGAGCAATGTGAATGGCGGCGTGCTGGTCGGCCTGGGCGGGGTTTCCGTCAAGAGCCATGGCAGCGCCGATGCCCGCGGCTTCGCCCGCGCCTGCGAGCTCGCGGCGGACCTTGCCTCGAGCGATTACCAGCGGGAAATCGCGGTCAATCTCGCGCGCGTTGGCGCCGGCGATCTGGCTGCAGGATAAGCCCCGAGCGCGAGACGAGGAAACCGAATGGCCAGGCGCAGCTTTATTCGTGGCACGGGCAGCTATCTGCCGGAACGCGTTCTTTCCAATCACGACCTGTCGCTGATGGTGGCGACCTCCGATGAGTGGATCCAGGAACGTACGGGCATCCGCCAGCGCCATATCGCGGCGGACGGGGAACTCACCTCTGACATCGCGGTTCAGGCCGCCAGGCGCGCGCTCGACGCGGCTGGCATGCGGGCGGATGAGATTGATCTGATCGTGCTGGCGACCACGACGCCGGACCAGACTTTCCCGGCAACGGCCACTGCCGTTCAGGCAAAGCTTGGCACTGGCCCCGGCGCGGCGTTTGACGTTCAGGCGGTGTGCTCAGGCTTCCTGTTTGCGCTCGCGACGGCGGATTCGCTGATGAAGCAGGGGCTGTTCCACAAGGCGCTGGTGATCGGCGCGGAGACGTTTTCCCGGATCATCGACTGGTCGGACCGGGGCACCTGTGTGCTGTTCGGCGATGGCGGCGGGGCGGTCGTGCTCGAAGCCGTGGAGTGGGACGGCGCCGAGGATGCCGGGGTGATCACCCATCATATCCGCACGGACGGGACCAAGTCTGACCTTCTGTATGTTGATGGCGGGGTCAGTTCGACCGGCACGATCGGTCATGTGCGGATGGAGGGCAACAAGGTCTTCCGCCATGCCGTGACCAATATTTCTGCCGCGGTTGAGGCCGTCCTCAAGGAGACAGGTCTCTCAACCCAGGACATCGACTGGTTCGTGCCGCATCAGGCAAACAAGCGTATTCTCGACGGAGTCGCGAAGAAGCTGAACATTCCGGAGGAGAAGGTGATCGTCACCGTATCGCAGCACGCGAACACCTCCGCAGCCTCCATTCCGCTGGCGCTCGACCATGCGGTGCGCAGCGGGAAGGCGGCGCCGGGCGACCTGATCCTGTCGGAAGCCATGGGCGGCGGCTTCTCCTGGGGCGCGAGCCTGTTCCGCCTCTAGAATTATTCATCAATGCTGACAAAGATTTAGCTAACGCCTGCGCTAGGAATTCGTTAAGATTGCGGTCTTAGGCTTCCAAAAGAGGCGGGCGTATACGATGAGCGATCATACCCTTACACGAGCCGAAGTCACCGATGCGATCGTGCGCGAAGTCGGCGTGACGCGTCAGGAATCGGCAGATCTCCTGGACCGGACGCTGGACATGATCGGCGATGCGCTGGAGCGCGACCAGGAAGTCAAACTCGCCCGGTTCGGCAATTTCGTTGTCCGCTCGAAGGCGGCGCGGGAAGGGCGGAACCCGAAAACTGGCGAAGAAGCACCGATTGCGGCCCGCCGCGTCGTGACCTTCCGGCCCTCTCCCATGTTGAAAGCGCTGGTCGGCGGCGAATAGGATCTGGCGGAGGGCGTTATGGCGGCAGTCAAATCCCGGACCCAGAAAGCCCCCGGCGCTTACCGGTCAATCGGCGAAGTCTCCGCAGAGCTGAACCTTGAGCCGCATGTCCTGCGGTATTGGGAAGGCCGCTTTCCTCAGCAGGTCGCGCCCGCCAAGCGAGCCGATGGGCGCCGGCTGTTCCGCCCGCAGGATATAGACGCGCTGCGCGCCATCCGCTTTCTCGTGCACGAGCGCGGCATGACGCTGAAGGGGGCGAAGGACATTCTCACGCGGCAGGGCGTGGCCGCGGTGCTCGCGGGGAGCGCGACGCTGGCCTCTGGTCCGGCTCCCGGCCCCGCCCGCGCACTGCAGGACAGCCTGGCCCGCGCGATTGAAGCAGGGCGCCTCGCCGGGACGCCGGCGGCGCATCAGGAACGGCTCGCCGGCGCGCTGAACGGTCTGGAAGATGTCAAATCCCGGCTCGATGCCCTGCGCCAGAGACGCATCGCCTGAACCTTCCTGCCGCTTTCATGCGTCTCCCCTGCACCGCAATAACCCGTTGCGGCGCGGTATGGCTTTGCCTATACAGCGCGTTCGGTCGGAGCGTGGCGCAGCCCGGTTAGCGCACTAGTCTGGGGGACTAGGGGTCGGAGGTTCGAATCCTCTCGCTCCGACCATTTTCCCCTCATTCCGCCGCAAGCGGCCTGACCGCCTGGCGCAGGGCCCGGGCATCCCAGAGCGCATTGTGCTTCACCGCGCCCTCGATGAGTGTGGGATAGGCGGACACTTGCATCAGCTGCAATGACAGATCCGGGATGCGGACCATCTGGCCGGGCGCCAGGATCAGGCATTGCAGGAGGTGCATGAAATCCTCGGGCCAGTCGGCAATCACGACCGGCGCAGGATCGTCCTCAAGGAAAGTCTGGATGGACCGGCCGAAGCGCGACAGCGGCAAGACCTCGGGGCGGGCGTTCCGGCAGGAGAGGACCGGCAGGACGTGTTCCTCGACCCAGGGGTCGAGATCCATCCCGTTCAGTTCGTCTTCCGTCCGGGCGAGGTAGAGCTCACCGAATTCACCGGCCAGGGCGAGGCTGATGAGTGCCCCGCCGAAGCCGTTGAATTCGCAGTCGAGCGCGTAGATCAATCGGCCTGGCCCGGCCGGTCGAGCTGCACGTCTTTCGCCTTGCCCACCGTTGCCAGCGCGAAGGCGAACTCGATGGCCGTCTCGCGCAGGCCTTCCCAGCGGCCAGAGGCGCCGCCATGGCCGGCGTCCATGTTGATGCGCAGGAAGTAGGGTCCGCCCTGCGGCGCTTCATGGCGCAGCTTTGCGGCCCATTTGGCGGGTTCCCAATAGGTGACGCGGGGGTCGGAGACGCCGCCCGTGATCAGCATGGCGGGGTAGGGCTGGTCAGACACCTGATCATACGGGCTGTAGGCCAGGATCTGGTCATAGGCAGTTTCGTCCGTGAGCGGATTACCCCATTCGGGCCATTCCGGCGGCGTCAGGGGCAGGCTCTCGTCTGACATCGTGTTGAGCACATCGACGAAGGGCACCGCCGCGATGAAGCCGGCAAACAGTTCCGGGTCCATGTTTGCGGCCGCGCCCATCAGGAGGCCGCCGGCCGAGCCGCCATGCCCGACGATCCGTCCGCGGGCTGTATAGCCATTGTCAGCGAGGTAGTTGCCGACCGCGACATAGTCCTTGAACGTATTGGTTTTCTTGTCGAGCTTGCCGTCAAGATACCATTGATAGCCCTTGGCCATGCTGCCGCGGACATGCGCGATGGCGTAGATGAAGCCGCGGTCCACGAGGCTGAGACGGCCCGTGCGGAAATCTGCCGGCATGGTGATGCCGTAGGAACCGTAGCCATAGAGCAGCAGCGGGGCGGTGCCGTCTTCCGGCGTATCCTTGTGGCGCAGGATCGTGACGGGCACTTCGGCGCCGTCCCATGAGGGCACGAGGATGCGCTCGACGGCATAGTCCGCCGGGTTATGACCGGAGGGGACTTCGCGGGTCTTGCGCAGGATCTTTTCGCGGGTGGTCAGGTCATAGTCGTAGACCTGGTCGGGCGTGGCGGGGGAGGCATAGTCGAAGCGCAGGATCGGCACGTCGAATTCATAGCCGGAGTCCAGGTCGAGCGCGTAGGCGGCTTCGTCAAAGCTGATCGAGTGCGAGCTGCCATCGGCGCGGGCATGGATGACGATGCGGGGCAGGCCGTTCTCGCGCTCCATCACGGCGAGGTGGTCCTTCTGCGCATGTGTGCCGAGAAGCAACGTACCCGGACGATGCGGCAGGAAGGGAGTCCATTCCTCGCGCGATGTGGAGGTGAGAGGCGCGCGCATCAGCTGGAAGTCGACCGCGCCGCCATAATTCGTCAGGATGTAGAAGGCGTCATTCCAGTGGGTGATGGAGTATTCATTATCCGTCTGGCGCGGCGCGACCGTGCGCAGCACAGGGTTCAGTTCATCCGACGGGAACCAGTGAACCTCCGAGGTCGTATGACCGGCGGTGTGGATGATGATCATCTCTTCGCTCTCGGTCGTGCCGATGGTGACGAAGAAGGCCGGGTCATTCTCTTCATAGATCAGCGTGTCTTCGCCGGTCGCCAGCATGCGTTGATAGACAGCGCTCGGGCGGCCGTTCGGATCCCGGTAGACCCAGAAGATCGCCTTGCCGGTGGCGCTCCATTCCATCGGACCATAGGCGTTCTCGATCACGATTCCAGTGTCTTCGCCGGTCTCGATGGTCTTGACACGGATCTCGTAGAACTCGCTGCCTTTGAAGTCCGTGCCATAGGCGACCTGGGTATGGTCCGGGGAGACTTCGATATCGCCGTAGCTGAAATAGTCCTGATCCTTGCCGAGGGCGTCGCCGTCCAGGATGATGGTTTCAAGCGCGCTGGCGTCGAAGGCCTGGGCGGCGGGGCGGCGGGCGAAGAGGGCGTAGTCGCCGCCTTCGCGGTAACGGGTGTAATAGGCATAAGCGCCGTCGATGGCGGGGACGGAGCTGTCATCTTCCTTGATGCGGGCGCGCATCTCGGTGAAGAGTTCCTCGCGCAGCGCCGTGGTCGGCTCTTCCAGGCGGGCCTTGGTGTAGGCGTTTTCCGCCAGCAGATAGTCGCGAATGTCCGCCCGCAGGATGGACGGGTCGCGCATGACGTCCTGCCAGTTGTCGTCCTTCAGCCAGTTATAGGGGTCGTTGCGGGTACGCCCGAGTTGGGTGATCTCATGATCAATCCGCGGGGCCACAGGGGGCGCGGGCAGGGCGGCAACGGGTGCAGCCGCCAGCGAGGGGGAAGGCGTTTCAGTTGTCAAATTCTGGCATCCGGTCATCAGGGTTGTAGCGGCCGCAAGCGCGGCCAGCCCGGTCAAAAGTCGCATTTTTCGCTCCGCAACTAGGTTGCGGAGGTTGTGCGGACCCTGACCGGCTTTGTCCAGCCCTCAGCGGCTTGCCGGAGCTGGCGCATGGGTCTGCGCCTGCGGATTACTCAGTGAACACTTCGGAGATGTACAGGGTTGCCCGCGGCAGGACATCTTCGGACACCGTGCCGACCCAGATGTCATACTGGCCGCTGGAGGGTTCGTCGAATTCGATCATGGGGTTGAGCTGGAAGCCGCCATCATCGTCGCAATGCCAAACTCCGTCCGGATCGTTGATGAGCAGGAGCGTGTCGGCCTGAGAGTCGGCGAAGATGTAGAGCGGCAGTTCGCCAGCCGTGTAGTTCAGCCGGACGTCCGGACGGTCAGCGACAAATGCGTCGCAGCCGGCCAGGGCTTTGTCCAACGCTTCGCTACCACCCGCCGTGAGCGTCACGACATGCGGATCTGCATCAAATCCGGAGGCCAGCTCGAATTCCACGAAGGGGTCTTGAGAATAATCCTGTGCCATAGCGGGCAGCGCGAGTGCCGCGCACACGGCCGCGGCGCCTAGAAGTCTGGACAACATGAAGTTTACGCCCCTTAGCCCCCTGATGAACGACATCCACTGGCCGGGGCAGGTCATGGGATGATGGCAACCACCATTGCAATGGCCATCATGCTACGCCTTGTTCCAGAATTGGCAATCTGGAAAATTCCTGTACGGAGCACCTACTCGGTTGGCCGGAAGTCCAGGACAACGCCGTTGATGCACCAGCGCTCTCCG
>JBKBVT010000107.1:0-8024 GCA_046289305.1 Hyphomonas sp. | reverse complement strand
GATGGCCGCCTGATCAAGATGTCCGGCATGGTCGAGAAACCGCCGCGCGAAACCGCCCCGTCAAACCTCGCCATTACCGGCCGCTACATCCTTCAGCCCGAAATCTTCGGCCTGCTGGAGAAGCAGGGCGCCGGCGCCGGCGGCGAAATCCAGCTCACAGACTCCATGGCAAAACTCATGGAGCTTCAGGATTTCTACGCCTACGAATTCGAAGGCTCCGTCCACGACTGCGGCAACAAGACCGGCTATTTCGACGCGGTCCTGGCCCACGCCCTGGACAACCCCGACACCGCCGAGTTTGCGCGTGCGCTGGTCAAGAAGGTCGCGGCGGGGCTGTAAGAACTGCGCTCACTCTGCCCCCCTCTCCCTTGGGAGAGGGGCCGGGGGTGAGGGGGCGCTACGCCCGCCAATGTCTATCCAGCTGTGATCTCGCACCCCCTCATCCCCAACCCCTTCTCCCAAGGGAGAAGGGGCTTTGTGCCCCTATCCAACACATTCCCACCGCCTCAAACCCAAAATACCCAACCCTTTCAACCCCCTGCAAATAAAACCCCAAAACCTTATCCAACCCCCTCGCGGGCGGGTGTATTCTCGTCTCGATGTCCATCCTCGACCGCCTCCGTCAGCATCCTGTCTTTGCTACCTGGCTCGCCCAGGTGCATCCGCTGTTCTGGCCGGTGTTTATCTGGCAGATGACGCGCGCGGCGCGCTGGCTGCATGAGAACGGCATCGCCGATGCCCTGGTCCGCGTCCGCTGGTGGGGCAAGGTCGAGATTATCCTGACTGGCGACCGCGCGCCGGATCCGTCCGCCTACAGACCTCTGCCGCCTCAGCGCGCGCCTTGGAGCGATCCTGTGTGGGCCAGTGACTTACCCGCCAATCTGCCTGCCGAAACGCAGCGCCCAGTCTTCCCCCGTGACACCGGGGGAAGTGTCAGGGCGCAGAGCATCCCCTCAGCCCTCACCGCCTACGCCGACACCTCCTAGCCGCCCCACGCCCCGAATTCAGCCCCGCCCACCGGCCAGCCCCCGCTGCGTCCGGGCAAAAGTGCTGCGCTTTCTCTGCTCCCCTCTCCCTTGGGAGAGGGCGCGAGGATCAGCGATTGCTCTGCAATCGCCCGAGCGCGGGATGAGGGGGCGCTACGCCTGAACTGGTCGATCCAGCCGTGATCTCGAACCCCCTCATCCCCAACCCCGTCTCCCAAGGGAGAAGGGGCTTTAGCCCTCCCGCCCAATGGGGCTGAACGGAACAGTTTACCCGCCCCCAAACCTGCGGCATGGACGCACCCATGACCGACGCCCTGACCCTCCCCACCTTCGATGACCTCCTCGCCGCCGAACTCCGCCAGAAGGGCGTCGTGCGCGAAACGCCCGTCCTGACGCACCCCGCGCTGGACGAAGCCGCCGGCGCCGAGCTCCTGATCAAGGCCGAATGCCTGCAAGTCACCGGCAGCTTCAAGATCCGCGGCGCCATGAACCGGCTGGCTCAAATCCCGCCCGAAGGCCGCAAAGCCGGCGTCGTCGCCTTCTCCTCCGGGAACCATGCGCAAGGCGTCGCCCGCGCGGCGCGCCTCCTCGGCATGCCAGCCCTAATCGTGATGCCGGCCGATGCGCCGCAGGTGAAGGTGGACGGGGTCCGCGCCGATGGCGGCGAGGTCTATCTCTATGACCGCAATACCGAGAGCCGAGAGGCAATTTCCGCCCGCCTCGCCGCAGAGCGTGGCGCGGTGGTCGTGCCAAGCTATGACGATTTCGACATCATCGCAGGGCAGGGCACAGCCGGCCTCGAATTCGCCCGCCAGGCCGAAGCGATGGGCCGGCAGCTCGACCATCTCATCTGCTGCACCGGCGGCGGCGGGCTGATCACCGGCGTCGCCCTCGCCTTCGAACGCCTGTCGCCGCAGACGAAAATCTGGACGGCGGAGCCAGAAGGTCATGATGACTGGGCACGGTCCCTGACCGCAGGCGAAATCTTCTCCAACCCGCCTGGCACCCGCTCAATCTGCGACGCGATCCTCACCCCGGCGCCGGGCGTCCTCACCTTTGCGCTCGGCCAGCGGCTCCTGGCGGGAAGCCTGATTGTCAGCGACAGCGACGTGAAACACGCCATGCGCATGGCCTTCCGCTATCTCCGCATCGTTGCCGAACCCGGCGGCGCCGCCGCCCTTGCCGCGGCGCTGAGCGGGCTGCCGGACGCGATGCGCGGCAAGCGCGTCGGTATCCTCGTCACCGGCGGGAATGTCGATGCGGCTGAGTACGCGGCCATCCTGTCGGAAGGTTGAAAGCCCGGCAAGCCTGGGGGCCTGTCGGCTTCAGCATCGGTCCTGCAGCAGATTTCATGGTTAACTTCACCTTCCGCACCCGGAGGAGATTAACCGTGCCGTGTTGAGAAGACTTTATGGCGTCCTGATTAGTCTGTCCGATGAGCCAGCAGCAGAAAGCTGCCTGCCGAGAGGGCCTGGACATGAAAGCGGTACCCCTGATCAGCCTCGGGCTGTCCCTTGCGCTTGGCGCTGGTGCGATCTTCTTCGGCCGGGAATTCATGTCGGACAAGGCGCCGGAAGCAAACGCCGCCCAACCGGCCCCGGCCATCCAGATGAGCCGCGTCATGGTCGCCGCCGTCCGGATTGAGCCCGGCGCAGCAATCGAGGCCGGCATGGTCAAGGCGGTCGACTGGCCCGCCAATGCGCTCCCGGCAGGCGCGATGCGTGACACATCTGCGCTCGGCGAGCGAGCCTATGCGCGCGGTTTGATCGTTCCGGGCGAACCTTTGATGGCGGAAAAGATCAGCCTGGACGGGCCCGTGCTGACACTCGCCGCCAACATCACCCCCGGCATGCGCGCCGTATCAATCGTCGTGCGCAATGACACCGGTGTGGCAGGCTTCGTCCTGCCGGGAGACCGGGTCGATGTGCACGAATTCATACCCCTCAAATTCGATGGCGGCATGCTCGACGATGCCCGGATTTCAGCGAATGTCATTGCCAAACCTGTCCTGCGCTATGTCACCGTCCTAGCCGTCGACCAGACCTTCGCCCACGATCTGGAAGGTGCCCGGCCGTCCAATACCGTCACCCTGGAAGTCACCCCCGAAGATGCGCTCCTGCTCGGCGCCGCAAGCCAGCGAGCCGCCCTCGGCCTCGCCCTGATTGGCCGCAAGGAAGAGCGCGCCGAGATCGCCGAGACACCCGCCCCGCAGCCGGCACCCCGCGCCCAGACGCGCGCCCCGGCTCGCCGCCCGCCCACGACCACCACCGTCCGTGTCATCAACGGATCAGAGGATGCGAGCGTCACGACACCGATTGCACCGCCAGCCGCACCGGCAGGGCCGGTCCAACTGGCCGGGGGAGAAGGCTGATGCTGAGACTAAGTCAGACACTTGCGGTAACGCTCATCCTCGCTTTATCCGCCCCAACGGCGCTCGCCTGGACCGAGCGGTCCGCCCCGCCCGGCGCTGAAAAGGTCGAGCTGCGCCGCGGCAAGTCCGCCGTGATCGAAGCCGAACGCGCCTTCGCAACCATCGTCGTGGCCGATCCTGAAATCGCCGAAGCCATGGCTACCTCGAACCGCTCCTTCTTCCTGCGCGGCAAGCGGCCGGGTTCGACCATGGTGCTCGTCTATGACGACCAGGGCGCGATTGCCGAACTGATCGAAGTTGAAGTCCGGCTGGGCCTCGAAGAACTCCGCGCCGATCTCGGCCGCCTTCTGCCGGGCGAGCCGATCGACGTTTATCCGGTCCATGACGGCGTCTATCTGGACGGCCGGGTCACGACCGCTGCCGCGGCGGACATGGCCATGCAACTGGCTGAACGGCATGTTCCGGGCGGCGTCGCCAATGGTCTTTCGGTCGGGCAGAGCCAGCAGGTGATGCTGGAAGTGCGCTTCCTCGAAGCCTCGCGCAACGCTGTGCGCGAGATCGGTTTCGGCAACACCATCAATGCCAATGATGTCGTCACCGGCACAGATGGCGGAACGATTTCCGGCCTCGCCGAAAAGACGCTCGCGATCTTCACCAATGTCGGCAATGAGAACATCGATGTCAGCCTCCGCCTGCTCGAAGAGAAGGGCATCGTCCGTACCCTCGCCGAGCCGAACCTCGTCGCCCTGTCCGGGGATACGGCGAGCTTTCTGGCCGGCGGCGAATTCCCCATCCCGGTCGGCAACCGGGACGGCGAAGTCACCATCGAGTTCAAGAAGTTCGGGGTCAGCCTGGAATTCACACCGACCGTGCTCGGCAACGGCCTCGTGAACCTGCGAGTCCGGCCGGAAGTCTCCGCGGTGGACCGCGCCAACGGCATCCGCTCGTCCAGCATCGAGATTCCGGGTATCTCCGTGCGCCGTGCAGATACAACCGTGGAACTGTATGACGGGCAGGCCTTTGCCATCGCGGGCCTCCTGCAGAACAGCTCCTCAAACGATGTGCGCCAGACCCCATGGCTCGGGAATGTGCCGGTCCTGGGCGCACTGTTCTCCTCGCGCCGCTACCAGCAGAATGAGACGGAGCTGGTGATCATCGTCACCCCGCGCCTCGTCCAGCCCGCAGCGCATCCGGGGCATCTGGCTTCACCGCTGGATGCTGTGGCCGTGCCATCTGAATCGGAGTTCTTCCTCCTGGGACTGACCTCTGCCCAAACACCGTGACATCAGGGAACGGATCACATGACAGATACAAAAAAAACACTCTTCTCCAGTCTGGCAATCGGCATCACGCTATGGCTGGGTGGCTGCGCCTCATATGATGCACAGGACCGTTTCGTGCTGGGCGAAGCGACGCGGCAGAACATTGCCGAACAATCCGTTCGCGATGTGAACCTGCCCAATTCGCAGAAAGTCGAAGACAGTTCCGGCGTCCGTGCGGCCAACGCCGTGAAGGCGCTGAATGAAGGCCGGGGCCAGCAGACGGCGAGCGCTGCCTCTGCCAGCGGGGGCAGCCAGTGAGTGCCCAGCCGGCCCGCGATATGACAGCGAACGTCGAGGCGGCCGGTTGCCGGATACCGGAGCTTGCCGCATTCGCCGCGCCGCAGACGCTCGACAGCCTGCGTCCGGCTTGTACAAATTTAACAGACCTTTCGCCCCTCACGCCTCCGGAAATCGTCCTGCGCCATGGCGGCCGGGCGATCCTGATCGAGCAGGGCGTGGCGGGCTGGGACCAGCTGCTCCTGCTGCTCGCCGTCGAGCGGCCTGCGAGCGCTGTCATCATCCTGTCGGATCATTTGCCGGCGCATATGGTGCGGGCCCTGATGAAAATCGAGGCCAGTGACATTCTCTCCATCTCCGCCAGCGCGGAAGACATTGCCGCCGCCTTCAGCCGTCTCGCCGAGACGCGCAGCGTGAAACCGGACGAGCGCGCAACGTCGCTCTGCTGGGCGTTTCGCGGCGCAGTCGGTGGAGCTGGCGTCTCGACTATCGCCATCGAGAGCGCCTTCGCACTCGCCCGCGTCCTCGGGCCCGGCAAGGTCTGCCTCGTGGATCTCAACCTGGCAGATGGCATGACGGCGTCTTTCCTGGAGGCGGTGCCCAAGCTCGATCTGAAGGCCCTTTCCGCCGCGCCGGAGCGTCTCGACAGCCGGCTCCTCGCGGCCTGGTGCTGGCAGCATGAGGACGGCATCTCGATCATCGCTTCGCCGCGTAATCCGGATGCGGACCTCTTGGCGACCGAGGTGGCCATCCTGCAGCTGCTCGAAGTCACCTGCAGCGCCTTTCAGGTTGTGATCGTCGACATGCCGCGACATATGATGCCCTGGAGCAAGGCGGTGCTTGCGGCGGCGGATCAGTCCATCATTGTCAGTGAGCTGACCGTACCCAGCCTGCACGCTGCCGCTGATATGTGCCGCGATGTGGATATCCTGCGCGGGGATCGCAGCAAGGCACGCCTCGTCCTGAACCGCATGTTTCCCAAAAAGAAGTTCAAGGCCGGCTTTGCCGTCGACAAAGCCGAGAAAGCCATCGACCGCGTCATCGATGTCACCGTGACATCTGACTGGGACGCCGCCCGCACGGCCGTGAATCTCGGCAAGCCGATTGCCGATGTGAAGCCCAAGAGCCCGCTGGTGGCTGACATTGATGGACTGGTCCGGAAATTCATTCCGGCCGAGATGATTGCCGAAACCACCACGTCTGCCGGACGGAAGAGAGCGCGCCGATGAGCCGTTTCAGTTTTTTGGGCGCCGCGTCCCAGGCCGCAGCGCCGTCCCCGGTCACCGACATTCAAACCGCCCAGCCGCAACCCGGCGGGTCCAAACCCGCGAGCGCCGCATTCGATCTGCTCGACGCTAAACTCCGGGTCCATGCAAAACTGATAGATGAGCTCGATCTGTCCGCGCTCGAGAAGCTGGACGATGAAACCATGCGCCGCCGGGTGCGCGGGATTATCAGCGAGATCATCCGAAAGGACGAGATGGCGCTTTCGGCCGCGGAGGAGATGTCCTTCGCCGATGCTGTGATGGATGAGATGACTGGTCTCGGCCCGATCGAACCTCTGCTCAAGGACGATTCCATCGCGGACATTCTGATCAATGGCTGTAACCAGGTTTACATCGAGCGGGGCGGGAAGCTGCAGCTCGCGCCGGTGCGTTTCGCAGACAATGACCACCTCCTGCGCATCGTCCAGAGGATCGTTGCCGCCGTTGGACGGCGCGTGGACGAGAGCCAGCCGCTGGTCGACGCGCGCCTGCTGGATGGCAGCCGGGTGAACGCCGCCGTCGCGCCGATTGCCATCGATGGTCCGCTTGTCTCGATACGGAAATTCTCCAAGGCGCCGCTGACCATGGACAAGCTGGTGCAGTTCGGCGCCATTCCGGGGCCGGTTGCCAATTTCATTCTTGGCGCTGTGAAGTGCCGCGCCTCGACGGTGATTTCGGGCGGTACGGGCTCAGGCAAGACAACCTTGTTGAACGCGCTGTCTGCCGCCATCAGCCCGGATGAGCGCCTGATCACCATCGAGGACGCGGCCGAACTTCAGCTTCAACAACCCCATGTCGCGCGGATGGAAACGCGTCCGCCGAACATCGAAGGCAAGGGCGAGATCCGTCAGCGCGAGCTCGTCAAGAATGCCCTCCGTATGCGGCCGGACCGGGTCATTCTCGGCGAGGTGCGGTCCGAGGAAGCGTTCGACATGCTGCAGGCGATGAATACCGGCCATGAAGGCTCGATGGCGACCATCCATGCCAACAATCCGCGCGATGCGCTCACCCGCCTTGAACAGATGGTGATGATGGGCGGGATGAAGATTTCCGAGGAAGCCATCCGGGGGCAGATTGCCTCGGCGGTGAACTTCATCGTCCAGGCAACGCGGCTGTCGGATGGCTCGCGTAAAGTTGTGTCCATCGCCGAAATCACCGGCATGGAAGGCTCGGTCGTCCAGCTGCAGGAAATCTTCCGCTTCGAACGCACCGGCACATCGCCCGAAGGCAAGGTCCAGGGGCATTTTGCCGCCACGGGTCTGCGGCCGAAATTCATTGACGAGATGGAGCGCCGAGGCGTCGTGATGCCGGCGGGCCTCTTCGATCCCTCCAGCCGGTTCTGAGGGGGCAGGCGGCGCCAGACATGTTCGGATGGTTTGACCTTGCAGCATTCGACCAGCGGCTGATCATCCCGGCCGCGATGGCGATTGGCGCGCTGATTCTGGCAATTCAGTCCAGTCTCAACATTGCCGCCGATGTGCGCACCCAGAGGATCGTCAACCGGCGTCTTCAGTTCAAGGATCGTTATGAGACGCACGATGAGGCGATGGTCGAGCTGCGCAAGAGCCGGGGCCTGGACCGGGACGGCAATCTGGCCTTGTCCCTGCGCTGGCTGAACCAGATGATCGTCCGCTCAGGGCTGACATTCCAGCCGGCCCGCTGGGCGCTGATGTCACTGGCCGGGGCGAGCGCGGCCGCCATCGCTGCCTGGATCTATCTGGGCGGATGGGTTGCGGCGGTACCGGTCTTCATCCTTGTGCTGATCGCCGCGCCGATACTGGTCATCCGTCATTTCGCCATCACCCGCGCAAAGAAACTTGCCGCGCAGCTGACGGATGCGCTG
>JBKBVT010000106.1:6356-8095 GCA_046289305.1 Hyphomonas sp. | reverse complement strand
TGCTCCTGCTCCATCCAGTCCATGGTCGCGGCGCCGTCATGGACTTCGCCGATCTTGTGCGACTTGCCCGTGTAGTACAGGACGCGCTCAGTCGTCGTGGTCTTGCCGGCATCGATGTGCGCGATGATGCCGAAGTTACGGTAGCGCTCCAGCGGGTATTCGCGGGCCATGTGATAAACCTTCGTGTCTGCTTCCGGTCGGAAGGGTGGGTCAACCCGCCGGGCGGATTGCCTGCCGCCCGGCTGTTGGTCTGATTACCAGCGGTAGTGAGCGAATGCCTTGTTCGCGTCCGCCATGCGGTGTGTGTCTTCGCGCTTCTTAACGGCATTGCCGCGGCCCTGGCTTGCATCCATCAGCTCGCCGGCGAGGCGCTCACGCATCGTGTTTTCGTTGCGGCCCGCAGCGGCCGAAGCCAGCCAGCGGATGGCCAGCGCCTGGCGGCGCTCGGTACGCACTTCGACGGGCACCTGATAGGTGGCACCGCCCACGCGGCGCGAACGCACCTCAACCGACGGCGACACCGCCTCGAGAGCATTGTGGAACACTTCCACCGGATCTTTCTTGGCGCGGCTCTCGACCAGCTCGAACGCCCCATAGACGATGCGCTCGGCGACGGATTTTTTGCCGTCGCGCATGATCTGGTTCATGAACTTGGTGACGATGATGTCTTTGTATTTCGGGTCCGGGAGGACCTGGCGCTTCTCGGCACTGTGGCGGCGGGACATGTCTGTATCGTCCTCTTACTTCGGTTTCTTCGCGCCGTAATGCGAACGGCGTTGTTTACGGTTTTTCACGGGCTGGGTGTCGAGCGCGCCGCGCACGATGTGGTAGCGCACACCCGGAAGGTCTTTGACGCGGCCGCCGCGGATCAGCACAACCGAGTGCTCCTGCAGGTTATGGCCTTCGCCAGGAATGTAGCACAGCGATTCAAAGCCGGAGGTCATCCGCACCTTGGCCACTTTCCGGAGCGCCGAGTTCGGCTTCTTCGGGGTGGTTGTGTAGACGCGCGTACAGACGCCGCGGCGCTGCGGACAGGCCTTGAGTGCGGGGGTCTTGGTACGGGTGCGCTTCGGTTCGCGCGGATTGCGGATCAGCTGCTGAATCGTCGGCATACGGGCCTTCTGTCTCTTGGTACGTTAAGGCCCGGGGGCCGGTAATGAATTGAGTCCCGAACGCCCCTATGGGCTTCCGGGACAAGCGGAAATTTGGGAGTCAGCTTGGCCGGAGCATTTCTGCCTCGGTACGGCAGCCGGACCATGGGTCCACTTGCCTCCCTGACGATCCGGGGCGTGTAGACTCGCGCGCCCGGCCCGTCAAGTGTGCGGGCGCCGCTTTCAGCATGGCCGGCGCCGATTCAGGACAGCCCCTGCCCCGGTCAGAAGGGCGACATGCCGCCCCAGCTCTCGAAACACATCCAGGCGATCAGCGCCATCGCCGCAAAGGCGCAGGCAAAGCCGATCAGATCGGACCGGGACAGCTTCATCAGAACCCTCGCGCCAAACGGAAAAAGCCTGCCATTGCTGGCAGGCTTTCCTAGTTATTTCAAGCGGGGGCGACTACTCGCCCGTGCTCTCCGGCTCGGGCGCTGGCAGCGCGGCGAGCACCAGTTCCTCATCGGCGGCCTTGGCCATCGCCGCGGCGCGCTTCGCCTTGAGCTTCAGGTCGCGCTCGGCAGCCACGCGGCGGAACTGGCGGATACCGCCGCCGGTACCGGCCGGGATAAGACGGCCCACGATGAC
>JBKBVT010000106.1:265-6346 GCA_046289305.1 Hyphomonas sp. | reverse complement strand
GTGATACCCAGCAGGAGCGGCACGAACGTCGCCTCGCGCTGGTCCTTCTTGCGCGAACGCCGGACCACCTCATTGGCTTCATCGAGTTCGACCGCATCGATATGCTCGCCGGTGATGAAGCTCGTGTCGCCGCCCTCGGTGATCTCCACCTTCTGCAGCATCTGACGGACGATGACCTCGATGTGCTTGTCGTTGATCGGCACGCCCTGCAGGCGGTAGACCTTCTGCACTTCGTCGATCAGGTAGTTGGCGAGGGCTTCGACACCCAGCGTCGACAGGATGTCCTGCGGGGCGGGGTTGCCGTCCATCAGGAACTCACCGCGCTTGATGAAGTCGCCGTCCTGCACCGCAAGGTGCTTGCCCTTCGGCACGAGGTAGTCGACCGGCTCGCGGCCTTCCTCGATCGGCACGATCGTGACCTTGCGCTTATTCTTGTAGTCGCGGCCATATTCGACGCGGCCATCGACATCGGCGATGATCGCATGGTCCTTCGGACGGCGGGCTTCGAACAGTTCAGCCACGCGCGGCAGACCGCCGGTGATGTCCTTGGTCTTGGCGCCGCCGGTCGTGACCCGGGCGAGAATGTCGCCGGCTTCGATCCGGTCGCCGTCATTGACCGACAGGATCGCGCCCGTGGTCAGCACATAGCTGGCCTGGGAGCCGTTCGGCAGTTTCACCGGCTTGCCGCTCGCATCGACGATCTGGATCGTCGGCTTGAGATCGGCCGTTTTGGAGGACGAGCGCGGATCGACCACGACGCGGGCCGAGATGCCGGTCGCCTCGTCGGTCTCTTCGCGCACCGTTGTGCCTTCGGCGAGGTCGATGAAGCGCGCTTCACCGGACACTTCCGACACGATCGGCTGGGCGAAGGGATCCCAGTCGGCCAGCAGTTTGCCGGGCTGGACCTTGTCGCCTTCCTTGACCATCAGGCGCGTACCATAGGCCGGGCGGAAGGACTGGCGGACACGGCCATCGCCGTCGACCAGTTCGACCTGCATGCGCCGGCCGACCACGACGATCGTCTTGTCCTTGCGGGTGACGAACTCGGCATCGCCGAACCGGATCTGCCCTTCGAAGCTGGCTTCGAGCGAGGACTGATCGGCCACCTGCGCCGCGCCGCCGATGTGGAAGGTCCGCATCGTCAGCTGGGTGCCGGGCTCGCCGATCGACTGGGCGGCGATGACGCCGACCGCTTCACCGCGGTTCACCGGGGTGCCGCGGGCAAGGTCACGGCCATAACAGGCCACGCAGATACCGCTCTTGGTTTCGCAGGTCAGCGGCGAGCGCACCTTCACCCGGTCGACCGCCGCCGCATCGATTTTCGCGGCAACGTCTTCGTCGACATAGGTGTTGGCCGGGATGACCAGCTTGCCATCCGCACCCTTGATGTCCTCAGCCGTGACGCGGCCGAGAATGCGCTCGTTGAGCGAGACGACGACATCGGCGCCTTCCATGACGGCGGAAATCTCGATGCCCTTCTCGGTGCCGCAATCATCCTCGTTGATGATGCAGTCCTGGGCGACATCGACGAGGCGGCGGGTCAGATAGCCGGAGTTGGCCGTCTTCAGCGCCGTATCGGCGAGGCCCTTCCGGGCGCCGTGGGTCGAGTTGAAGTATTCAAGAACGGTGAGGCCTTCCTTGAAGTTCGAGATGATCGGCGTCTCGATGATCTCGCCCGAGGGCTTGGCCATCAGGCCGCGCATCCCGGCAAGCTGTTTCATCTGGTTCTTCGAACCGCGCGCGCCGGAATCGGCCATCATGAAGATCGAGTTGACCTGCTGGCCGCCGCTGCGGGTCGCCTGCGTCTTGGACGCCGACTCCATCATCGCATCGGCCACCTTGTCGGTGCAGCTCGACCAGGCATCGACGACCTTGTTGTACTTCTCGCCGCGCGTGATCAGGCCTTCCGAGTACTGACGTTCGTAGTCGGACACGAGATCCTTGGTCGCATCGACCAGACGCTTCTTGGCTTCCGGCACGACCATGTCGTCCTTGCCGAACGAGATGCCGGCCTTGCAGGCCTCGCGGAAGCCGACTTCCATCATCTTGTCACAGAAGATCACCGTCGCCTTCTGGCCGCACAGGCGGTAGACTTCGTCGATGACCTTGCCGATGGCCTTCTTGGTCAGCAGCGTGTTGACCAGGTCCGGGCTGATGCCCTTGGCACGCGGCAGGATGTTGGCCACCATGAAGCGGCCCGGCGTCGTCTCGATGATGCTGCGCATCGGTTTGCCGTCGGCGTCGGTGCCGTGATACATCGCCCGCACTTTCGAGTGCAGGGTCACGAGGCCGGCGTCCAGCGCATGCTCGATCTCGGCCACATCGGAGAAGACCATCCCCTCCCCCGGCTCGCCCTTCTGGTCGAGCGAGAGGTAGTAGAGGCCGAGGATGATGTCCTGGGACGGAACAATGATTGGTTTGCCGTTGGCGGGCGAGAGGATGTTGTTGGTCGACATCATCAGCACGCGGCATTCCAGCTGGGCCTCGAGGCTCAGCGGAACGTGGACGGCCATCTGGTCGCCGTCGAAGTCGGCGTTGAACGCGGCGCAGACCAGCGGGTGCAGCTGGATGGCCTTGCCTTCAATGAGCTTCGGCTCGAACGCTTGGATGCCGAGACGGTGCAGCGTCGGCGCGCGGTTCAGAAGAACCGGGTGTTCACGGATGACCTCATCGAGGATATCCCAGACTTCCGGCTTCTCTTTCTCCACGAGCTTCTTGGCCGCCTTCACCGTCCCGGCGAGGCCCTTGGCGTCGAGGCGCGCATAGATGAACGGCTTGAACAGCTCGAGCGCCATCTTCTTCGGCAGGCCGCACTCGTGCAGTTTGAGGTTCGGGCCAACCACGATGACCGAACGGCCGGAATAGTCGACGCGCTTGCCGAGCAGGTTCTGGCGGAACCGGCCCTGCTTGCCCTTCAGCATGTCGGAGATCGACTTCAGCGGGCGCTTGTTGGTGCCGGTGATCGTGCGGCCGCGGCGGCCGTTATCGAACAGGGCGTCAACCGACTCCTGCAGCATCCGCTTTTCGTTGCGGATGATGATGTCCGGCGCGCGAAGTTCCATCAGGCGCTTCAGGCGGTTGTTTCGGTTGATCACACGGCGGTAGAGATCGTTGAGGTCAGACGTCGCAAACCGGCCACCATCCAGCGGCACCAGCGGGCGCAGGTCCGGTGGAATGACCGGTACGATCGTCAGGATCATCCACTCAGGCTTCGCCTTCGAAAAGATGAAGGATTCGACGACCTTGAGGCGCTTGGACGCCTTCTTGGTCTTCAGCTCCGAAGTGGAATCGCGCAGATCATCGCGCAGCTTGTCCGCCAGCGTCGGCAGGTCGAGCCCTTTGAGAATCTCGCGGATCGCCTCAGCGCCGATCATGGCGGTGAACGCGTCCTCGCCCAGGCGGTCCTGCGCGTCCATATACTCTTCTTCGGTGAGCAGCTGCATCGGCTCAAGCTCGGTCAGGCCGGGCTCGATCACGACATAGCTCTCGAAATACAGGACCCGCTCGACATCCTTCAGCGCCATGTCGACCAGGGTCGAGATCCGGGACGGCAGTGACTTCAGGAACCAGATATGCGCAACCGGCGCCGCCAGGTCGATATGGCCCATGCGCTCGCGCCGCACGCGCGCCAGCGTGACTTCCACACCGCACTTCTCGCAGACGATGCCGCGATACTTGATACGCTTATATTTGCCGCAGAGGCACTCATAGTCCTTCGTGGGTCCGAAGATCCGCGCACAGAACAGGCCGTCGCGCTCCGGCTTGAAGGTCCGGTAGTTGATGGTTTCAGGCTTCTTGATCTCGCCGGAAGACCACGACTTGATCTTTTCCGGGCTTGCGATCGAAATGCGGATCGCCTCGAAACTCGGGGCGGGCGCATTCTGGTTGAACATGCTGGCGACGTCCTGGCGCATAGGGTGTCTGCTCCTTGGGGCGGGCGTTGGGGGAGGCTGCTCCCCTGCCCTGAAAAATCCGGTTCGTCAGAGTCCCGCCACGCGGGCGGGACTCCGTAGTCTGCGTAAAAAGTCTACTCAGCGGCGACCGGGGTCTGCTCCTCGTCGTCGCCCTTGTCTTCCTCGATCAGCTCAACGTTCAGGCCCAGCGAGCGGATCTCCTTGATCAGCACGTTGAAGCTCTCCGGGATACCGGCCTCGAACGTATCGTCACCGCGGACGATCGACTCATAGACCTTGGCGCGGCCAGCCGTGTCATCCGACTTGACCGTGAGCATCTCCTGCAGCGTGTAGGCAGCGCCGTAGGCTTCCAGAGCCCAGACCTCCATCTCGCCGAAGCGCTGACCGCCGAACTGCGCCTTGCCGCCCAGCGGCTGCTGGGTGACGAGCGAGTAAGGCCCGGTCGAGCGGGCATGGATTTTCTCGTCCACGAGGTGGTGCAGTTTCAGCAGGTATTTGTAACCGACCGTGACCGGGCGGGCGAACGGGACACCCGTGCGACCATCCAGCAGCGTGACCTGGCCCGACGTGTCGAGACCGGCCCGCACGAGCAGGTCGTTGATGTCATCCTCGCGGGCCCCGTCGAACACCGGCGTCGCGATCGGCACGCCGCCGCGCAGATTGGTTGCCAGCTCGATGAGGTCATCGTCTTCCGTCGGCAGTTCCTGATCCTTGCCATAGGCATGCACCAGCGCCTTCTTCAGGCCCTCAATGTCATGCTTCTGCTGGTACTCCTCCAGCGCGCGGCCAATGATGTGGCCGAGGCCGCGGCAGGCCCAGCTGGTGTGCGTCTCAAGAATCTGACCGACGTTCATCCGCGACGGCACGCCGAGCGGGTTGAGCACGATGTCGACCGGGGTGCCGTCTTCCAGGAAGGGCATGTCCTCGCTCGGATTGATCTTCGAGATCACACCCTTGTTGCCGTGGCGGCCGGCCATCTTGTCACCCGGCTGCAGCTTGCGCTTCACCGCGAGGAAGACCTTCACGACCTTCATCACGCCCGGAGGCAGATCGTCGCCGCGCTGGACCTTCTCGACCTTGTCATTGAAGCGGGCTTCAAGCTCGCGGATCGACATGTCGAACTGTTCGCGCAGGGCTTTCAGCTCGGCCTGGGCCTTTTCCGATTTGAGCTCGAAATCCCACCATTGGCGATGGGTCAGCTCGTCAAGCGCCGCGTCCGAGACCTTGCCGGGCTTGAAGCCCTTCGGACCTGCGGCCACTTCCTTGCCGGCGATGAGAACACGCAGGCGGTCATAGGTGTTGCGCTCGAGGATCGACTGTTCGTCTTCCTTGTCCTCTTGCAGCTGCTCGATCTGCTCGCGCTCGATCTGCAGGGCGCGCTGGTCCTTGTCGATGCCGTGGCGGTTGAAGATGCGGACATCCACGACCGTACCGGCATCGCCCGGCGGCACACGCAGCGAGGTGTCGCGCACGTCAGAGGCCTTCTCGCCGAAGATCGCGCGCAGCAGTTTCTCTTCCGGCGTCATCGGGCTTTCGCCCTTCGGTGTGACCTTGCCGACGAGAATGTCGCCTGCCTTCACTTCCGCGCCGACTGCCACGATGCCCGCTTCGTCGAGGTTGCGGAGCGCTTCCTCGCCGACATTCGGGATATCGCGGGTGATCTCTTCCGGGCCGAGCTTGGTATCGCGCGCAGCCACTTCGAACTCCTCGATATGGATCGAGGTGAACACATCGTCCTTGACGATACGCTCGGAGATCAGGATCGAGTCTTCGAAGTTGTAGCCGTTCCACGGCATGAACGCGACGAGCACGTTGCGGCCGAGGGCCAGCTCGCCGAGGTCCGTGGACGGACCATCGGCGATGATGTCATTCTTCTCCACCACGTCGCCGACATGCACGATCGGGCGCTGGTTGATGCAGGAGTTCTGGTTCGAGCGGCGGAACTTGGCGAGGCGGTAGATGTCCACGCCCGATTTGGAGCCTTCCAGCTCCTCCGTCGCGCGCACCACGATGCGCATCGCGTCGACCTGCTCGACCACGCCGGACCGGCGCGCGACGATGGCCGCGCGGCTGTCGCGGGCAACCACTGCTTCCATGCCGGTGCCGACGAACGGCGCCTCGGACTGGATCAGCGGCACGGCCTGGCGCTGCATGTTCGATCCCATGA
>JBKBVT010000106.1:0-255 GCA_046289305.1 Hyphomonas sp. | reverse complement strand
TTTCGGCGACACGTCCATATACTGAACGTCTTCGCGCGCGACCATGGTCGCCTCACCGGCGACGCGGGCATTGACGAACTCGTTCACCAGCTCGCGCTTGTCGTTGACCGTCGCATTGGCCTGAGCGATCGAATAGATGCTCTCTTCCATGGCGGAGAGATACACGACCTCGTCCGTCAGGCGGCCATTCTTGACCTGCCGGTACGGGCTTTCGATGAAGCCGTATTTGTTGATGCGGGCATGCGTTGCGAGGCT
>JBKBVT010000105.1:0-8201 GCA_046289305.1 Hyphomonas sp. | reverse complement strand
CTTGATGTCATTTTTGGCTATAAGCGCGATATTTTATCGCTAGCCTGAGTTGATGCGACCACGAAATGTTTGCGCTATCAATATGAGGTCCTAAAAATGTTAGCGATAACTTTAATTAGTGGTATTTCTGCAACACATTCTGCAGGCACTTCTGTGCGTTTTTGCATCTATCAAGCGAGAATCGTATCAATTCATACAGTTTCCGATGATGCTGCGTCTGAAAGATGGAGACATACTTCCCGGTGATCCGCCCCCTGAAGCGTGGCCGGAACGACCTGGGTCCATCAGCACGCGGCTAGAAGCGTTCAACTTGAAGTAACCGGAAAGGCTGGCTTCCTGCGCTTCCCGATGGCGCGTCCGGCTCGAGCTGTGGAGGCATGACCTATGTCCTGCACCAGAGGGCGCGCGGTGCGTCCGCCCGTCCCGCTTGCCAAGCCGATACGAGACCCACTAGACCGGCATGGGGACGGGAGGAATCGATGATGCCATCGGAAGCGCCAGCCAGCGAAGGAGGCGATGCCCAGTCCTTCGACGCCCGAAACTATCAGGACGTCTACCGGGTCGCCGCCGAGACCATGGACCTGATCCATCGCCATGCGGCCCTGCCGGATCCGATCTCCTATGCGGTCTGGTTTGCCTTTGCCGCGAAGTCGAACGGCGGCGTGGTCGAAGCGATCACGAACAAGCTGGCGAAAGCCCAGCCCCTAAGCCCCTTCGACCTTGCCGAGATCTATTCGGAGTTTCTGGAAGCGGACTCGGCGTCCGAGGTCAGCCAGCAAATCGGATCGCGGTTTGAAGACAGCCTCACGGCCGTCTCGGAGTTGATCGACGAGGGCTCACGGAACAACAGATCCTTCCGGGAAACCCTCGAAGCCCTGGGAGAGCGCCTCCCCCAGGCCGCTTCTGCCGGAGAGATCGACGAGATCGTCTCGCGGCTTGTCGTCGAAAATGAAAAGATGGCCATGGCAATGCTGGCGCTCGACAAGGGGCTTGCAGAAAGCCAGGCCCAGATAGACCGGCTGAACGCGGAGCTGGAGGAGATGCAGCGGCTGAGCCTGCGCGACCCCCTGACGGGCGTCGCCAATCGCCGGGCCTTTGACGCCTATCTTGCGCAGACGATCGAACATTCGACGGAATCGCACTCGTCTTTCTGCCTCGCTATGACCGACATCGATCATTTCAAGCGGGTCAATGATACGCTCGGGCACCACACCGGCGATGATGTCCTCAAACGCTTCACGGCCATCCTGCAGAGAAATACCAAGGGCAAGGACATGGTCGCCCGATGCGGCGGCGAGGAGTTCGCAATCATCCTGCCACAGACGAGTATTGTGGCGTCGCATAATCTGATGGTGAAGATCGCGTCCGAGATCCGGAGCACCCAGATGCTGAACGATCAGGACCATGAGGCCCTCGGCCGGATCACCGCGTCCTTCGGCGTCTGTGAATACAAGCCGGGCCTGAGCGCCGGTGATCTGTACGAACGGGCGGATTCGAGGCTCTACGCTGCGAAGCGGGCCGGCCGCGACCGTGTGCGGTCTGACTTATCGCCCTAAATGTTCTGGAACGCTGGCGGGTCACGCCGTGACCGGCGCCCGGACCCATAGATTGGACTTATGCCCGCAGCCCCTGCCCCGACTGTCACACCGTCCCCGCGCCCCCGCCGCGTGCTTGTGCTCGGCGCGACCGGTACGATCGGGCAGGCGGCTGTGCGGGCGCTGGTCGCCAGAGGGCATGACGTGGTCTGCTTTGTGCGGCCGCGCGCAGGCACCGGCGGAACGCTCACGCCGGACGATATGGCGGGTCTGCTGCCGGGCGCGCAGGTGAGGTTTGGCGATGTCACCGATGCGGCCTCAATCGCGCAGGATGGCTTTTGCGGAGAGCGGTTTGACGTGCTGGTGTCGTGCCTGGCGTCCCGGACAGGTGTGCCGAGGGATGCCTGGGCGATTGATCATAGGGCGAACATCAGCGCACTGAACGCCGCCCGGCAGGCGGGCGTGACGCATATGGTGCTGCTGTCCGCCATCTGTGTGCAGAAACCGAGGCTCGCCTTCCAGCATGCCAAGCTGGCCTTCGAGCAGGAACTGATCGCCTCCGGACTGACCTATTCGATTGTGCGGCCGACCGCCTTCTTCAAGTCGCTGTCCGGGCAGGTCGAACGCGTCCGGCAGGGAAAGCCTTATCTCCTCTTCGGAGATGGCGAACTGACCGCCTGCAAGCCCATCAGCGACGGCGATCTCGGCGCCTATCTGGCAGAGTGCCTGGACAAGGAAAGCCGCTGGAACCAGGTTCTGCCCATCGGCGGGCCTGGCGAAGCCATCACGCCGCGCCAGCAGGGCGAGGCGCTGTTCGCTCTGCTTGGCCGGGAGCCGCAATTCCGCGCGGTTCCGGCCGGGCTGATCGGGTTTATCAGGCAGGCGCTGGCCGTGCTGGGCCATGTGAGCCCGAAGCTGGCCGACAAGGCGGAACTGGCCGGGATCGGTCATTATTATGCGACCGAATCCATGCTGCTGCTCGACCCCGAGACCGGGCAGTATGACGCCGGCGCCACCCCGTCCGCCGGTACGGAAACCCTGTTCGAGCATTATGCCCGCCTGATCCGAGGTGAAGCGAGCGACGACCGCGGCGATCATGCGGTGTTCTGAAACTGGATACCTTTCGGCGCGTGCGCTATGCAGCGTTTTATTCTTATTGGCCAGAGAATAGCCAGCAAGGATACTTGCTGAAGCAATTGCCGGGTTCTGGGATATTTTCAGTGCCAACGCCTTGTCGCACAGTCATTTTATATTCAAAGATCGTCTCCGTTTCCTGTTCATTCGGAGTATTTGGATGTTTGACTTGCGCGGAATATTTGAAACGGTGCTGCGAAGCCTGACGGCGGCCTGTCTGGCCGCCGGTTTCGGCGCTTCGGCATCGGCGCAGGGGCTGCTGCCGGGCGATTTCGATCCGGCCATACCTACCCTTGAACAGACCATCGGTCACGGTCCGGGCGAGAAGATCACCACGTCGCAGGACATTGTCACCTATATCGAGGCGCTTGAGCGTGCCGCGCCGGACCGCATGCGCGTTGTCCCCTATGCGGAGTCCTGGCAGGGGCGGCCGCTGGTGTATGCGATCATCGCGTCCCCTGGCCGGATGGCGCAGCTTGACACCGTCCAGGCTGATCTAGGGCGCCTTGCCAGCGGCGCAAACCTGTCATCTTCGGACCGGGCGGATCTGATCGCGCGGACGCCGGCGGTCGCCTGGCTCGGCTTCGGCGTGCACGGCGACGAGATCACACCGTCGGATAGCGGGCTGGCGCTGGCCTATCACCTTCTGGCGGCCCGCGATGATCCGCTGGTTGAGCGGATTCTTGCCGAAACCATCGTCATCATCGATCCGAACCAGAACCCGGATGGGCGCGCCCGGTTCATTCACAGCTTTACCGAAGCCCTCGGGCTGGAGCCGCAGGCGGACCGCTTTGCGGCTGAGCACGACCAGCCCTGGCCCGGCGGACGGTTCAATCACTATCTCATGGACATGAACCGGGACTGGTTTGCCGTGACCCAGCCCGAGACGCTCGGCCGGGTGAAGGCGTATCAGGACTGGCATCCGGTTGTGTATGTCGACTCGCATGAGATGGGCGGAGACCAGACCTACTTCTTCCCGCCGGCGGCCGACCCCTACAATCCGCTGATCACCGAAAGCCAGCGCGCCAGCCAGGACCGGTTCGGGCGCAACCGGGCGGCCTGGTTCGACCGGCTGGGCATTCCCTATTTCACGCGGGAAATCTTCGATGCCTTCTATCCCGGTTTCGGCGACATGTGGCCGGCCCTGAACGGGTCCATCGCCAAGACCTTTGAGCAGGGCTCTCCGCGCGGTCTCGTGTTCCTCCGGCGAAGCGGTGAGGAACTCACCTATAAGGAGGGCGTCTTCAACAACTTCATCGCCTCCCTCGCAACGCTTGAAACGGTTGCCGGCGAACGCGCGCGCCTGCTGTCCGACTATGCCGACTATCGCCGCAGCGCTGTTCTGGAAGGCGAGCGGTCAGGCGAGCGTTTCATCCTGATCGACCTTGCAGAGCGCCGCGGCCAGGCCGAACGCCTCGCCCGGACCCTTGTGGTCCAGGGGATCGCGGTGTCGCGCCTGCCCGCCGGTATCAGCACATGCGGACGGACTTACACGGCCGGGGCGCTCGTCATAGACAAGGCACAGCCCTCGGGACGCCTCGCGCGGGCCCTGCTGGAACCCGAAATTCCTCTGCCTGCGGACTTCATGACGCGTCAGGAGGAAAGACGCAGCGCCGGCCTCAATCACGAACTCTATGACGTCACCGCCTGGTCCATGCCGCTCATGGAGGGGCTTTCCTCGGACAGCTGCCGGCGGGTGGACCTGGCTTCGGCGCAGGCCGTCACCCTTGCGGCGCCTGCGCCCATTCCCGCGCAAGCGGATCGCGGGTTTGGCTATGTCATTCCGTGGTCGGACGCAGTGCAGGCGCGGCTGGTGATCGACGCAATCGGTCAAGGGCTCGCAGGGTCTGCCACCGATGAAGCCTTCACAGCTGGCGGGCGGGAATTCGGAAAGGGCGCGGTGGTGTTTACCGCGGCTGGCAACCCCGCCGACCTCGGCAACCAGTTGAACCGCCTCGCGGCAGTTCATGGCGCGGAAGTTGTCGCGCTCGCATCAAGCTGGGTGGAAAAGGGGCCGAATTTCGGAAGCCGCGCCTTCGTGCAGCTTAAACGCCCCTCCATCGCGCTCGCCTGGGATGATGGTACGAGCCCGACATCCGCCGGCGCAACCCGCTGGACGCTCGAGCAGAAGTTCGGCTTGCCGGTTTCGCCCATCCGGGTCCGGACGCTGGGGTCAGCCCGCCTGTCGGACTATGACGTGATCATCCTGCCCGAGACGACCGGGCGTTTCGGCGGAGCCCTCGGAAGCGGCGGCGCGGCGGCGCTGAAAGCATTCACCGAGCGCGGCGGCGTTCTGGTCGCGCTCGGCGCGTCGACGGGCGCTCTGTTGGCGGATGATCTGGACCTGCTCACTACGGTGCGCGAGACGGCCTGGTCTGATCTCGAAAAGGACAAATCTTCTGAACCAGAACGCGGTGTACGGATTGCATCGGAGCAGGATTACAGGAACCTCATTACGGATCCGGGGGCGTCTCCCGAGACGGTTCCGGGCGCGCTCGTTCACATCGAGGCAGACCCCAATCACTGGCTTGCCTCCGGCTATGACCGCGCCGTGGCGCTCGTGACCGGCACGGCGATCTACAAGCCGCTGAACGCCGCTGACGGCGTGAATGTCTTCCGCTTTGCGGAGGCGGGCCGCCTCGTTGCCAGCGGCTATCTCTGGGAAGAAAACCAGCTGCAGCTGGCCTACAAGCCCTTCCTGATGGCCCAGCCGCGCGGGAACGGTCTGGTCATTGCCTTCGCCCAGAGCCCGACGACGCGGGGCTATCTCGGCGGGCTCGACCTGATGCTCGCAAACGCCGTTGTCACCGCTCCGTCGCGGGCCGCCATCGGCGCCTTGCGCTGACGGTAGCCAGACAGAAAGCCCATCCGGTCATCGGATCGCCAACCTTGCCTGAGCGGGGTCTGGTGACCCCTGCTCCGAGCTAGTTTCCGGTGGAGGGAAGGCGCGCGCCTGTGAGGCCCGCCCGGCCGGCTTCCAGGCGCTGCAGACGGTCGGCTTCGGCGCGCTCGCGTTCGCTGGTGAAGGTCAGACGCTCAGGCAGGGTGGCCGTGGCAGCTTCGGCCCGGGCGCGGCGCTCGTCGCGCGTCGTGCGATCCTGGGAGATCGCCACCCATTCGACGAGGTCGCAGTCATCGGCCAGGATCCGGCCCTGCGCCCTGAGCGTCTCGATGATCGCCGCCTGCGCGGCGCTGACATCGCATCCTGCGCCGGAAGACCCGCGGGCGGACATGGCCGGTTCAAGACCTGGCTCATCGCGGCCAGGGCCGGACCTGGCCGCGGGATCGATCTGATCCATTTCAGTGCGCGCCGGGCTGGCCGGAATCTGGTCCAGTGCCGCGCTGCTGCGCTCGGCAG
This sequence comes from Hyphomonas sp., assembly GCA_046289305.1. GTDB lineage: Bacteria > Pseudomonadota > Alphaproteobacteria > Caulobacterales > Hyphomonadaceae > Hyphomonas. Next base: position 2,174 of record JBKBVT010000105.1, on the reverse strand, counting down.
TTACGGTTTGACGGCCGACCTGGTCGATCTCTGCCGTCTGGACCGGCTCGCCAGCCTGCCCCCCCTGCCCTACGGCCAGGATCAAGGCGAGTGCTGCTGCCATACGCGTGGCCGGCTCGAGACGCAGGCGCATGTCACTCGTTCCTCTGGGTGATCACCATCTGGGCGCCGCCATACTGGGTGATCGCGATGCCGAGACCGTCACCCTGCTGGAGCTGGATCAGGCTATTGTCGCCGCCAAGCTGGGTCAACGCAAAGATGTTGCCGGTACCGAGCTGGGTGATGCTCGCCGCATTGGCGGCGCCTGACTGCACCACCTCGGCCAGATTGTTCTCGCCGATCTGATGCATCAGCAGAAGCGTGCCCTGGCCGGCCGCCGTCTGATCCGACATCAGACGATTCTCGGGGCCGCTCTGGACGACCAGCGCCAGGCTTCCCGAATCCGGAGTGGATGGTGCAAGGCCACCTCCCTGAAGGAGCGAGAGAATCCCGTTACCCTCGATCAGGGAGGCCTCACCCTCACCGGCAATTGCCGGTGCCCCAGCCCCGCTAAAGAGGGCGGCCGCCAGGACCGCCCCCCAGAGTTTGCAGCAAGATGGCCGCATCCGCCTGGTTCCCCTTACTGGGAAATCTGGCTGGTATGGCCAATGCCGGTCTGCAGCACGGTGGATTGAGCATAGCTGCTCGCCTGCTGCACGTTTGCCTGGTTGGAAGCGCCATTCTGCATGATCAGCGAGTAGAGGCTATTGGCCGCTGCGCCGAAGCCGCTCTGCTCGACCTGGGCCTGGTTGTTGCCGCCGAGGCCCAGCAGGTCCTTCTGGTTGACTTCCGCCGTGCTGAACGCGCCCGACTGTTCGATGAAGGTCGAACTGCCGAAATCAGACGCTTCCTGATGGACATCCGAGAAGTTGCTGTAGCTTCCGCCAAGCGTCGAGATCATGGTTGTGCCATTGGTCGATTCCTGAACGATGTTGGTGATGTTCAGATCGCCATACATCGAGACATCAATCAGACCATTCAGGCCGTTCTCCTGGATCGTGGCCTCGTTGCCGAAGCCGATCTGGGTGACGAAAATGTCGGCATTGACGCCGTCATTGTCGATCGTTGCCCGCGAGCGGCTCGAGATGGGCGAGGCGCCGACGGCATTGGTGAATTCACCCTGGATCACGATCACCTGGCCATTCGCACCAGACTGGCGGACGACCGCCCGGTTGAAGATACCATTCTGCTGGACCGACGCGACCGGCGCGACGGAGCCATTGAGCTGGCGCATGTTGACGAAGTTACGGTCGCCGCGCTGCTGGACGGCGCCCTGGGCGTCGGCAGCAATCTGGGTGACATTGGCTTCGTTGCCAAAGGCCTGTTGGTAGTCGTGGATCTGTTCGACCGAGGCAGTGGCACGATTGCGCCGCTGGTCGATCAAGGCAGTGTTGGCAAACCCGTTCGGACGCGGGCTGGTTGCCGTGGTCTGAGTAATCGTCGCCCGGCCCTGATTGGAGCTCTGGATGATCTCGGCGCGGCCCTGGCCATTGATGATGCCATTGACCGCCTGGTCGATGGTCGCTTCGTTGGAGTTGCCGGTCTGAGTTACCCTTGCCGAATTGTCGATCCCCGGTGCCGGGAATGTCTGGGCGATGGCCGGTGCTGCGCTGAGTGCGAACAGCGAGGCCGTGATGATGAGAATCTTGTTCATTTTCCCCTCCCTGAGGTTTGAACTGAACGACTACTGATTGACGCTGGCGTAGTTGTTCGCGCCGGTCTGAGTGACGATGGCGACGGCATCGAGCGAAGCCTGGGTCACGAAGGTCCGGTTGCTGTTACCGCCGGACTGGTTGACCTCTGCATAAGCGCCGCTGGTGCTCTGCAGGATGTCGATCAGGCCGGAATTGCCGGACTGGTTGATCAGGACGCTGTTGCTTCCGCCGGACTGGCTGATGAGCGCGTCATTGTTCGTGCCGAGCTGGTTCACCGTGGAGGTGTTGGCCGTGCCGTTCTGCAGAAGGTCGATCAAGTTGCCGGTGCCGTTCTGGGTCAGGAAGGCATCGTTCAGCAGCGACAGCTGGACGAGGGCGATTTCATTGTTTGAGCCGCCCTGGACGATCGAGGCATACTGGCCTGTACCGACCTGGGAGATGTCAAGGTCATTGCCGTTGCCGGCCTGGCTGCCGAGGATT
>JBKBVT010000104.1:0-8243 GCA_046289305.1 Hyphomonas sp. | reverse complement strand
CGGAGCCGATCTTTACGACGCGTCCCACAACGATTTCGTGGTCGCCGCCGTCGTGGATGGCGTGGATTTCACAGTCGAACCAGGCGACCGCGCCGGGCAGGATGGGACAGCCGGTTGCCGCCGTGAAATAGTCCACCCCCTCGAAGCGGTTCTCGACGCCCTTGGCGGCGAAGGCCGGTACGATGTCGAGATGGTCTTCGGCGAGGATGTTAACGGCAAACCGGCCGCACAGGCGGATGGCCTCAAGCGAGCGGCTGGCGCGGTCTAGGCAGACGAGGAGCAGCGGGGGGTGTTGCGAGACGGCTGAGAACGCGTTGACGGCGGCGCCATGCGGCGTGCCCTCTGCGGACATGGCCGTGACGATGGAGACTCCTGTGAGGAACCCTCCCATGGCTTCCCGCCAGAGCGAAGTGTCGATCTGCTCCTGCATGTTCTGCCTCGATTCAGGGCCTGGCGGCCAACGTTGCCTCCTGTATATGGGGCGAATGCCTGCCGTGTGCACCAAGGGCAAGAAAAAGCCGCAGCCTGTGGCAAACTGTGCCCCAGCGCAGCAGAGGAGACGAGACCATGGCAGAATTAGACGCACCCCCGTCGGCCTATCAACTGGCCGCGCTCGACCAGGATTTCATCCTCGGCGATTCGATGCGCGGGGCGCGCTTCATGATGGAGTATGCCAAGGCGGAGGAGCACCTTCGCCGCCACCGGATCGAGTCGACGATTGTTGTCTTTGGGAGTGCGCGCATTCGAGAGGGCGGCGGTGGGTGGCATGACCGTGTGTATCAGGCCGCGCGAGCGTTCGGCCGGATCGCCTCGGAGCGGGGCGGGGCGCTTGCGGAGGGGCAGGAGGTAAGACGGAACGTTATCGCGACCGGTGGTGGGCCGGGCGTGATGGAGGCCGCCAATCGCGGGGCAGCGGAAGCCGGCGCCCAAACCATAGGCTTCAACATCACCCTGCCGCATGAGCAGCAGCCCAACTCGTACATCACGCCGGACCTGTCGTTCCAGTTCCACTATTTCGCCATGCGAAAGATGCACCTGGCGATGCGGGCACGGGCGCTGGTCGTGTTTCCGGGCGGTTTCGGGACGCTGGATGAATTGTTCGAGCTCTTGACGCTGGACCAGACCGGCAAGGCGCCGCGCCTGCCGGTCGTGCTCTATGACACGGCGTTCTGGACCCGGATCGTCAATTTCGAGGCGCTTGCGGAGGCCGGCATGATCAGCCCGGACGACCTCGGAATGTTCCGGTTTGCCGACAGCGCGGAGGACGTCTGGTCGAGCCTGTTGTCACAGGGCCTCGAGATCAGCCCGCCGGAAGGCTGATCTCGAGGCCGTTTACATCAGTGGGACAGAAGAAGAGGGATCTTCGGCTCTCTCAGCATGCTGCGAGTGACGCCGCCGAACAGCGCCTGCTGAAGGCGCGAATGGCGATAACCACCGAGGGCGATCAGATCCGCGCCCAGATCCGTTGCGACCTGGGTGATGACCTCGCTGGTGGAGCGGCCTAGGCTCGCCTCATTGCGCAAGGACACCTTATGGCCGTGGCGGGACAGGTGGGCTGCAATGTCGAGTCCCGGCGTATCGCCATGCTCCGGATTGCCGCGCTTGGCGTCGACCGTCACCACGGTGATCTCGGCGTCCGGCGCGGCGACCAGAAGCGCATCATGCATGGCGCGCGTGGCTTCGCGGCTCTCATCCCATCCGATGACGATGGTCTGGCCGACCGGTCCGCGCTTCCATTCGGGGGGCGCGATGATAACGGGACGGCCGCTGCCGAGGAGGACGCCTTCGATGATTTGTGCGTAGGGTTGTGGATTCTGATTAGTCGGTGCCCGGACGACCGTGACATCGCTGTGACGCGCGAGCATGGCCACTAGCGGTTCGATATTGGCGCCGAAAGTCTTATGCTGACGGATCTCGAAGTTTCCATCGCGCTTCTTGATGCCGGCGGAAGCTTCCTCCCAGAACCGGGCGATCTCGGCATTGCTTTCATTCAGCAGATGCGCATAGGCCGCCCCGGTGCCGAAATCATTGTAGATGAAAAGTGTGGCGAGTATGCCAACCATGTCACAGGTGAGGTGGGCTGACGTGTTGCCGGCCAGTTGTTCGGCCAGGTCGAGCGCGGCGCCATCATTTTCGGCGCTCGTGATCAGGACAGAAATGTCGCGGATAATCATGTGGTCTCCTCCGCCCGCATAAGTGCAGACATGCTTGTAAACTGCTTGAACACAATCTCGGCGGGGAGGGCGGTCTGGCCTATACGTAGAATCCGAAGTTCGGCGCGGATCCGGCGTGACCTCTGCTATGTCTGAATGGATTCCAGATAGTCGAGTAGCGCGTCGATATCATCCGGCTGGAGCTGGAAGGCCGGCATGTCGGGATGTCCGACGAAGATGCCTTCGGCGAGTGCCTCTTCGAGGTGGCGGACGGGATATTTGCGGCCGAGATGGCGCAACGGCGGCGCCTCGGGATGGGGGCTGGCGTCCGAGCGCGCCACGGCATGGCATGCAGCGCAGAGGGACTCGGCGAGGGCCTTTCCTGCAGTTCTGCTTTCAGACAGCTGCGCCGAGGGGGCGGCATTGTCCGTATCCGAGGTCTGGCAGGCGCTGAGACCCATCAGCGCCAGACCCGCGAACGCCATGAGGGCGGATGTCCGTGCTCGTCCTGAGTTTGCCATGCTGTTCTCTCCGGTTTCACGTCAAAGACGCATCTCACAAGAGTGCAGGGTATCCGTAGCTTCCCCTAATGGGAACCGGGTAGGCGTTGTGGACGGCCTTGGATCATGCGGTGGAAGAATACCGCCTGTGGCTAGCGCGCGCCATCTACGGCCCGGCGGCCGGTGTCTGAGAAGTCCGTGAAGAAACCGGTTGCGCCGGCGTCGATCACGGCGCGGATTTCGTCTTCCGGCGTGGCGGCCCAGCCGGGGCGGTCATCATCCCGGAAGGTCCAGGGGTGGACCTCCAGCCCCAGGGCGCGGGCCTTTTCGGCATAGCCGGTCGAGGCGCCCGTGCGCGGATCAATCACCATCCATTTGAACGGACCGACGCCATCGGCATAGGCGGCCAGCGTTTCGAGGTCGACGCTTGGGGCGGCGCCCGGCGCATATCCCATCGGATAGACGAGTTGCACCAGCGGGGTTGCGACCCGCTCTTTGAGTTCAATCAGGATGAAGGGCTCGAAGCTCTGCACATAGACAGGCGCGCCGGCATGGTCATGCCCAGCTTCGCGCAGGGCCGCTTCCATCGCCGCGGTCATGTCTAGGCCGCGATCGCGGTGATGGCCTGGCCATTTCGTTTCGGGATAGAGGCCGACAATGCGGCCCGTCGCGGCGCGCTCTGCCTCCGAGAGGGCGACGATTTCGGCATAGGTCGGGATCGGCCAGAGATTGTCGTGTTCTTTCGGACGCCCGGCGCGGACCTGACGGGCGCGCAGGGTTTTCAGTTCCTCGAGGATAAAGTCCCAGGCGAACCAGTCGGTCAATTCCTGACCGTCGGGGCTCGTGACCGTTGTGCGCCGGTCCGCAAACTCAGGCCGGTCTGCAACATCCGTGGAATCTGATAGCCAGGGGTCGTGCCGTGCGACCAGCACGCCGTCGCTTGTCATGACGAGGTCGGGCTCGATGTAGTCGGCGCCTTGCTCAATAGCGAGCTTGTAGGCTTCAATTGTGTGTTCCGGCAGTTCGCCGCTGGCGCCGCGATGCGCGATCACGATCACATCCGCGCGCGTCTGGCTCTCGGAAGGGGCGGGCGGCGCGGCGCAGCCGATCAGCGCCAGGCTTAGGCCTGCCAGTAAAAGATGCCTCATCGGATGCTCCCTCATGACGTGTTGGCATCGTGCCTAGCGTGGTTCTGAGACAGAAATGCAAATCAGTGGCTGGCAGGAGCGAGATTCAGGTTCCGCTCTGCTGCGCCTTGGGCTAGGGCGATTCAATGGCTGGAGGGGACGCCGTGCAACTGAATATCCTGACAACGCCTGTCGCGCGCCTGGCTGTGCCGGCTCTGCTGACCGCCGCCGTGCTGTTGGCGATCGTCTATCTTGCGCTGCGCCCGGAGGCGGGCGCCGCCGGGTGGCGGGCGCCATGGGAAGTGCCATTCGCCATCTGGGCCGCGCTGGGAGTCGGCGTTGGCTCTTGCCTGATTTCGGGCGGGGTCTGGGCACTGAAGCCGGCCGATCCGGCGACGATCCTCTTTGCCCTGAGCGGCTTTGCCACGCTGCTCTTCTGCGCCGGGGCGGCGGCGAGCCTTGTTCCTGTGCCGCTTTCCTATTCCCTTCTGCTGACCGCCGCGACCGTGAATGCCCTCGGTGCCTCGGCCTTTGGCATCGTGATGATCTGCCTGTTTCTGATCTATCCTAAGCGCCTGCCGGGCTGGAGGATATTTGCCGGACTTGCCGTGGGCGGGTTTGGCCTCTGGACGGCTGCATATATCATCTGGCCCTGGCGCCAGTTCGAGATGATCCAGCCAATCACACTCGCTGAGATGGTGCTGATTGTCGGCCTCGTCCTGGCACAGATTGCCGCGACGAGGGACGATCCGGCTGCGCGCGCGATCGCGGTCTGGCTGGGCGCCTCGGTCATTACCGGCGCGGGGTTCTTCATTGCGACAGTTGCTGCGCCGATCACCTTCGGCTTTCCGCCGCTTGTGCCGCCGATCTATGCGTTTGCGTCCTTCCTGCTGATTTATATCGGCCTGGCGGCCGGTCTCCTGCGATACAGGGTATTCGGACTTGGCGTCTGGGCCTTCCAGCTGGTGTTCCACCTGGCTGCCCTGCTGTGTATCCTCATTTTTGATGCTGCGTTCATCGGGCTCCTGTCCCTCGACTCGGGCACGGCTTTCACGGCTTCGCTTCTGCTCGCTGCCCTCCTTTACCTGCCGCTGCGCGGTTTCGCCTGGCAATGGGTTACGGGTCGTGGCGAGCCGGAGGCAACAGATGTCTTCAGGGCCGTGATCGACACGGTTCTCAGGCCGGGCTCCGGCCAGCGGGCGACGAGTTGGGAAGCATTGCTGAAACGTGTTTTCCGCCCACTCGAAATTTCGCCGGGCGATAGTCTCAGCAGTGATCCCGCCATCGCGGAAGATGGGTTGCTGCTACAGATGCCAGCCGTCACAGACGCGCCTGCCTTCAGCCTGCGCTACAAACGTGAGGGGCGTGCGCTCTTCTCGCCGCGCGATCTGGCCCTCGCCGAGCAGATGGTGGCGCTGGTGCGCCATGCCGAAGAGAGCCGGGGGGCGTATGACCGAGGTGTCGTTGAAGAGCGCGCCCGGATTGCGCGGGACATCCATGACAATATCGGGGCGCAGCTACTCCGTGCACTGCATTCACGTGAGGCGGGCCGAAAGGATGCCATGATCCGCGAGACGCTGACGGATATCCGGGATGTGATCAATAACGCGGAGGGTTTCGAGGCGCCGCTGGAAGATGTCCTGGCTGACCTGCGGGCGGAAACGGCGGATCGGCTCGACCCTCACGGTATCACGCTGGTCTGGTCGATCACGACGGCGCCAGGCGCCCGGCTCGATCGTAAGAAGATCCATGCGCTGCGGGCCATGATCCGGGAGGCCGTCAGCAACACGATCAAGCATTCCGGGGCGAAGCAGGTTCAGGTCGAGATTGCCCTGCGGGATAACTGGGTGACCCTGACCGTCACGGATGATGGATGCGGCCTGCCCGTTGTGGCCGCGCCGCTCGGGAACGGCCTGGCGAACATGAAGGTAAGGGTTGAAAGTCTTGGTGGGGAGATTTCCCTCATTGGGGCAGGAGGTACTTGTCTTACGGCGCGAATACCGGCCAGCGAACTGGACGGGGCCGCATATTGACAGGCAACTATCAACGCGGCCTTCAGCCCGGATCTGTTGAAAGCCCCATCCGCGTCGCATGCCAGGAGGCCTCCGCGCGGGAGGAGATGCCGAGCTTGCGGTAGATGCCTTTGATATAGCCTGCGATCGTGTTCTCGCTGAGTTCGAGCGCGCGGGCCACTTCGCTGTTGCGCATGCCCCGCCCGATCAGCGCGAGCACATCGCGCTCCCTTGGGGTCAGTGTGTCATCGGGCGCAGCCGGGCCGGTGAGGCGGAAATGCTCCATGATCCGCCGGGCGATGGAGGGGGAAAGGGCCGGCACGCCATCCGCGATCTGCCTTAACTGGCGTGCGAGGGTTTCGCGGGGCTGGTCCTTCAGGAGATAACCATTGGCGCCGGCCGAAAGGGCACCGACAATCCAGGCATCGTCGCCGATCACGGTCGTGACAATGCAGACAATGCCCGGATCGACCTGTTTCAGCCGCCGCAGCACATCAAGGCCCGAACCGTCCGGCAGGCCAAGGTCGATCATGGCGAGATCAAAGCGCTGCGCCGATGCAGCGGCCAGGCCGCCTCGCACGCTGGCTTCCTCATGGACGATGCAATCCGGGAAGGCCTCGAGCGCGATCTCGCGCAACCAGAGCCGCGTCTCGGCAATGTCCTCGAGGATCAGCAGCTGTGTCACACGGGTGTCCTCCCGCTCGAAATATTGGCCGATCAATCCGGCACGCCAATACCTAGAATATTACGGCTGGACCCGATTGCCATCCCACCGGAACAGGGGGGCGCGCAACGCCCTGCGAAGCGATACGACTTGCCTGTCAGGCCACTTGTGGGGGACGCATGTTGCTGGCAACCCCGGTTTTTCCGAAACGGAAAGCCGGGGTTTTTTTACATACCCGCCTGATACAACCTCTCGCCTTGCGAGTTTCCTTGTGGTTGAGCTACAACCTAAGCCAGCCGCCGAACGGCCATATCCTGTAGAATAGACGCGTAGGCCAGGGCCGGGCGAGGAGTTGTTCATGATGCTTCGCAGGCCCCTGAGAATGGCGTTGCCGAAAGAGTTCGCCGGTATCCATGCTGAGCCGATGCTGGAGGCACTGCTGGAGAATAGTGGTGATTGTATCAAGCTGCTCGATGCGTCAGGCCGGCTGACCTATGTCAATCGAAACGGATTGGCTCTGCTTGGCCTTCGAGCAAAGGAGGATATCCTCGGGCGCGTCTGGTGGGATCTCTGGCCGGAACCCGGGCAGGGGCAGGTGCGGGACGCGGTCGCCAAGGCCGCCTCTGGCGAGATAGCCGGCTTCAGAGGTCTTTGTAATACCGCTATGGGTGTTCCGAAATGGTGGGATGTCCGGGTTGTGCCCGTCACTTCCAAGAAAGGCGGTGAGGAGACCTTTCTGGTGATCTCACGGGACGTCTCCGAGGCCGCCGCCAGCCGCACGATGTATGAAACCATCGCCCTTGAAATGCGCCACCGGCTGAAGAATGCTTTTGCCGTGAGCAGCGCGATCGCAAAGATCAGCGCCCGTCAGCGCCCGGAGCATCAGGCTTTTGCTGAGGAACTGGTCGGCCGCTTTTCCTCGCTCGCCGTTGCTCAAGGCAAGCTGGTCGAAGAAGCATCGTCTTTCTCACTGCGCGCGCTCGTCACAGATCTCGTAAACGCGGCGGGGGTCGGCGAAGAGACGGTCGATGTCAGCAATCTTCAAGACTGCGAAGTCGACGAGATGCAGATGCGGGTCATCGCGGTGGTCATCGGTGAGTTGACCACCAACTCCCTCAAGTATGGCGCTTTGCGCGCTGGTGCGCCTGTCTGTTGCAGGGGGCACGTCGAGGATGGCGCGCTCTGCGTGTCATGGCATGAGCCGCTGGAAGGGTCACCGCCAATTGAGGCCAACCTGCCTACATCGACCGGAACCGGACTTAAAGTCATTGAGCGAATAGTCGCCTCCGCGGGGGGGCAGGTAGAGCGCCACCTGAGTGACAGCGAGCTCCAGGTCACGTTTTCACTGGTTTACACCGGCAAGCCGGACGCAACAGCCTGAGCAGGTTCTCCAAACGAAAACCGCCACCCGGCGAACCGGGTGGCGGAAGGCATCCAGCCATTCAGGGTGGGGGACGATGACTGGCGCCTTGTTTCGGTTAAGTTACGCTCCGTCCACGGAGCGCGCGCACGACGAAGGAAATGACCAGAAGTGCGAGGAAGACGAAGAACAGGATCTGTGCAATTCCTGCGGCAGCTCCGGCGATGCCACCGAAGCCGAGAACTGCGGCGATGATGGCGAGAACGAAAAATGTCAGTGCCCAACCAAGCATGGGTTTCTCCTTTGCTAGCCTGAGATGCAGGCGGTTATGCTATGAGAACGTCCGGTCAGCGCACTGGTTCCCTGACACCGCACTTTATTTCTAGAGCGGCCAGACCCACAGCAGCATCGGAATGGCGATCACGAT
>JBKBVT010000103.1:0-8307 GCA_046289305.1 Hyphomonas sp. | reverse complement strand
GCGCCGCAGACTTTCAGGACCACCCGTGACGGCGCTCTCGCCTATTTCGTCGGGGGCGATCCCGAGTTTCCGGCGGACACCGGATTTGCGTTGAAGGGCTGGCGTGACTTTGCGATCGAGAACGCCGCCATTCACATTGAAGGCAACACCGCCATCTCGATGGGAAATGTTAGGCTCACCGACAAGGATGGTAACGTGACTACGGTCGACAAGACCTGGGGCTATCTGCGGGATGAGGACGGCGCGCTGCGCATTGTCCTTCATCATTCCTCGCTGCCCTTCTCGGCAGACTGACCCCGACTTCCTTGACTGGCCGCTGGACGCGTCAGCCCCTCCCGCGCGGTCCGGCGGCCAGTTCTTTTTTTCCGTGTTCAGAACCAGACGGGCACTGAACACCATTGATCCCTGCGCAGTCGCGTTTTGGAAAATCAGGAGCACACCGAATGTACAGATCCGTCGCCGTGTTTTTGTCGCTGCTGGCACTGACCGCCCACGCAAAGGCCTGCGCGACGGACGACGGACTCGAATTCTGGGTTAACCCTTCCGCCAGTTTCACAGTTGACGGGGATAGAGAATTTGAGATCGAAACCGCACAGCGCCTGCGCAATGCCAGTGATGGCCGCGCAGATACCTATTTCGGTCGCCTCTGGCTGCACCAGAAACTCGCAACCGGTGCAACGGTAAGCGGGGCTGTGGAGCGCCGGGTCAATGATGGCGGTACGGACGAGAAGCGGCTGATGCAACAGGTCTCGACGCGCCATGGTGTGGTAAAGACCCGTTTTCGGCTGGAGCAGCGTTTTGTTGATGGCGCCGAACGGGCCGGACTACGCCTTCGCCCGCGGATTGGCGTTGCCATCCCTCTGGGGGATGAGGGTCGCTGGAGTTTCAGAAGCGATGCCGAACTCTTTCTGACCTTGCAGAGCACCAGCCGGACAGGAGATGAGGGACTGACAGGTCTGCGCACGCAAATCGGGTTCGGTTATGAACTCAGCGACCGGGTCTCGCTCAGCGCAGGTTATCTGCGGCAGCAGGATATTGTGGCCGGCAGGCCAGATACGGTCGGACATGCCCCGATCATAGCCATTGACTATGCATTCTAGGCCCGGGCTTGCTTCCCACCCAATCGCTGACCGTCCTGGGTGAGAATACTTGCTGCGGCTTTTGCAAGTGGCGCCACAAGGGCTTCGAGACTGGTTGCGAGCGGGGACGTGTCCCGCCAGATCAGGGAAACGGATCGCTGCGCGAGTTCATGCGCAATCGGCCTTGCATTGATGGCGCGGTCGCGCCGCGCCTCTGACAGGGCGTAGAGGCTCGGCAGCACCGCGACGCCGGCGCCCATTTCGGCCATCAGCCGGATTGCGTCGAGGGACGTGCCTTCATACTCGGAGCTGACGTCAGCGCCCGATGCATCAGCGAGCTCGCGGATGATCCTGTTCAGGCGGTGACCCTGGCCGAGCGTCAGAAGGGACCGTCCTTTCAGATCTGCGAGGGCGACAGGGCCTTTTGCCTGCGACAGCGGATCCTCGGGCGGCGCGCAGATATACAGGCTTTCTGTGAACAGGTGCGCGTGATCGATGCCCTGATGATCTTCAGGTGTCGAGATGATCGTGTCGAACGCTCCGGACTGAAGATGTTCATCGAGGTCAATCGTTCGCTCCTCGCGAACACTCAGGCGCAGCGAAGGAAACTGAGCATGAAGGTCTCGTACGGCAAACGGCAGGAGGTAGGGGCCGACGGTGGGCAGGATGCCCAGCCGCAACCGTCCTGATAACTCCCGCCGGCCGAACCGGGCCACGGCCTTGAGGTCTTCCACATCCTTCAGGATCAGCCGCACCCGGCGCACGAATTCCTCGCCCGCCGGTGTCAGCATGGCGCCCTGCCGGGAGCGTTCGACGAGGATGACGCCGAGCGCCGCTTCCATCTCGGCAACCTGCGCCGACAGGCTCGGCTGGCTGACATTCACCAGCTTTGCCGCTTCGCCGAATTTGCCGGTGTCAGCGATTGCCACGAGGTATTGCATCTGCCGGAGTGTCGGGCGCATATTGATAGCCTCAAGCTATTGGAATGAGAATTATTTTAGATTGGAGCTATCGCGGTTCAAGTCCCATTTCCTTTGCAATCCGGAAAATAAACGCCGGCCATTCAGGAGATTGACCATGAACCATCAGACCGAGACCATCGAAATCGTCGCCGCATCGGCACCTGTCAGCCAGATGGCGCCCATCCGGACACAGGCCGTCCTCAGCCGCGAGGAGCGCCGCGCCTGGCGCCGGCGCCGGAAAGCACGGGCCATCCGTTTCGCCCTCCAGCAGGGAGCATGAGATTCTGTCACCGGCAGACTTCGACATGCTGTTCGGGCAAGCGCGCGCCAGAACCTGGGCTGGGAGGAAGCCGCAGGAGAAACGCCGCTCTGGCGAGTCCCGGCGGACACGTCACCGAACTGCCCACGAGCGCTGATCGCTTGCAACAAAACAAGGTCGGCGGCAGGAAATATGCCGCCGACCATTTTGCAGCAGAGCTTCCCGAGGGCCATTTTCGTTTCAATGCTCTTGTCTCGGTGCAACCCGCTCAAAACCAAGGGGCCTCCATGAAAGCGCGAAATCAGACACGCTCTGAAGTCCGCTGGCGATTTCCTTTTCAGACTGAGGGATAATCATATTGGACCGAACGCAACTAAAGGATATATCTTTTCCGGAGGTGCGCGTGAAAACACTATTTGACAAGCTCTGGAACATGCATCGGGTGGCCGATGCGGGCGACGGGTATGACCTGATCGCGGTCGACCGCCTGCTTCTGCACGAGCGCACGGGCGGCATTGCGCTGAAAACGCTTGCAGAGAATGGGCATCCGGTTCTTGATCCGGCCCGCGTGTTCGCGGTCATGGATCACATTGTGTCCTTCCGGGCCGGGCGGGGCCGCGATGAGGCGCGAAGCCCCGGCGGCGAGGCTTTCATTACGGAAACCCGGGCCATGGCCCGGGCGGCCGGTATTCGCCTGATCGACACGGACGACGCCGACCAGGGTATCGTGCATGTTGTGGCGCCGGAACTCGGGATTGCCTTGCCCGGCCTGTCGCTCGTTTGCCCTGACAGCCATACCTGCAGTCTTGGGGCCCTCGGCGCGCTGGCATGGGGCATAGGGTCGAGTGACGCTGAACATGCGATGGCAACCGGAACGCTCCGGGTGATCAAGCCGAGGCAGATGCGGGTGCGGGTCGGGGGGCGGCTGGCTGCCGGCGTGACGGCGAAGGATCTGGCGCTCTATCTCATAGCCCGGCACGGCTCCGGGGGGGGCGGTCGCTGCGCAATCGAATTCACTGGCGATGCGATTGCGAACCTCGAGATCGAAGGGCGTCTTACGCTCTGCAACATGGCGGTGGAGTTTGCCGCTTTCACGGCGCTGATTGCGCCGGATGAAAAGACTTTCGCGTATGCTGCAGGCCGGCCGTTCAGTCCTCAGGCGGAGCATCTGGCGAGGGCGCTCGCGCAATGGCGCAGTCTGAGCACTGAACCGGACGCCCTTTTTGATGAAGAGATCGTGATCAAGGCCGGTGATGTCCAGCCGCATGTGAGTTGGGGTACCAGTCCGGAACACGCGGTGGCGCTCGGCCAGTGTGTGCCGGCAGACGGCGATGCCCGCGCCCTCGAATATATGGGGCTCAGCCCCGGTCAGTCCGTACGCGGGTTGCCGATTGGCGGTGCATTCATTGGTTCGTGCACGAATGGCCGTCTCAGTGATCTCGAGGCGGCTGCTTCTGTCCTGAAAGACCGCCGGGTGGCGCCCGGACTTCGGGCAGTCTGTGTGCCGGGATCCCAGGCTGTCAGGCGCGCCGCTGCCGCGTCGGGCATTGACCGCATTTTCATTGAGGCAGGCTTCGAATGGGGCGAGCCCGGTTGTGCCATGTGCTTTTATGCGGGCGGTGAGACATTTGCGCCTGGCACGCGGGTGATGTCTTCTACGAACCGCAATTTTGAAGGAAGGCAGGGGCCCGGCGTTCGTACACATCTCGCAAGCCCGGCCGTGGTCGCTGCGTCGGCGATCGCGGGCCGCATCTGCCAGCCGGCGGACATTCTGTCAAAGGAGGTCGTGGGCCAATGACAGAGCCGGTCCGCCATCACCGCGGCATTGCCGCTATCCTGCCCGAGGACAATATCGATACCGATCAGATCATCCCGTCGACGGAAATGAAGACTGTGAGCCGGACAGGGCTGGGTGAAGGCCTTTTTGCGGGCCGGCGATATTCAGATGTTGACAGGCGGGTGCCTGTTTCAGACTTTGTTCTGAACCGGCCGGAACAGGCTGGCACGTCGATCCTGATTTCCGGCGCGAACTTCGGCTGCGGGTCTTCGCGGGAGCATGCCGTCTGGGCACTGAAGGATTATGGCATCAGGGTTATTGTTGCAAAATCATTCGGCGAGATTTTCTACGGCAACTGCCTTCGCAACGGGGTCCTGCCGGTCAAGCTTGCTGATGCCGAAGTCGACACGCTACTGGCGCGTGCAGGCGCAGCGGAACTGGTTGTGGATCTGCAGAACCAGTGGGTGACCAGTCCCGCGCTGCCTGGCTGGACGGGTCGCTTTGAAATAGGGAGCTATCCGAAAAGGCTGCTCCTGGAAGGGCTTGACCCGGTTGGTCTGACACTGAGACAGCAGGACGAGATCATTCGCTACATCGAAGCTGATCGCTGCGAGCGGCCCTGGGTCTATTCGGCCGTCTGAGAACCAGGGATCGTGGCCGGTGTCTGGACAAGTCCGCGCCGCATGAGATCCGCAATGGCCTGGCGAGTATGGCCCAGGCTCGCGAGGATCTCTTCTGAATGCGCGCCGATCCGGGGCGGATCGATGTTGAGGCCAAGACGCTCATTGTCGATCGAAATCGGCAGGGCGGGCAACGCAACTTTGGGTCCGTCCGGTAACTGCATATCCAGCAGGCCGCCGCCCGCGAGCAGGTGTGGATCATTCAGCAGATCCTCGGGCCGCTGGATCGGCGCAAAAGGCAGGCCAAGATCGTCCAGTTTCTGCATGAGTGCGTCTTTGGAATAGTCCGCAAACAGAGTGCGCAGACGCGGCAGGAGCCGCTCACGCTGGGCGACGCGGTCGTTGTTCGAAGCGAGTGATAGATCACTTCCCCAGTCAGTCAGGTCGAAAGCGCGGCAGAATGCCGTCCACTGACTGTCGGAGACGACGCCTACGAACACCTTCTCGTTATCCTTCACGTCAAAGACGTCATACACCGCCCAGGCCGATACGCGCGCTGGCATCGGGGCCGCGGGTAATCCCGTCACGGCATACTGCGCGATGTGCTGGCCAACAAGAAACACCGTTGTTTCAAACAGAGAGGCGGTGATGCGGCAGCCCTTACCTGTCTGTTGGCGTTCGTTGAGGGCGGCAAGGACGCCGATGGCGCCGAACATGCCGCCGGTGACGTCGATCACCGAAGCGCCCGCGCGCAGGGGCCTGCCGGGCGGTCCGGTCATGTAGGCAAGACCGCCCATCATCTGGGCAACTTCGTCGAGTGCGGTCCTGTGGGCATACGGACCGTCAAGGAAGCCCTTCTCGGAACAGTAGATCAGCCGTTCATTCCGTGCGGACAGCGCTTCATAGCCAAACCCCAGCTTGTCCAGCGCACCTGGCCGGAAATTCTCGATGAAGACATCCGCACGGTCCGCAAGGGTCAGGGCGATGGCCTTGCCCTCGTCCGACTTCAGGTCGATCGCGAGGCTTTTCTTGTTCCGGTTATACATCGGAAAATAGCCCGCGCCCGAGCCTCTGAGGCTGCGCGTCTTGTCACCGCCTATCGGTTCAACCTTGATCACCTCGGCGCCGAGGTCGGCCAGCACAAGACCTGCCGCCGGACCCATGACCATGTGTGTGAACTCGAGCACACGCAGTCCAGACAGAGGCCCGCCGGTCTTGCTCATGCCTGATTTCCCCTGACCTTCCTGACCCATGACGATTGCCATTAGTTGCGTAAATGATATATCTTTTCAAGCGCGGAAGTCTTCAGGATATAACAATTGGGTGAAATTTAATGACCAGCGTCCTGATCAGCGAAGTGGGACCTCGCGACGGTCTGCAGAACTGCAAGACCGTGATGCCGACAGACGCAAAGAAGCGCTGGATCGCTGCGCTCGCCGCAGCCGGTGTGCGGGAAATCGAGATTGGTTCGTTCGTCTCACCCAAGCTCCTTCCGCAGATGGCGGACACGGCCGAGATTCTTGAGTATGCACGGACACTTGCCGGGCTGACGGTTGCCGTTCTGGTTCCGAACCTGAAAGGCGCTGAGGCGGCAATTGCGGGCGGTGCGCACAAGATCACCCTGCCCATGTCGGTGTCCGAGACGCATTCACTGCGCAATATCCGGCGGACCCATGGCCAGGTTATCGAGGAGGCGCAGGCAATTGCCGCGCTCATACGATCGCACCCTGCGGAGCGCAGACCACATTTCGAAGGCTCGCTTTCAACCGCGTTCGGCTGCACGCTGGAGGGGCCGGTGGCGGAAGCCAGGGTGCTGCGCTGCGCCGAACTGCTTATGGCAGCAGGCTGCGATGAGGTCGGTCTCGCCGATACGACGGGCTATGCAGATCCTGTGTCGGTGCGCCGATTGATTCGTTCGGTCCGGACAGTGGTTGGTGATGCAGCGCTGACCGGTGTGCATTTCCACAATACGCGGGGTCTGGGACTCGCCAATGTTCTCGCCGCCTTCGATGAGGGCATGACGACCTTTGACAGCTCCCTTGGAGGGCTCGGCGGTTGCCCCACAGCTCCCGGCGCCAGCGGAAACGTGGTCACCGAGGATGTCGTCTTCATGTTCGAATCGATGGGTGTCGATACCGGGATTGATCTCGAGCGCCTGATGGCGACCCGCAATCTCGTAGCGAGCGCTCTGCCGGATGAACCGCTCTACGGGTTCACGCCGGAGGCGGGCCTGCCGCTCGGTTACAAGGGCGCGCCTGTGCCCGTCCCGGCGGCCTGAACCGTAGCGAGGGGGCGGGGAGTTGCGCGCAAATCTACCAGCGCTGCTGACACTTATGGCCTACGCGCTGCTTCTGGCGGGGGTGAGCCTGTGGGCCAGCCGGAGGGCAGGGGCCGGGGCATCATCTTTCCTGCTCGGCGGGCGTTCGCTTGGCCCGCTGGTGTCCGGACTTGCCTATGCGGCGTCAAGTTCAAGCGCCTGGGTACTGCTTGGTTATTCCGGTTTCGTGTATGCAACCGGCCCGTCGGCGCTATGGATGATCCCGGGTATTCTCCTTGGCTATGCTGCCGTCTGGCTGTTTGCGGGCCCGGTGCTGCAGCGGGCAAGCCGGGACAAGGATCAGCTGACCCTGACGGCCTTCCTGACCGAAACTGCCGGACCTCAAATGGCCCGCCTGATCCGGATTTCGGCAACCCTGATGATCGCCTTCTGCTTTTCCTATTACATCGCTTCGCAGTTTCAGGGCGCCGGTGTCGCCTTCGATGATCTGTTTGGCATGGGCATGGTAAGCGGCGTGATTCTCGGAGCCGCCATCATCCTCGCCTATACGTTTGCGGGCGGTTTCCTGGCGGTCTCGGTGATCAACACAGTCCAGGGGGTAGTGATGATGCTGGTCGCCGTCCTGCTGCCTTTGCTCGCATTTTCTGCCGCAGGCGGGGCGGGCGGTATAGCGGCAGCGCTCGCGGAAAGCCCGGCCAGTTACACCGAGGCGCTGGGCGGCCGCACCGGCTGGATTGCGCTTGGTTTTGTCGTTGGCTTGACCGCAACCGGATTTGGCGCGTTGGGCCAGCCCCATCTCATCAGCTGGATCATGGCCGCGCGGGACACGAAAGCGCGTATTAGCGGGGCAGGCGTCGCGATCGGTTGGGGCGCTGTGGTCTATACAGGTATGGCTGTGCTTGGCCTGTCGGGCCGGGCGTTGTTTGGCGCGGACGCGCCGGCGGAAGGCATTTTTTTCCGTCTTGCCGGTGACCTGCTTCCGGGCGTACTGGCCGGCATTGTGGCAGCCGCCATCCTGTCAGCCATCATGTCGACTGTAGACAGCCAACTGCTGGTGGCGAGCGGGGCGATCAGTCACGATCTTGGGGCGGCTCGCTTCATCGGCGGCAGCACGGTACTGGCGACGCGTCTCGCGATGTCGGCGCTGAGTATCGTCGCTGTGCTACTGACACTGGCCTTGCCAGCCACGATCTTCGACCGGACGCTGTTCGCATGGACCGCGCTGGGGGCCAGTTTCGGCCCGGTTGTCGTTTTGCGGGCATTTGGCCGGCGCCCCGGCGGGGCCTGTGTGCTGGCCGCTATCCTCGCGGGCTTTGCAGGTTCGCTGGCTTA
>JBKBVT010000102.1:0-8327 GCA_046289305.1 Hyphomonas sp. | reverse complement strand
CTCGACGCTGCATATCGATGGCTATGCGGAGCTGGACGCGGTTGAGGGCTGGCAGGTTGAGCTGGTGCCGGGGCCTGCGCCGGAGGGGCCGGCCCGCACGCTCTGGTTCGTCAATCTTGGCGGCTACACCCCGGAACTGTTCGGCGAGCAGCATAATTACCTGTTCCTGGCCGGGGCGGACAAGGCGGAGGTCTGGACCCGCGCCCGCGCGCTGTCGCCGGACTGGACGGCGCGTCACAAGGACAATTTCGTCAGCGTCGATGCGATGATCGAGGTCAATGACCTGCTCGCGGGCGAGGGATTTCATGTGCGCCTGGAGACGAAAGCGGCGCGCGAGACACCCCTGCGCATCGTGTCGGATTATATCCGCCTCTGATCTGCCGGCCGCGCGCCGCATGTGACATTTCTGACAGAAAGGTCTTGCCATCAGGCGGGCCATCCGCACAGTTCGCCCGGACTTGATGGGAGAGTGAGCATGGCAGCGACAGAGACGGCGCCGGGGCAGAAAGGTTTTCTCGGATTTGTGGAACGCACGGGCAATAAACTGCCTGATCCGGTCTTCCTGTTCTTCTATCTGATCATCGGCCTCGTGCTCATCTCGGTCGTCTGCGCCTTTCTGGGCGCGTCCGCCGACCACCCGACCCAGATCGGGCCAGACGGCGCTCCGGTGCTGATCACCTCCGAGAGCCTGCTGTCTTCGGCGAACCTTCAGCGGCTCTGGATCGACATGCCGCAGACATTCACCCACTTCCATCCGCTTGGCTATGTGCTTGTGGTGATGCTGGGCGCTGGCGTGGCGGAGCGTTCTGGCCTGTTTGCGAGCGGCATCCGTTCAGCGGTGCGCGGGGCGCCGAAATTCCTGCTGACGCCGGTGGTCGCGCTGGTCGCCATGATTTCAAACCATGCGGCCGATGCCGGCTATGTCGTGATGATCCCGCTGGCGGCGATCCTGTTTGCTTCGGCTGGTCGCCACCCGCTGGCAGGCATCGCGGCGGCGTTTGCGGGCGTCTCCGGCGGCTTCTCGGCCAATATTGCGCCGGGGCAGCTCGACGCGCTTCTGTTCGGGATCACCGAGACGGCGGTCGTGGGCAGCGGTATCGATACTGACTGGCAGGTGAATTTTGCCGGCAACTGGACCTTCATTTCCGTCCTGCTGTTGCTCTATCTGCCGATCATCTGGTTCGTGACCGACCGAATCATCGAGCCGCGCCTTGGCAAATGGGTACCCGACGAAGCGCAGGCGAAGAATTATGGCGATGAGGACAAGCCGCTGACGCCGGAGCAGAAAAAGGGCCTCGGCCGGGCGGGACTTGCGATCCTGGCAGTCTGTGCGCTCTGGGCGTTCATGACGCTCGGGCCGGATTCGCCGCTCTATTACAGCGATGCGGACTTTGCCGCGATGGGGGTGCTTCCAGCAGAGATCGCGGAGAAGGAATGGTATGACCGGATGGCACCATTCTTCCGGTCTCTGGTGGCCGCGTTCTTCATTCTGTTCCTGGCGGCAGGGTGGGCTTACGGTTCGGCGGCGGGCACGATCAAGAACCACCGCGACCTGGTCGGCATGATGGCCGAGGCGATGAAGGATATGGGCTATTACCTCGTGCTCGCCTTCGCGGCCGCGCATTTCGTGGCAATGTTCAACTGGTCTAACCTCGGCCTGATTACCGCTGTGCACGGGGCAAGCGCGATCGAGCACTCCGGCCTGCCGCTACCCATCGTCCTTGGGCTGATCGTGCTGTTTTCCGGTCTTCTGAACCTGTTCGTCGGCTCGGCGAGCGCGAAATGGGCGCTGATGGCGCCGGTGCTGGTGCCGATGCTGATGCTGCTGGGCGTCAGCCCTGAGGGGGCGACAGCGGCTTACAGGGTGGGCGACGGGGCGACGAACATCATCACGCCGCTGATGGTGTATTTCCCGCTGATCCTGATCTTTGCGCAGCGCTGGCAGAAGGATTTCGGCATCGGCAGCCTGACGGCGATGATGATTCCCTATTCGGTCTGGCTGCTGATCTCCGGCGTCGCGCTGATGGTCGTCTGG
This sequence comes from Hyphomonas sp., assembly GCA_046289305.1. Taxonomy (GTDB): domain Bacteria; phylum Pseudomonadota; class Alphaproteobacteria; order Caulobacterales; family Hyphomonadaceae; genus Hyphomonas. The sequence goes on along the minus strand of JBKBVT010000102.1, from coordinate 6,292 downwards.
GTCTATCTCGGGATTGATCTCGGGCCGGGCGCGCCGGTGAGCTTCAGCCTGCCGGGGGCGGCGCCGTCGCCCTGAGGACTGCCCGACCCGCCCATAAAAAGCGCCCCGGCAGGCCGCCGGGGCGCTTTGTGTTTGTGGGGTGGGCCTCTAGCGGCGGGCCGGCTGTTGCAATTCAGCAGTCATCTGTTCGATGCGGCGGACCAGCGCGTCGGCCGATCCATTCGTACGGTCGAGCAGCGCAATGAACTGGGCGCGCTGTTCGATGGCGAGCCAGATCAGATTGCCCTCGATGTTGAGCGCGACGTCGATGACCTGGTAGTTGCCCTCGGTGCCCTGCACGCGCCAGCGCACGTCCATGTCCTGGCCATCTCGGCGGCGGATCACCGTGTTGACGATTGAGTCGGTCGGCGAGCGATCGACCGAGCCGCGCACCGTGACGGCTTCGCCGCGATAGGCGTCGAGCTCGTTTTCATAGACAGCAAGCGCATAGGTGCGGAAAGCCTGCCGGTAGAGGGCCAGCTCCTCGGCCGAAAAGCGCCGGGCATATTTGCCGATGACGAAATTCGAGATCGCGTTGAAATCCGCGAACTGATCCATGTAGCCGCTGAACCTTGCGGTGCGCTCTTCGGCCGACAGGGCCGGATTGTTCAGGGTCGAGAGCACTTCGCTGGCATTCTGGGCCACATAAGCTTCCGTGCGGGCGTCCGCATGCGCCGGCAGCTGGGCGGCTGCGACGCTCATGGCCACCAGGGCCGGGAGGATAAAACGCTTCACAATCACTACTCCTTGTTCAGGGGTGCCCATGGCTTACTCATCAAATTCGTCAAAATCTGGGAGATCGTCGAACTCATCAAAGTCAGGCAGGTCGTCATAGGCGGTGTCCTCATCGATGCGTCCATTAAGGATTTCCGTCTGACGCGAAGATGAATAGATCCGTCTCAGGGCAATATAGGGTTCCGGCTGGGCATTGAGCGTGCGGAGCTGGTCTTCGAGCCGGACCCGCGCATTCAGCGCCCCGAAGGCGCCGAGCGTTCCGCGCGCGGCGAGGTCGACATCCGAGTCGTTGCCGATTTGGACCCAGATGAGCGGATCGAAGGCGCGGTCGATGCCGACGCCGATGAGATCGCGCGGCGTGGTCGGGCCGATGACCGGCAGGACCAGGTAAGGCCCGCTTTCGATGCCCCAGACGGCGAGCGTCTGGCCGAAATCCTCTGTGTGGCGCTGCAGGCCGGCATGGGTGGCAACATCCCAGAGACCCAGGATGCCGAGCGTGGAGTTCATCGCGAAGCGGGTGGCGGTGGTGCCGGCACGGGTGGGTTCGCCCTGCAGGACATCATTGGCGAAGGTGATCGGGCTGCGCAGATTGCGCAGGAAATCGGTGACCCGGTTGCGGCCATATTCGGGGGTGACGGCCTTGTAGGCGCGCGATGCCGGGCCGAGCGCATAGCGGTCGAGCCCGGCATTGAACGCGAACATCTCGCGGTTGAAACCTTCATACGGGTCGCGGAGGTCGGAGCCTCCGGCGGCGGGTGTTGTGGCGCAGGCTGACAGGGCGACTGCAAGCAGGGTGGCACCGATGGCGGCGGGTTTCATGCAGTGACTGTTCCTGATGAGACAACAATAGGCAGCGCATTTTCGGGGGAAGTCATGATTTGCCGGCCAGCCTATGCTGTGAGTATCTGACTAAGTCAACGGGTGATGACTAGCGGTTCGTTCAACGGCAGAGAGATGGCAATCGGGTTTCCTGGCTTCAAGCCAGCCCCCACAACTTTTGATAAAGGGCGTGTCTTTCGGGTCATATGCATGAGAATGCATGAACGGGCTGTTTAGCGCCGGGCTTCAAAGACGCATTGCAAATCATATAAATGTTCGTTTATATGATTTTCATGAGCGATGCATTTGACGGTTTTCTGGACAGGTTGCGGGCGGCGGGCGAGCCGACCCGGCTACGCCTGCTGGCGCTGCTGCGCTATCAGGACCTGTCGGTGGGCGAACTGGTGCAGGTGCTGGAACAGAGCCAGCCGCGCCTGTCGCACCATCTGAAGGCGCTGTCCGAGGCGGGGCTCGCGGAGCGCCTGCCGGAGGGCGCGTTCGTGTTTTACCGCGCGGCGCGCAGCGGGCCGGGCCGGGAATTGCTGGACGCCTTGTTCGTCTCGCTCGGGCCGGACGTGCCGGAATTCGAGGCGGATCTTGAGCGGCTGCGCAATGTCATGGCCGGCCGGGCGGCCTCGGCGGAGGCGTATTTCTCCAGCGTGGCCGAGACCTGGGACACCGTGCGCGCGCTGCATTATCCGAATGAGGCGATCGAGGCGGCGCTGGTGGAACTCGCCGGCCCCGGCCCGTTTCGCCGGCTGATCGATTTCGGCACCGGCACGGGGCGCATGCTGGCGCTGTTCTCCCCCATCGTCGCTGAGGCCGAGGGCATCGATTTCAGCCACCGGATGCTGACAGTGGCGCGCAGCAATCTGGACGCGGCCGGTGTGCGCAATGCGCGGGTGCGGTTCGGGCATGTGAATGCGGCGCCGTTTGCTGATGCCAGCGCAGACCTCGTGATCATCCACCAGGTGCTGCACTTCCTGGATACGCCGGGCGACGCGATTGCCGAGGCGGCGCGGGTTCTGGCGCCGGGCGGGCGGCTGCTGGTGATCGACTTTGCGCCGCATGACCTGGAATTTCTGCGCGCCGAGCATGGCCACCACCGGCTGGGCGTGCGCCATGATGCGCTGCAGGCCTGGGCCGCGGATGCGCGCCTCAGCCTCGACATGCCCGCCAGTTTTGCCCCGCCCGCCGGCCCCGGCGAGCCGGGCCTGACCGTCAATATCTGGCGGGCCATAAAGCCTGCCTTAGCCCGGGAGAGAGCCGCGTGATCCGCCGAGTTGCCACAGCCCAGGAGCGCGCGAACCCCGTGCGCGTCTCGTTTGAATTCTTTCCGCCGAAGACCGAGGCGATGCATGCGCGCCTGTGGGAGACGGTTCAGCGGTTGCAGCCGGTCGCGCCGGAGTTTGTGTCGGTGACCTATGGGGCGGGCGGATCGACCCGCGAGCGGACGCATGACACCGTGCGGCGGATTGCGGCGGAGACGGCGCTGCGCCCGGCGGGGCATCTCACCTGCGTGTCGGCCACGAAGGAAGACGTGCTCGCCGTCGCTGAGACCTATTGGCAGGCGGGCGTGAAACATATCGTTGCGCTGCGCGGTGATCCGCCGGCGGGCATGGGCGCAAAGTTCGAGCCGCATCCGGGCGGGTTTGTCGACTCGGTCGATCTCATCCGTGGGCTGAGGGAGCACCGGCCGGAGCTTGGCAAGTGTTTCGAGATTTCCGTGTCCTGCTATCCGGAGCTTCATCCAGAGAACAAAGGCTGGGATTCGGAGATCGCGTTCCTGAAAGCCAAGCAGGATGCAGGCGCGGACCGGGCAATCACACAGTTTTTCTTTGAGCCGGAAGTGTATCTGCGTTTCCTGGAGAAAGCGCGGGCGGGCGGCGTGACGATGCCGATCCTGCCGGGCATCATGCTGCAGCCGAACTTCAACGGGCTGAAGCGGATTGCGGGGCTTTGCGGCGCGTCGATCCCGGACTGGCTGCACGGCCTGTATGACGGGCTCGACGATGACGAAGAGACGCGCGACCTCGTGACGGCGACGGTGGCGGCAGAGCTTTGCCACAAGCTGCAGGCGGAAGGCGTCGAGGACTTCCATTTCTATACGCTGAACCGGGCAGGCCTCGCGCTGTCGACCTGCCGGCTCCTTGGCGTGAAACCCCGCGCAGCAGAGGCGGCCTGAGCCATGGACACCAAAGCAAGGCTGAAGGCGTTCGACGCGCTCGCAGACCAGCGCATCCTCGTGCTTGACGGCGCGATGGGCACGCAGATCCAGGGCTACAAGCTGGTCGAAGAGGACTATGCAGGGGAGCGCTTTGCCGGCTGGGCCGTGCCGCTGAAGGGCAATAACGATCTTCTGAATCTCACGCGCCCGGACATCATCGGCGCCATCCACCGCGCCTATATTGATGCGGGGGCGGACTTTGTGGAGACGAACACCTTCTCTGCCACGACGATCGCGATGGCGGATTACAGGATGGAATCGCTCGCCGCGGAAATTGCTAGTGAAGGCGCTCGGATAGCACGGGACGTGGCGGACGCCGCGGAGGCCGAACTCGGCCGGCCGGTGGGCGTGCTCGGCGCCATCGGGCCGACCAACAAGACGCTGTCGCTGAGCCCCAATGTCAATGATCCCGGCTACCGGGACGTGACCTTTGATGATGTCCGTGCGGCTTATTACGAGCAGGCCGAGGCGATGGCGCCGTATATCGACTATTTCCTGGTCGAGACGGTGTTCGACACGCTGAACGCCAAGGCGGCGATCAAGGCTTTGCTTGATCTGAAGCGCGACACGGGCATTGATCTGCCGATCATCATTTCCGGGACGATCACGGACGCGTCCGGGCGGACCCTCAGTGGGCAGACGGCTGAGGCGTTCTGGAATTCGGTACGCCATGCCCGGCCCTGGGCGATCGGCCTCAACTGCGCGCTTGGCGCTGACCTGATGCGCCAGCATGTCGCCTCGATCTCGCGTATCGCGGACACGCGCGTCATTGCCTATCCGAATGCCGGCCTGCCGAACGCGTTCGGGGAGTATGACGAGACGCCGGACCAGACCGCTGCGCATTTGAAAGAATGGGCGCAGAGCGGTCTCGTCAATGTGCTCGGCGGCTGTTGCGGCACCTCGCCGGAGCATATCGCGGCGATTGCGAAGGCGGTCTCGGCCGCTGCGCCGCGCGCGCTGCCGGACCTGCCGCGCGCGATGCGGCTGTCGGGGCTGGAGCCGTTCACGGTGGCGTCGTGAGGAATGGCGATGTCAGGCCGGGCGACCTGTTTGTCTTCTACGGCCTGCTGAAACAGGGCGCGGCAGGTGGGCCGGAACATATTCCATTAGCGGAGAGTGGCGAGTGGCTCACCCCCTGCCATTTCCGGGGACGGATGTATGATCTCGGCGGCTTTCCGGGCGTCGTGGCGGGCGAGGATATCTGCCAGGGCGTGCTGTTCCGCATCCGCGATGTGCGCATCGTCGCAGCGCTGGACGAATATGAGGATGTGACGGACGACCCGGCCACATCGCTCTATGTTCGCCGGCGTATTACGCTGCTGGATGCGGCGCGCAGCCCGACCGGGGCGAGCGGGTGGATATACCTGTATAATCAGAACACAGACGGATATGAGGTTATTGAAGATGGCAACTGGTCTCTCGAACGCGGCAGGTCGCGGACATGAGTGAAGCCGCCGCCAGCTTCGTCAATATCGGTGAGCGCACAAACGTCACCGGCTCCGCCGCCTTCCGCAAGCTGATCACGGATGGGCGCTATGGTGAGGCGGTCGAGGTCGCGCGCCAGCAGGTCGAGAACGGCGCGCAGGTGATTGATGTCAACATGGATGAGGGGATGCTCGACGGCGTCCTCGCCATGACGACCTATCTGAATCTGATTGCGGCCGAGCCGGATATTGCGCGCGTTCCGGTGATGATCGACTCTTCCAAGTGGGAGGTGATCGAGGCCGGCCTGAAATGCGTTCAGGGCAAGCCCATCGTCAACTCCATCTCCATGAAGGAGGGAGAGGACAAGTTCCGCGAGCAGGCCGAGGCGTGTCTTTCTTATGGGGCGGCGGTCGTCGTCATGGCATTCGATGAGCAGGGCCAGGCCGATACCGCGCCGCGCAAGATCGAGATCTGTCAGCGTGCCTTCCGTATTCTGATGGAAGAGGTCGGCTTTCCGCCGGAAGACATCATCTTTGATCCGAACATCTTTGCGGTGGCAACGGGGATCGAGGAACACAACACCTACGCCCTCGATTTCATCGAGGCGGTAAAGGTTATCCGCGAAACCTGCCCCGGCTGTCACATTTCAGGCGGGCTTTCGAATGTGTCGTTCAGCTTTCGCGGCAATGAGCCTGTGCGCCGCGCGATGCATTCGGTGTTTCTCTATTATGCCATCCCCGCGGGCATGGACATGGGCATCGTCAATGCGGGTCAGCTCGACATCTATGATGATATCGAACCCGAACTGCGCGAGGCGGTGGAGGATGTGATCCTCAATCGCCGGACCGACGCGACCGACCGGCTGGTTGACCTCGCCGAGCGGTTCAAGGGCCAGAAGGGCAAGGTCCGCGAGAAGGATCTCAGCTGGCGCGAGCTGCCCGTGGCCAAGCGGCTCGAACATGCGCTGGTGCATGGCATCACCGAATATATTGATGTGGATACGGAGGAAGCGCGCCAGAGCGTTGAGCGCCCGCTGCATGTCATCGA
>JBKBVT010000101.1:4631-8393 GCA_046289305.1 Hyphomonas sp. | reverse complement strand
GAATCCGTCGGGCTGCCGACCTACGACCAGGAAGAATCGGACAATTTCGAGCTTGGCTTCAAGTCACCACTTCCAGATATGGGCATGGGGAGTTGGACACTCGCAACCGCGGGTTATTTTACCAAGGCAAAGAATGTCCAGCTGACCAGCGCGGTGGCAAGCCCGGTCGGCGCGATCAACTCGGTTGCGACGAACCAGGGTGAGGGGGAGATCAAGGGTATCGAACTCGACCTCTCGGGATTCATCAACGATGTGATCAGCGGCGGGTTCACCTATGCCTGGACCGATCCCAAGTTCACAAAGGGATGCGACCCGGACGAGTGGACCCTGACGTCCGGCGGCGGCGTGTTCGCCAATGACAGTGGCACGGATTTCACGTCTGTTTTCCCCGGATCGGGACCGGCCAGCTGCAGCATTGAGGGTCGGCGCTTCCCGTTGACATCCGAGCACCAGGCCAGTGCCTTTGTGCGTCTCGACTTCGATGGTGCCGGACCCTTCGATTCGAATTTCTTCGTGTCGAGCAATGTGACCTATGAGAGCTCCAAATTCGTGCAGGTCCACAACCGCGCGGAAACGGGGGATGCAACGATTGTCGGGGCCCGCTTCGGGTTCGAGAATGATCAGTGGTCTCTGTCCGCATACGGCCAGAATATCACGAACGAAGACTCGATCATCATGGCTACCCGTTGGCTGCAGACGCCGTATTTCATCCCGGCGTTCAGTCCGAATACTGCGCCTTTGACCGCATCACGCGGCGCCCCCCGGGCGTTTTTCGGAACCCTGCGGAAAGGAGCGCAGTTTGGCGCCGAGCTTCGCGTCCGGTTCTGATCGGACGCTTCGGCGAAAACTCAAACGGCGCCGGACCCCCCGTTCCGGCGCCGTTCTTTTGTTCGGCCTTCGATTCGGGGTGAGGCGTTTACGCTTCAGCCGCTTCGAGCACGGCATGGGCCGCCTGCTCGCCCGTCTCCATCGCGCCTTCCATGCCGGTGTGAAGGAAAGAGAGATGCTCGCCGGCAAAATGCAGGCGTCCCGAAGCCTCGCCCATTTTCCCCGCCCAGCTGCTGATCTGACCAGGCACCCAATGCATGTAGGCGCCGCCGGACCGCGGCGTTGTCTCGTCCCAGCGCACGACCCTGACGCCGCGAACGCCCGCGCCGCGCAGGCGGCGGAATTCGGCGTCGGCGGTCGCAAACCATTCCACATCGCTCCGGCCGGGGACCGCGCCATCGCCGTTGATCCAGCATGTGAGGCTCGCGACTTCGCCCGCCTCGTCATAGTTGGCAAACACACGCTCAATGGGACCATCTGTCCACATCTCGACCGGCAGGCCATCGGTGTCCCAATAGCGTGCCTCGGGCACAACATGCACCTGGTGAATGCGCGTATACGGAAGGGCGCCTATAGCAGGCATCCTGACCTGGTTGTGTTCATCATCTGCCGATGGGATGAGGTCTATCTGCCTGAGTACCGGAAATGGAAGCGTGCAGATGGCAAACGGCGCTGTGAAGGTCTGCCCGCCTGCGCGCGCTTCGACGTGCGTGCCCCGCTCTGCGATCGACGTGATGGGTGTGTTCAGTCGTAGCGCGCCGTCAGGCAGGCTGGCAGCCATGGCTTCGGTCAGCCGGGATGAGCCCCCTGCGATCCGTTCGGACGTACCGAGCGCTGCGTCCTCCGCATAGAGTGTCAGGGACCGCCAGGTGTTGGCGATTGCGTAAGTGTCGAGGCTGTTGCCATTGAGCGACGTATCGATGAGGGCGCGCGCCCGGTCGTCGAATCCCAGACTTTCCAGGAACTGCGCGGCGGAAACGTCGTCGGCCGCTGCCAGCTCGCGCCACGCATAATTGTCGGCAAAGGGGTTGGACCGTGCTGCAGCAACGAGAAGGGCGGCGGATGGGCTGAACGCCCTGTAGGGATCCGGAAAGGGATTCTCAGCTGCGCTCGCCCATTCGCCAGCCGCCATGACCCGGCCACCCACAGCAATGGCTGCGTCGCGCGGGCGTTCCGGATAGGGAAGAATGGGCACGTCAAGATCCAGCGCGGTTTTGCGAATGCGGGCATAGGTCTGGCCAACCTGCTGGCCGCCGCCTTCCGGCGTGCCGGGCACGTCGTCAAGCGTCAGCATCCGCCCGCCTGCTCTGTCTGCAGCCTCGACGACAAGAACCTTCATTGCCGCCGACACCAGCATGCGCGCCGCATGAAGTCCCGACAGGCCGGCGCCAATGACGATGACATCCGCGGCGTCAGAACGCCCGATCGCGGGCGCGCGTGCACAAGCCGTCATCACAGCTGCACCCGACAGAAGCGTAAACCTGCGGCGTGATATGATCATCTGGCGATTTCCTCTCGACGCACAGCTCAAATGATATACCAATTGCCGGACCATGAGGAGTCGGCCGCAAAAGCAAAAGTGGCAAACAGATGAGGAGCAGGACAAATGGCTGAAGCGGGCGAGTTCAAGCGTGGTTGGCCTGTCCTGAGCGCTGCGGCGGTTGGTGTCGGACTCGGGCTTTCGCCCCTGCCTTTCTACACGATTGACGTCATGGTCGGCCCGCTCAGCGCGGAGTTCGGTTGGACGCGCGGTCAGGTCTACAGCGCGCTCGCCATCTACACGCTCGGCGCGTTCTTCATGTCGCCCGTCATTGGCTGGATGGCCGAGAAGTTCGGTGCCCGCCGGGTTGCCCTGATCTCTATCGTCACATTCAGCCTGTCGATGATGGCCCTGTCGTTGAACACTGGAAACATCCCGCTCTATTTCGGGCTCTGGTTCCTGCTGGCCGTGGCCGGTGTCGGCACGCTTCCCATCACTTTCACAAGGCCGATCAACAACTGGTTCGACAAGCGCCGCGGGATCGCGCTGGGTATCGCCCTCATCGCGACGGGCGTGTTTGGCGCGCTCGCCAAATCATTCGCACAATACATCGTATCGACGGATGGCTGGCGGACGGCCTATCTGCTGCTCGGTTTGCTGCCCCTGATCATAGCGCTGCCGATCGCCTATCTCAGCCTGCGCGATATTGACGATCAACCCGCGCGGGACGCTGCCATCACGCGCTACAAGCTGCCTGTACTGGCGATATCGCTCGCGGGCGCGATCTGGCTGATCTATGTATCTCTCAAATTCGTCTGGCCACAGTATGAGGCGCAGGGGCTGGTCCTCCAGAACGTAATGGCCTTCGCCTTCATGGCGCTGATCCTGGTTCCGCCCCTCGCGATGATGGTTTTTCCCATCAACACCGCACCGCCCGTGGTGGCCGGCGCTGGCGGCAAGACCGTTCTGCCGGGCATGACTTTGGGCGAGACCGTGCGCACCTGGCGGTTCTGGCTGCTGGCTGTCTGCTTCGTGCCGATTTCCTATGCCCTCGGCGCAATTATTCCGAGCCTTGTGCCGCTTCTTGCCTCAAAAGGTTTTTCGGTGCCGGATGCGGTGGGTCTTGCGACACTCACAGGTCTTGCTGTCCTAATGGGACGGCTGGTGGGAGGCTTTCTGATCGACCATTTCTGGGCGCCCGGCGTTGCCTTCATATTCCTTGCCTCGCCCGCTCTGGCGTTGTGGTTCCTGACAGGAGAGGTTTCGCCCGCCATCGCGACGCTGGCCATCCTGATGATCGGGTTCGGCGCCGGCGTGGAATACGACTTCATGGCTTATCTCGTATCGAAATATTTCGGCATGAAATCCTATTCGGCGATCTACGGCGCGCTATACGGCTTCTTCGCGGCGGGCGCGGGTTTCGGCCCGACCATTATGAACAATTTTGCCGACAG
>JBKBVT010000101.1:0-4621 GCA_046289305.1 Hyphomonas sp. | reverse complement strand
GTCTGCGATCCTGCTCTTCGTGTTTACCCTGCCGATCCTTTTCCTCGGGCGATACCGTTATACCAATCAGGGCCTGGTCGAGCCGAAGGCGGAGACGGTCACGGAGGCTGCCCGGGTTCAGCCTTGATGGCTTACATGGTCATGCAGACAGGCCGCGCAGGAGCGCCGTTACATCACCCGGCGACACGTCCATGAAGTTGTAGCCCCAGTCCGGGCATTCGATCACTTCGCCATTGCGCAGAAGCGGGATGGCCCTGCGGGTAAACTCAGCGAGGTCGTCAGCCGGGTTCAGGATGAGCATCCGGTGTGGCAGTGTCCTGATCGCGTCGACGAAGGGCTGGTCATAGGCGAAAGCGGCGATATGGCCCCATTCATAGGCTTCTCCGCCGAGCAGGTTCATCATGAAGGACTGGCTGAGCATCTCCAGCGTTGCGCCGGGGCCGCGCCGATTGACGATCCGCTGCCACATTGTGGTAAAACGCGTGCCAGCTTCGTCCAGTGGAATGGGTTTGAAGTAATCCGAGAACCAGGCCCGCTCCTCCGGCGTCAGTAGTGCCGCAGACACCATCGCGATTGCGCCAACCTGCGCCGGTCTGGCGAGAGCCATGGCAGCGGCAACCTTTGCACCTGTGTGGTTGCCGAACAGGTCAATCCGCTCATGACCAAGCGCATCGGCGACCTGCCAGCAGGCTTCGGCATAAGCAGGCACCGTGGCGAGGTGTTCGTCCGGAGGCGCGTCGGACTGGCCGTAACCAGGATAGTCAGGCGCAACGACGATCCGTTCCTCGCCGGCGGCTCCCATCAGGGTCTCGAATTCAAGCCCGGATTTGGGGCTCTGATGGAGGCAGTAAAGAGGCGGCAGGGAAGAAGACGCTTCGGGCGCAGCGATCCGGTAGTGAATCTGGCCGAATGTTCCGTCTACATAGGATCGTCTGACGCGGGCCATCATGTATTCTCCTCTGAAACGGTGACGATGGGCTTGCCGACATTCGCGCCGCGCATGAGCTTTGCGAACAGGGCCGGTGCCTGGTCGAGGCCGGAGGCAGTATCTTCGGCAAAGGCCAGCCGGCCGTTTCGGATCCAGCCCGCAGCTTCAGCTGCAAATGTGTCCCAGCGCGAATAGAAGTCGTACACGACAAGCCCCGACAACTGGGCTCGCTTGCCTATGATTGCCCCTGCATTCAAAGTATGCGGCTGGGGCGAAGTGGCCTGATAGGCATCAGCGAGACCGCAGAGAACGCCGCGGACATAAGGTCGCGATACGGACAATGCGGTCATTGCCATTTCAGCCGAGACGTTCTCGAAGAAGACGGATGCGCCGTCCGGCAAGGCGTCTCTGAGCGCATCTTTCCAGCCATCTGCCTTGTAGTCGATACACGTATCAAAGCCGTAAGTGTCCGTCACGACGCGGCATTTTTCAGGTCCGCCGGCGATGCCGACAACTTTCGCAGCGCCTTTAATCCGGGCAATTTGGCCTGCTGTGCCGCCGACTGCGCCCGCGGCCGCATCAATCAGCACGACATCGCCTTCCGAAACCTTCGCAAGCCGGGTGATTCCCGCCCAGGCCGTCAGGCCCGGCATACCCAGCACGCCGATATGCGCCCTGAGCGGTGCCGCCTGCGGATCAATTTTGCGGAAATGGCCCCCAGGCAGCGCACAATATTCCTGCCAGCCGCCTTCCATCGAGTGGACATAGTCACCCACGGAGATATCCGGGGCGCGGCTTTTGACGACCTGTCCGACAATGGCGCCGGGGATCACATCTTTCATCGGTGTGGGCGGCGCTTCGCCCATGTGGCGGCCGCGAAGGCGCGAGCCGATATATGGGTCCAGCGAAAGGTAGATCGTGCGCACGATAATTCCGAGCTCCGGACAGTCCGGGTGCGGTGCATCGATCGCAACAAAGTCATTTTCTACAGGCGCAGAGGAGAGCTCAGCCCGAATCGTATAGCGCTTCATGCCTCGACAATCTCGATCAGCGCGCCGTCGGGATCCTTCATCGTTGCCGCACGCTTGTCCTGATAAATCGGGCCGCCGCGCCGGACTGGCGGTGTCATCCATGGGCCGGGCAGGGCGTCGAACTCCGGATGCCAGAGCGTGCCCACAGCACATCCCGGAACCAGCATGCCCGGATGGTGCGGGCGCGCTATGGCGGCAGGCGGATACTGGTCGAGTTCGAGGAACACGTCCCGGCCATGGATCATCGTCGAGATGGTGTGCAGCTCATCCATAGGCGTTCCATAAGCCTTGGCGAGCATCGTATAGACAATCTCCATATTGTCCCTTCCGATGGACAGCCCGCAATGGCGGACCATCCAGTCCAGCGAGGCCTTCATGTCACTGCAGCCCATGACAAGAATGAAAAGCCTGTCGATCGGCGCGGTGGCCCGGGGCAGGTCGAAAGCGGGGAGGTCATCACGGATCTGCGTGAGATAGACGATCTCTTCATCCGGTCCTTTCACCTGCATGGGGAAGATTGCCGGCAGGCCCTCTATCTCGCGCGGTGGCCCGATGATCTCAAACGGCGAATGCTCGACCCGCGCATTCGCTTCCATCACGTCCTCAACGCAGATCTCGATGGCATTCCAGCCGTAAGACCGAAGGGCCGCGTAGCCATCGACAGGCGGTTGCCGGATGAAACGGATGTAGATGTCCGCGCCGGAGGCAGGCTGCATGACCGCATAGGGCAAGCCGGCCGAGGCGGGCGCTTCCCAACTTGCCGCGAGATCTGCCGGTAAATCGCCGCGTTCCACGACTGAATAGTCGAAATAACGCGCATAATTTTCGATCGAGCGTTCCAGATCGGAGACGGTCAGGGTTGCGGCTCGGAGCAGTTTCATATTGCAGACCTTTTCTGTAACGAAGCCTCTGGAGGCGCCTCGTTAAAAGATATATCATTTGAGGTCCTGGGGCCAAGCTGAAAGGACGCCAATGGCGGCTTACATGATCGTATTTGCGCAGGTGAAGGACCGTCAGCGCTTTCTGACCGAATATGCGGCGCCCGCCGCCACACTGGTTGCGCGTTTCGGCGGCGAGTATGTGCTCCGCGCGCCAGGCGTTGAAAGTCTGGAAGGCGGTTTGTTCGACGGCGCCAGTGCCGTGATTTCCAGGTGGCCTGACAGGGAAGCCATACGCCGGTTCTGGGAGTGCCCGGAATATCAGGCGCTCAAGGCCGCGCGTCAGCCACTCGCCGAGGCGCATGTGATGGTCGTTGAGGCACCAGAATGATCCGCCGCCTGTCACTTTGCGCAGTCGTGCTCGTTGCAGCCTGCGCATCCCTGCCGGGTATCTCATCGCCAGTTTTCGATGGCCCACCACCGGACGTTTCTGAGCGGGCGCTGATCCCCGCGGCGGTTCAGGCCAATCCTGATCTTGGGGCACGCGAAATACTTGCGTCTGCCCATGACGCTGCCGGCGGTGACGACTGGCGCGATGTGAAGAGCCTTTATCTCGAAGGCTACAATATCATCCGCCGGCCTGATGGATCAGAAGTTTTGTGGGACCGCTACGCAATGTGGCGGGAGTTTTCCGGCACCAAAGCAAATGCCCATGCAGCCGAGGGCAAGGTGCGGATAGAAGCATGGAGCGGCGATGTGCTTGCAATGCTGATCGCCTTCGATGGTGCGACCACATATGATCAGAATGGTCCTGTGCCGGAGGAAATTGCCGCGCGTGCTTGGGCCTCAAACTTCGGATTCGGCGCGATCCGGAACGCACTGGATGAAGGCTGGATGCAGTCGCGCCTGCCGGACGATCTGATCGACAATGAGCCGGCCTATATGATCGAGTTGACCGATCCATCGGGCAGCAAGACACGCTTTGGTATCCGGCAGTCAGACTTCGCCACAGTCTATGCAGGTTTCAGCACGCCGCGCGGCTGGCACGAGCGTCGCTATTCGCATTTCTTTGCCGTTCCCGGATCGCGCTGGGTCCAGCCAGGCCGGGTGCGCCTCAGCTATGACGGGGTGAAGGCAAATGAAGCGATCTGGACGAAAATTATCATTGGCAGTCCGGCTCATCCGTCCGTGTTCGTCGTAACGGAGGCGCCGGACGGCCCGACCTTCTGACGCCTCAGAATGGTTTGACCGCACCGAAGAACGCCGTTGCGGCGATCCCGGTCCAGTAGACATAGGCAATACTGCGGCCCAGCCGGATCGAGCGTTTCAGTTTTGCTTCCACGTCCGGGGCAGGCCCGGCCGAAAGTACGGGAAACATGGCGCGCCATTCGTGCATAATCAGGCGAAGGCCCACGCCCAACACGAGCAGCAGACCATAGGTCAGCAGCTTGGCAGAGAACCATCTCTGGCCTTCTTCGGCATGAAACGGCCCATGTCCCATGAGCGAGGAGAGGGAGGCGAGCAGCAGTGCAGGGATCAGGATGTAGCGTGTCCAGTCCTCGATATCGGAAAGGCGTTTTCCGAGTGGTTTGCCGCGATGGGCAAATGCGCCCCAGGTCAATGCCATCCAAAGCGCCCATGCAAGCCACATCCCTGTAAGCCATGCGCCGCCATAGGGCTGCACGCTCCATAGGTGACCCATATGCAGCCCTAGGCAGAATCGACATTCAACGCATCCATATCATAGCTGCGGCGAGGACGACGAAGCTGAGGAAGTTTCGGGC
>JBKBVT010000100.1:0-8416 GCA_046289305.1 Hyphomonas sp. | reverse complement strand
GGAAGTCTACCAGTCCCTCGTGCAGGGCGTCATCGACGGCGCCGAGAACAACTGGCCGTCCTATGAAAGCGGCCGGCATTTCGAGGCGGCGCCCTATTACAGCCTGACGCGGCATGTGATGGCGCCGGAAGTCCTCGTCATGTCGAAAAGCCGCTGGGACAAGCTCAGCGAGGAAGACCGGGAACTGGTGCGCGCCGCGGCGCTCGAATCCGTTCCCTATATGCGCAAGCTCTGGGACGAGCGCGTGGCAGAGTCGCGTGAACGCCTGATTGCGTCCGGCATCCTGCTCAACGAAATCGAGGACAGCGCCGCCTTTGCCGAAGCCATGCGCCCGGTCTGGCAGCGCTATATCGTCACCGATCAGCAGCGCCGCCTCGTCGACGCCATCGTCGCAATGGGGGAGGCAGGATGATCCGGCTGTTCTCAAAGGTCACGCATATCGCGGCCGACATTCTGGTAAAGATCGCGGCCGCCGGCCTGATCCTCATGACACTGATCATCGGCTGGCAGGTGTTCGGCCGCTATGTGCTGAACTCGACGCCCTCCTGGTCGGAGCAGGCGGCCCTGACGCTGATGATCTGGTACGTGTCGCTGGCCGCTGCCGCCGGCGTCCGCCAGGGTTTTCACATCCGCATCGTCGCGCTGGAGGAGGCGGTGTCGCCCGGCCTGCGCAAGGTGATGCAGGTCTTTTCCAATTCGGTCGTCGGCCTGTGCGGGCTCGCCATGCTGATCTGGGGCGGCGAACTCGTGCTGCGCACCTGGAGCCATGTCGTCCCCTCGCTCGGCATCCCGCGCGGGCTCGCCTATCTCGGTCTGCCGATTGCCGGCGCCCTGATGGCGCTGTTCGCCATCGAACGCATTATTGAAGTCCTGAACGCCCAGCCGATCAAGGATGAGGAGGATCCGCGATGGAGCTGATGGTTCTGATGGGGGTGCTGCTGGTCCTGCTCGCCCTCGGCGTTCCCGTGGCGTATTCGCTGCTCGGCGCAGCGATCGCGACGTTCCTTGTACTGGATATACCGCTCGTCGTGATCTTCCAGCGCCTCGCCGGCGGCATCAGCGTCTTCTCACTGATGGCGATCCCGTTCTTCATCTTCGCAGGCGACCTGATGTACCGCTCAGGCATTGCCGGGCGGCTCGTCGAAGTGGCGGAAGCCATGCTCGGGCGCACACGCGGCGGGCTCGGCCTCGTCAATGTCGGCGCCTCGACCATGTTCGGCGCGGTGTCCGGCTCCGCCATCGCCAGCGCGTCCGCCATGGGCGCGACGCTCATGCCGCTGATGAAGCAGAAAGGCTATGACGCGGACTATGCCGTGAACGTCACCGCGTCTGCGGCCATCGTCGGGCTGCTCATTCCGCCCTCGCACAATATGATCATCTATTCGGCTGCATCCGGGATCGGCGTGCCGATCGGGGACTTGTTCCTCGCCGGCATCGTACCCGGCGTTCTGACCGCGCTGATCCTGATGGCCGTCACCTGGTTCGTCGCGGTGCGCCGGGGCTATCCGAGCGGCGCCTTTCCAGGTTGGGGCAAATTCATTCGGGCCACGCTGATCGCCGTGCCCGGCCTGATGGCCGCCATCATCATCATGGGCGGTATCCTCTCCGGCATTTTCACGGCCACCGAGTCCTCCGCCATCGCGGTCATCTACACCGTGCTGGTCGGCGCCTTCGTCTACCGCTCGCTCGGCTGGACCCGCTTCGTCGAGGCGGCCATGCAGTCGGTGAAGGTCACGGCGATGGTGCTCTTGATCATCGGCGCGGCCACCGCCTTCGGCTACGCGCTGGCGATCCTCGAGGCACCCGCCCAACTCGCGGACCTGATCACCTCCGTCACGCGCAATCCCTTGCTCGTGCTGCTGATCATCAATGTGACCCTGCTCGTGCTCGGCACCTTCATGGACATGTCGCCCCTGATCGTCATCACCACGCCGATCCTCTTGCCGGTGGTCATGGAGGTCGGGGTCGATCCCGTGCATTTCGGCATCATCATGATGCTGAACCTCGGCATCGGCCTCGTCACGCCCCCGGTCGGCTCGGTCCTCTTCGTCAGCGCCGCCGTCGGCAATCTGAAGGTCGAGCAAGCAGTCCGGACGATCTGGCCGTTTTATCTGGCCCTGATCGTCTCCCTGGTCCTCATCACCTACATCCCGGCGATCTCGATGACGCTGCCCGCCCTGTTCAGATAGAGGCTGACCCATGATCCGCTCACTGACTTCTCTGATTTTGGCGGCGGTCCTGATCCAAGCTTGCGCTTCCGCTCCGGTCCCGCCGCCCGCCTCCGCGCCCGCCATGGTCCTCATCACCGAAGACGATGTGAAGGTCGAAGAGCCGCCCCCGCATGGCCGCATCGGCATGAGCACCGCCTGGCGCATCTCGGACGCCGTGCCGGACCGCAGCTTCGAGTTCCGCAAGCGCGCCCTGCATCCCGGCGCCGCCATCGGCATCCACCCGATCAATCACGACGAGATCTACTATGTTCTCTCCGGTGAGGGCGTCGTGCATTCGGATGGCGAGGAAGCTGTGATGACGGGCGGCATGGCGGCCTATCTCTATACCGGTGCCCAAGTCGGCATCCGCCAGGTCGGCGACGAACCGCTCGTGCTCATCATCGCGTATCCGCCCGCCAAATGAGCCTGCGCATCGCCTCTGCAGGCCTGCTGGCTTTTGCCCTGTCGACGTTTGGAGCCTGCGCACAAATGCCAGAACCTGCCGCCCCAACGCCCGCCGTGCCGGAACACGTCATCCTGCTCTGGCCTGAAGGTGTGCCAGGCGGCGTGCCGGACGGCCTCACCGAAACGGTCGTCGAGCGCGACAACCCCTTCGGCCTCCTGGACCGCGCCGCGCATGACGTGACCGCGCCGAGCCTGACAATCTTCCGGCCGGAGACACCGGACGGGTCCGCCATCCTGATCATTCCCGGCGGCGGCTATCGCTGGGTCGTCATGGACAAGGAGGGCTTCGAGGGCGCCCGGCATTTCACCGGGGCCGGCGCGACCGTCTATGTGCTCAGATACCGCCTGCCACATCAGGGCTGGGCGGCGGGGCCCGAGACGCCGCTTCAGGACGCCCAACGCGCCGTGCGGCTCATCCGCGCCCGCGCGGCGGAGGACAGCGTGGATCCGTCGCGCGTCATGGTAATGGGCTTTTCGGCCGGCGGCCATCTGGCTGGCCTGCTCGCCGCCCGGTTCGATGCGCCTGTTTACACGCCCGCCGACGCCGCCGACACCGGATCGGCCCGTCCGGACGCCGCCTCGCTGATCTATCCCGTCGCGACTTTTACAGAGCCCCACGCCCATGCCGGCTCGCGCGCCAATATGCTCGGTGACGCGCCCTCGGCCGAAGACATCGCCGCCTGGTCCCTCGAAACCCTCATCCGCCCGAACATGCCGCCCGTCTTCCTGATGCACGCCGCCGATGATGCGGCCGTGCCGGTCGAAAACGCGCTGATCCTCTATGATGCCCTGCGCGGCGCGGGCGTGCCAACGGCCCTGCATGTGTTCGAGGCAGGCGGTCACGGCTTCGGCCTGCGCGGCATCGCGGATACCCCGCTTGCAGCCTGGCCCGAACTCTTGCTTGTATGGGGCAGGGACAAGGGGATATTCCGTTAGGGAAATCTGCTGCCTAGGCTGGAACATCATATGACAGACACACAACGCGTTGAGCCGACCCTTGCGGCTGCCGGCGAATATCTGCGCCTGCGGGCGGAAGAGATCGTCCAAAACCCGATGACCAATTCGGTCTTTTCGCTGGCCCAGGCCGTGTTTCAGGACATGGAGTCCGGTGAGACGCAGGTCGGAGACGTGGCCGATCTGATCAACGAAACCCATCTGCTGCTGGTGGAACAGCGCGCGGCCCGGCTGCGCGAGCGCCATTCAAAGGCTGATCCCGCCGCCGCCTGGGCGCCGGTGAAAGCGCAGCTGGACGCCGCCGCAAAAGGCGGGTTCGAGGCCTTTGCGAAAACGGTGGAACAGCCGCGCGGCGGCATCGTCTTCACCGCGCACCCGACCTTTTCCCTCTCGCCGCAGCTGCGCGCTGCCATCGCGGCGCAGGCGGTACGGCCCGGCAAGAAATCCCGGTCTGCGCTGCAGGCTGCCGTACACGCCGATTCGCGGGACTGGAATCGCAGCATCACCCTCGCCAGCGAGCATGAGGAGGCGCAGGCCGCGCTCCATCATGCCGCTGAGGCGCAGCAGCAGTTTGCCGGCCTCGCTTTCGATGCGGCGCGCAAGCATTTCCCCAAGGACTGGCGCACCCTGCGTCCGGCCCTGCCATCCATCGCCAGCTGGGTCGGTTATGACCTCGACGGCCGGACCGACATCCACTGGTCACACTCGCTGGCCTTCCGCCTGTCCGAAAAAGCCGCCCAACTGCAGCGCTACCACCGCCGGGTGCTGGCCATCCTGGAGGCTTTCCCGCACGCCGAGAGACTCCGGCCTCTGGCCGAGAGGCTTGACGTGGCCGCCACGGAAACGGCCCTTCAGGCCGCTCTGTTCAGCGGCAACCTCCAGGATCCCGAAACGCTGGTGAACGCCGCCAACCGGCTGACCGCCGAAAACCCCGGCCGTCTGACGGATGCGGCCGAGATCCTCGATGCGCTGGATGAGGCTTTGGAAGGCGCCGTCAAAGAGGATGGCCTCGCCCGCGAGATCCTCGTCCTCCGCGCCCAGGTCGACAGCCTCCAACTCGGCACAGCGCGGATTCACTTACGCGTCAATGCCGCGCAGATCGCTGCCGTCATCAGCCGGGAACTCAATCTTGATACGGATGAACGCAGCCTCGGGCGCCTCGCCCTGGCGGAGCTCTCCCGTCTCGCCGGCGCACCAGAACCTGTCCGCATCAACTTCGCCGACCTGTTCCTCGAACAGTCGACCGCGCGGCGCCAGTTCATGCTCTGCGCGCAGGTGCTGAAACATATCGATGCCGGCGCCCCGATCCGCTTCCTCATCGCCGAAAGCGAAAACCCCGCCACCGTCATGGCGGCGCTCTATCTCGCGCGCCATTACGGCGTCGCGCGCAAGCTCGACATCTCCCCCCTGTTCGAGACCCCAGAAGCGCTGGAGACGGGCGGACGCTTCATCGAACGCCTGCTGGATGAACCGGAATTCGAGCTCTATGTGCGCCGCCGCGGGCATCTGTCGGTCCAGCTCGGCTTTTCGGATTCCGGGCGTTTTATCGGCCAGATCGCTGGCAACATGGCGATCGAGCGCATCCATAACCTGATCCTGCACGCTCTTGCCCCGCGCGTCTCCGGCGCCGCGCTGCTCCTCTTCAACACCCACGGAGAATCGCTCGGCCGCGGCGCCTGGCCGGGCAGCTTCGAGCAGCGTTTCGACCATCTGCTCACCCCTTGGACTCGCGCCAATGCCGCCGCGCGCGGCGTGCCGATCATCCACGAGTCCAGTTTCCAGGGCGGGGATGGCTATATGCATTTTGCAACCCGGGAACTGGCCGAGACGACGCTTGCCCATTGGTGCCATCACACGCTCGCGCCGGCCCCGGAAGGCGCGGTAAGCGATCCCTTCTATACGCGTACGGATCTTGTCTGGGACTTCTACCGCTCACTGCGCGCCTGGCATGAACGCTTCTTCACCAATCCGGATTATGGCCGCCTGCTGACGGATTTCGCGCCGGGCTTCGTCGTCACCGCCGGCTCGCGCCAGACACGCCGGCCCGCCGGGGCGGCAGGCCCCCGCGCGCTGCGGGCAATCTCGCACAATGCCGAACTGCAGCAGCTCGGTATCCCGGTCAACACCGCCTCCGGCATCGGCTCATCGCTGCAGCGGGAGACAGACCGCCTCGTCAATCTCGTGAACACCAGCCCGCGCATGCGCAGCCTCGTCCAGCTGGCCTGGCGCGCGCGGATGCTGACGAGCCTGCCTGTGCTGCGGGCCTATGCCTCGATCTACACGCCCGATGTCTGGATCGCACACGCCCGCGCCGCCAGCGCCGAGCAGGCCTCCGCCTACCGCGCCGTCTATACCGTGCTGCGGGACGGCGAGACGGCGCTGTCGGTCAGCCGAACGGCAAACCTTCTGTCTACGGATCTTGACCGGTTTGACGGGCTGCTCTCCCGTCTCGATGAAGCGCCCTCCACCGCGACGCGGCACGAGGACCGTTTGACGCTGCATGTGCTGCACGGCCTGCGTCAGGCCTTGATGATGCGCGCCTTTGCGCTGGTCGGCCGTCTGCCGCGCATCTCGGAGCGCCATGACACCAGCCTGCGCGATATCATCCGCCTCGTGACGGGTCTCAGGATCGGGGAATGCGTGACGCTCCTGTCCCGCATCTTCCCCCGCTCACAGGACAGGGAACGGCTTCTGTCCTCGCTCAAGGAAGCCGGTGAAACCGACATTGCCTCAGCTCAATATGGCTATGATGACCTGCACCGCACGATTATCGAACCGCTCGACGAAATCGACCGGCAGCTCCACCGGATCAGCCTCGCCCTGAATCATCCGTATGATGCCTATGGCTGAGCGCGTGTTGAAGTGTCAGCTGCCGCCTCCGTCAAGCGAGAGGTCAAAGTCGTCCGAAAGTTGGAATACCCGCTAAATATTCGCATATTCGACTTACAGGGTACGGTAAAATGTATTGTTTGGGACTGTCTGTTGTATTCTGGTCACGTTCATAAAAGTCCGGAATATTTGTTACAGAAGTGTCGTGGCTGAAACTTAAAGCCCTCTTCAGAAGCTGTGCGCAGATGGGGCGCGCAGCGGACCACGAGAGGGTGTCTCATGTCCAAATTTAACTCTGTTTCATTCCTGGCATTGTCAGGGGTAATGATGGCTGGCCTGGTGGCCCTGCCGTCCCAGGCTCAGGAAGTCCTGCGCGGACGTATCGTTGACGGTGCGGGCTCCCCGCTTCCCGGCGCGCGGGTCAGCGCGGTCGAGGCCGGAATCGACACCGCCACGAACCGCCAAGGCGAGTTTTCGTTCCAGTCGGTCCCGGCGGGTGATCTGACGCTGGAAGTCGACTATCTCGGTTTCCCGAGCGCCAGCCGCACCGTGTCGGTCACGGCCGGGGCGGCCAACGCCACTGTCATCACGCTGGGTGAAGACGACCAGGCCCTCGAGCGCGTGATCGTCCGCGGCTCGATCCTTGACGGCACCGCCCGCGCGCTGAACCAGCAACGAACGAATGATGCGACCACGTCCATCGTCTCGTCGGACGCCATCGGCCGCTTCCCGGACTCCAACATCGCCGAAGCGCTGCAGCGCGTGCCCGGCTTCGCGGTTCAGCGCGATCAGGGCGAAGGCCGCACGATCCAGCTTCGCGGCGCGCCGAGCGAGTTCACGTCGGTGACCGTCAACGGCATCAGCATTGCCTCGCCAAGCGAATCAACCCGCGCGATCGATCTCGACACCATTCCGTCCGACGTCGTCGCCTCGATCGAGGTTTCCAAATCGCTTCTGCCCTACCAGCAGGCCGACTCGATTGCCGGATCCGTCAATCTCGTCACCCGCTCGCCATTTGACCGCCGCGGGCTGCAGTTCAATCTCTCCGGCGGGGCCAGCCACAACGAAATCGGCGACACCAATGATTACCGGTATTCCGGCGTCGTCTCCAACACGTTCGGTCCGAACGAGCAGTTCGGCGCGCTCTTCTCCGCCAGCTATTCGCAGACCAACCGCCAACTCGACAATATCGAGAATGGCTGGGGCTTCCGGAATGTCGGTGGTCAGGACATCGCATTCAGCGACGACTTTACGCTGAAGGATTACGATACCGAGCGGACACGGCTGGCGTTCACCGGCGCCCTTGAATTCCGCCCGGATGACGCGAACCGCTTCGCCCTCAACGGCGCCTGGTCACGGTTTGAAGACAAGGAATTCCGCAACCGCCTGACCTATGATCTCGGAACACCCCAGCCGGGCTTCACGGATACAACGGCCACCTTCACGGGCGCACGCCTTCTGCGCCAGCTTCGCAACCGGGAAGTCGAGAATACGATCTGGACTGTCTCCGGCACCGGCGAACATGATTTCGGCGCTTACGAAATCGACTACACGGTCGGCTTCAATCGCACCGAAGGCATTCGTCCGCAGGGCAATGAGCTTGTCTATCGCACCGGCGCCAACCGCACTGTCAGCTATGACTTCGCCAATCCCGATGAACCTGTCGTATCGCCTTTCGCAACGGACGAGCAGCTGAACTTGACCGGTCTCGGCTACCGCCAGGTTGTCGACCGGACGAACGAGAACATTCAGGATGAGTGGTCTGCCCAGGCCAACTTCACGATGGAAGACATGTTCTTCAATCTGCCGGCCCAGTACCGGTTTGGCGCCTCGGCCCGTCTGCGCGAAACCACGCATGACGAGGAGCGCTGGCGCGACCGCAGCGGCGCCGGGATCTTCAATCCCGGTCCGATTGCTGGGCTTCTGTCAGATAACCGCTCGCAGAATTTCAGCTATCT
>JBKBVT010000099.1:0-8417 GCA_046289305.1 Hyphomonas sp. | reverse complement strand
GAGACGCGGGCGGCGAGGAAGCCGGTGCTGAAATGGACCGCGCCGGACGCTGCGCCGATCGCGGCGGAGTAGGCGCGGCTACCAGATGGCCGCCTGTACGGGCGCCGGGCGGACACGCAGCTCAGGCTTGTTGAACAGGGCGCGGCGCGCCTTCCCGAACTGGCGTGTCATCGGCAGCTCGAGGAAGCGGTAGGACAGCCAGGCGAGGATCGTCGACCCGGCGATGCAGGCGACGATGAAGGTCACGTTGCCGAGGCGGCCTGTGGCCGCAACGTTGAACAACGCCCCTGCCCCGCCTGGCAGATCATCCAGGCGCTGGAAGATGCGCTGCAGGGCGTGGAGCACAAAGACATGCGACAGGTAGAGCGAGAATGACCAGTCGCCGAGCGCGGCGCCCGCGGACTTTGCCAGGCGGGCCGGCACGGTCAGGACCGCTGGCAGGCCGGAGGATCGCCGCCCGAAAAGCATTCCGAGACCAGCGAGAACCAGGAAGACCGCGACGCCGGCGGCTACGGCCACAAGGCTTGCCTCGAGCCGGACGCTGTCAACGCCCGGATAAGGAAGGCCGTAAGCCTGGAATACGATGGCGGTGACTATGGCGCCGACAATTGGCGGGACAAGGGCGCCGAGGCGATCCTCCAGGTCGAGGCTGGCAAAACCATAGACCAGCAGCGCGCAAGGCGGGCCGAACCAGATCACCCGGCCCCAGGTCAGGGTAATGGTCTCCGGCGCGCCATGATAGCACACCGCAAACATGAGCCAGAACACGGCCACCGCCGTGACAAGGGCCGGGCGCCAGCGCCGTCCGGACGTGACGAGATAGGCCGCCCACGCGCCGAGGATGAACTCCAGCGTCATCGGATGGGTGGCGAGCTGGACGAAGGTGCCGGGCAGCGGCGCTGCCAGGCCCATCAAGGCGCCCGCGGTGACAAGCGCGGCCCAGACCGCCAGCAGCCAGGGCCGCAGGCCCGGCGGCGCCAAAAGCATCAGGGCAAACACCATGTAGAAGTGCACCTCGTGCACCAGCGTCCATCCGATCCCCAGGACAGGAAAATCCGGTTGCGGCGCCAGCAGGAAGGATTTGACGAGGTATTCGACTTGCGGGATGCCCCGGCCGATGGCGGGGACACCGGCTTCGCTGAGGCCATAGAACCCGTATGCCGCGATCATGTAGGCTGCCAGCACAGCCGCGAAGAACCACCAGATGGGATAGATGCGGGTCAGGCGCGCAAACAGGAATTCGGAGGCCGCCCTCGGGCTGGCGGGCGTTGCGCCGGCAACGAACACCATGATGAAGCCCGAAATCACGAAGAACAGATCGACGCCGAAGAAGCCATTTGTGAACAGGCCCCCGACCAGCGGCGCCTCTGCGTTGCCGGCGCGGGCAATCATCTGCACCTCGGAGGCGCGTATGTGAAACGCCAGCACGACAAAGGCCGCGAGCCCCCGCAGGATCTGAATCGAATGAAGCTTCATATCCCGCCTGTAATCACTCAAAAAAACGGCACAATTCTTGTGTGGTGTAGCAATGCGGCAACGGCGTTGCCAGACTTTCGACACATCTCTCTGCGCAGGCTAGCGCGGAACAAAAAAGCGACCATATGCATTGCTATGCCAAAGGATGAGAGTGAAGAGATGACCGACCCGGTGTATGCCCCCCCGAAGCCAATTCACGTTCTGCGGAACGGTGTGAATGTGGCTGTGCGCCAGGTTCTGGCCGTGTCGGGTCTTGGTCTGATTATTCTGGCCATCCCGATTGGCATCGCCACGCCTATCCTGCCGATCGGCCTGCCGATGGCGATCATTGGCGTCGTCCTGCTCGGCCGCAATGCGGTCTGGGGCCGGCGCTGGATGGAAAGCGTGCTGGCCCGTCACCCGCGGGTGGAGCGCATGGCACCGAACTGGCTGATGCGTACGGTGTTTCGCCGCGAGAAGCGCGTCCACAAAGACTAGTCCTCCGACTAGCCAGTAGGCAATCCGGCAAAACCTGCCCTCTGGCCCTTGCGCCAGCGCTAAAATCTTGCCCTGTTAGGCCAAAGACTGGCTGACAAATGGGGCAGTGATGAAACGTGTTATGGGCCTGGCGGCCTCAGCCGCCTGTGTTGCAGTGGCAGCGTGTGGCGGATCCGGTAATGGCAATGGCGCGTCCGATGTGCCGCGGGTGTTCGACCCCTTCCCCTCGACCTATCAGGCGTATCCGTCCCAGACGACACTGCTGACGGGCGCAACCGTCATCGACGGCGCCGGGGCGTTGATCGAGGGCGCAGGCGTGCTGATCGAAAACGGGGTGATCCGCGCGGTTGGCGCGGACCTGACAGCGCCGGAAGGCGCGCGGGTGATCGACGCCGCCGGAAAATGGATCACACCCGGCATCATCGACAATCACAGCCATCTTGGCGTTTACCCTTCCCCCGGCGTGCCCGCGCACAGTGACGGCAACGAGATTTCCGGACCGGTAACGGCGGAAGTCTGGGCGGAACATTCGGTCTGGCCGCAGGATCCGGGCTTTACCCGCGCTCTGGCCGGGGGCGTGACCTCGCTGACCATCCTGCCAGGCAGCGCCAATCTGTTCGGCGGGCGCGGCGTGACGCTCAAGAATGTGCCGGCGCGGACTGTGCAGGAGATGAAGTTTCCCGGCGCGCCGCATACGCTGAAGATGGCCTGCGGGGAGAACCCCAAGCGCGTCTATGGCTATGGACGCGGCGTGGTGCCCGGCGGCGCGCCGTATACGCGGATGGGCAATGTGGCGGGTTACCGCGATGCCTGGATCAAGGCGAGCGATTACAAGAAAAAGTGGGACGCCTTCATCGACGGCAATGGCGACGCCCCGGCGCGCGACCTGGAGCTGGAGACGCTGGCGGCGGCGCTGTCGGGCGACATTCTCGTGCACATGCACTGCTATCGCGCCGACGAGATGGCGCTGATCCTCGACCTGTCGGAGGAGTTCGGCTACCACGTCGCCTCCTTCCACCATGCCGTGGAATCCTACAAGATTGCTGACATGCTTGCGGACTATGGCACCTGTTCCTCGATGTGGGCGGACTGGTGGGGCTTCAAGATGGAAGCCTATGACGGCATTCCGGAAAACATCCCGATGGTGCATGCCGCCGGCGCCTGCGCCATCGTACATTCGGATAGCCCGGTGGGCATACAGCGGCTGAACCAGGAAGCGGCGAAAGCCTGGGCCGATGGACGGCGGGCAGGCATCGATGTGCCGATCGAGACGGCCTGGCAGTGGCTGTCGCTGAACCCGGCCCGCTCGCTCGGCATCGCCGACCGCACCGGCAGCCTGGAGCCCGGCAAGATGGCGGATGTCGTCGTCTGGTCGGCCAACCCGTTCAGCGTGTATGCGCAGGCCGAGCAGGTCTATATCGACGGCGCGCTGATGTATGACCGCAATGACCCGGCCTATCAGCCGGTGATGGATTTCGAACTTGGCCAGCCCGGCGAAGGAGACCGCAAATGATCCGCACGCTGCTTATCAGCCTGGCCGCGCTGTGCGCCGCCCCGCTCGCCGCCGCTCAGCCGGTTGCCATCATTGGCGAGACGGTTTGGACCGGCACGGCCCAGGGCACACTGTCCAATGGCGTGGTCGTGATCGACAATGGCCGGATTGTCTCGGTCGGCACGGATGTGCCCGAGGGCGTGACGCAGGTGCGCGCCCAATGGGTGACGCCGGGGCTGATCGCCGCCTTTACGCGCACGGGCATCACCGAAGTCTCCGGCGAGCGCAGCGCCAATGACAGCTCCGCCGCCAACTCGCCCTTCTCCGCCGCGATCAATGCTGCGGACGGCTTCAATCCGGACACGACCGCGATTGGCGTGACGCGCCTTGGCGGGTTCACCCGGCTGGTCGTGGCGCCGGAAGCGCGCAGCAAGATCTTCGCCGGTCAGGGCTTTCTGGCCGACACGACCGGCATGCCTGGCAGCCTCTACCGGCAGCGGGCATTCAGCTAT
This sequence comes from Hyphomonas sp., assembly GCA_046289305.1. Lineage (GTDB taxonomy): Bacteria > Pseudomonadota > Alphaproteobacteria > Caulobacterales > Hyphomonadaceae > Hyphomonas. The sequence continues at coordinate 4,460 of JBKBVT010000099.1, read as the reverse complement.
GTCGTTATGGGCGAGCGCGGAGCGTCTCTTGCGGGCGGTTCACGGCCTGCGGCCTGGGCGGCGCTGCGCGGGGCGCTGGACGATGTGCGCTTCTTCACCGCCCGCTACATGACGCACAATGACGGAAACGTGCTGACGCGGATGGACGCGCAGGCCTTCATGCCAGCGGCGCGGGGCGAGCAGCTGATCGTCATCGAGGCGCACCGGGCGAGCGATCTCGACGCGATCATGGACTTCAAGGAAGAGAACCCGGCACTGCGCATCGCCATCTACGGCGCCGATGAAGGCTGGCGCGTGGCCGGCCGGCTGGCGGCACTGCGCATTCCGGTGATCGTCGATGCGATGTCCAACCTGCCCTCGACCTTCTCGCAGCTGGCGGCGACCAATGAGAACACGGCGCGGCTTGTGGCGGCCGGTGTGACCGTGGCGATCACGGCCTCCAACAATGACAGCCATCTGGCGCGGCTGGCGGTACAATCTGCGGGCAATGCCGTCGCCAATGGCCTGCCGCACGATGAGGCGATGCGGGCGCTGACGACCGGGCCAGCGGATATTTTCGGCATGACGGGGCTTGGGGTTCTGGCACCGGGGGCGCGGGCGGATGTGGTCGCGTGGGACGGCGATCCGCTGGAGGCGGTGACGGCGGCGAGCGCGGTGTTCATCGACGGCGAACGCCAGCCGATGGAGTCGCGCCAGAGCCTGCTGCGCGACCGCTACCTGAACCTCGACCGGGGCGAGCGGCCGCTGGCCTATCTGCGCTGATCGGACACTGGCGGGAGAAATGGCCGGCGCTGTTGTCTTCCGTTCAACTCCTGTAAATCTTCGCCGGTTCAGACTATGCTCCTATGGATGGGTGGATTTATGATCCTGCAGGTGATCCTTGCATCGCTGACGATGGCCACGGGCACGGGCCCGATGCATGCTGCGCTCGAGGCAACCGAGGCGCCAGAGACGCTGCGGGCGGCATTCACCGTGGAACTGACTTCATCTGAAGCGCGGCATGTCTATGCCTTCGATCCGCGGCTGGAGCCGGGCGAACGCTGGCAGGTCGTATCGCTGCAGGGCCGCGACCCGGAACTAGAGGCAGTAGCGGCGAATTGGGCAGCAGAGGCCGCGCCGGACGGGCGATTGTTTCCGGATCAGCTGCGGCTCTGCCTGGGTCAACGCGTGGACGTGAACACCGATGGTGCGGCCTGGCGGATCGGCTTTCGCCACCATACCAAGCATAGCGATACGGAGTTTGACCGCTGGGCGGCGGAGCGGCTGCGGGCGACAGCCTGGCTGGACCCGGTGGGCGAGCGGTTCCTGCGGATCGACTATGCCCTGCCCCGGCCGATGAACGGGCCGAGCGGCGGGCGGCTGATGAGCTACAACCAGTCCTATATCCTGCACACCGAGCCGCGCTGGGGCTTTTCCTATGTGCGCGGCTTCCGCATTGAGGCGGAAGCGCGCGCGGCGATGCGGAAGATCCACCGCCGGTATGAGGCGCAGGTGACGGATGTGCAGTTCTTCTTCGCCTCGCCCGAGGCGGAGGCGGCGTTCCTGGCGCGCGCGAACCCCGGCATGAGCCTGACGGCTGGATTTGCCGCCGCGGGGCGCTGAGCCGCCTAGTGAATCTCGAGTGTCGGGATGCCGCTCACATCAATCTCATGTTCGGCATGCCAGGCGTCATGAGCCGCCTGCATGCGCAGCCAGACACCCGGCCCATCGCCGAAGAACTTGCCGAGACGCGCCGCGATATTGGGCGAGACGGGCTTTTTTCCGCGGATGATGTCATAGAGTTGCTGCCGGGAGATGCCCAGCAGCGCGGCGACTTCGACCTTGGTCTTGCCGGTTGCGGGGAGAATATCCGCGATGAGCTCGCCAGGATGGGACGGGCACCGGCGGCGGGAGGGGGCTGGCTTTCGGGTGGTCATCGAGGCGCTCCTTTTGCCAGCTAATGGTATTGTTCAAAGTCGACACGGGCGGCATCCGTGCCTTCAAACTCGAATGTGATGCACCAGGGGCCGTTCACATGAACGGTGTAGCGCACCGGATTGAAGCCGTTCAGGGCGTGGAAGTTGAAGCCCGGAAGGTTCATTTCCTCAGGACGTTCTGCGGCGTCGAGACGGTCGAGCCGGACGAGAATCCGTTTGTGCATGCGCTGGTCGATCTTGCCGGATTTCCCGGTCTCGAAGAGGTCCGCAAGCGCCTTGCTTTTGAACGACCGGATCATGGGCGTAAGCTAATCGCTTACGCCCCGAATGTCAACGCTCTGCTTGCGTCGGGGCGTATGCCACTCCCTACTGGATTCACACTGGCGCTCCGCTAGCTTGGGGCTCATGACGATACACATGGTGAAGCTGTGCGTGGGCGCGGATGATATTGATGACCTGGCCAACTGGCAGGCGCGGCTGATGACGGCCTTGCCCGCGCCTGTGCATCACACGCGGATGGCGCCGAAGCGGGCGGAGGAGCTGCTGAATGGCGGCTCGATCTACTGGGTGATCAAGCGGGCGATCCGCGTGCGCCAGCGGATCACCGACATCCGGATCGTGAAAGACGAAGAGGGCAAGGATCTGTGCGAGCTGGTCTTCGACCCGGAACTCGTGCGCACCTATGCCCAGCCAAAACGGCCCTTCCAGGGTTGGCGCTACCTGAAACCCGAAGAGGCGCCGCGCGATCTCGGCAGCGGCGAAGCGGCGGTGGATATTCCATTGTCGCTGGATGCGGCGCTGAAGAATGCCGGGGTTTGGTAGGCCGCCCACCTCCCCCGGTTGCAACAATCTGACCTGATTTCCCGCTGTTTTGCGCTTGTTTGTATGAGACGGTGGGGAGAGACGGTCATGAAGACGGCAGGATACCTGGTGCTGGCTGCGTTGCTGGGCGCCTGTGCGACGCCGCGGGCGAGTGCGCCGATTGCGCGCGATACGATGATCTACTCGGCGGAAGTCGCGCAGGCGAGGCAGGAACAGCTGCTGCTGAACATCGTGCGGCTGCGCTACAACGATCCGGTCAGCTTCATCGAGGTGCAGACGCTGACGACCGAGGATTTCTCCGGCCGGAGCGGCAGCCTGGCCAGTGCCTTTGCGCTGGATGGCAGCCCGTTCACTGAAGTGCTCAGCGGCGAGGTCGGCGCGCAGCGCTCGGTGTCGCCGACGGCGGTGTATAATGTGCTGCGGGGTAGCGCCTATGCTCAGCAACTGCTGCATCCGGTCGCACCGGAATCGATCTTCCTGCTCAGCCAGTCGGGTTGGAGTGTCGAGCGGTTGATGCTGTGCTGCGTGGCGCGGATCGGCGACCTTGAGAATGCGCGCGCTGCCGCCGGGCCGACGCCGGATGTGTTGCCGGTCAACACCGTGTTCCGCGAGTTTGCGCGGCGCATGCGGCGGCTTCAGGAATCCGGCGATCTGCTGGTGCAGGTAATCAATGACGAGGAGGACGCTGCGGCGCGCATCGTCATCACCTGGCATGCGGGCAGCCCGGACGGTGACGCGCTGGCCGGCATGTTTCGGGAGCACCGCGCGGCAACCGAGTTCAGCGAGGAAGGCGGGCTCTACCTGGCCGAACTGTCCACACGGTCGAGTCGCAAGGGGGATTCGCCGGTGCGGGGGCGTAGCCTGCTGGGCATGCTCTCGGCCCTGTCGCATACGGTGGATGTGCCGCCGGTGCATGCCGGGCTGGTCGTCCAGACGTCGGGCGGCAATGGCAGCGGCGCACCGAGCGCCTGCGCACCCGTGGGCATCTGGAACGAGGTGGCCGGGGGATTCTTTGGCGTGTCCTGGAGCTCGGAGCGGCCGACTTCGGCGGCGGTCGCAGTCCCCTATCGCGGCGTCTGGTTCTATGTCGACGACACCTGCCGCTCGGCCAAATCGACGCTCGACCTGATCGGACATCTCTATGCCATCCAGGCCGGGCTCAGCGATTCCGGCAGCCGGGATACGTTGCTGCTGATTGGCGGTTAGGGTGGAGAGGCGCTTTTCGCGGCAAGAGGGCCATTGAAAAGACGGGCCAGAAGTGGAGATAATGCGGTCAGTTCAAAGCTTAAGAAAGACCGCCCCCATGCCCCAGTTCGACATGATCCTGCTGACGCCGGCCGAGGCGCAGGGCGCCGATGTGCTGGAACACACCGCCGGTAAGCCGCTGCGCGAGGGCGGCGGGGACGAAACGCACCGCTGCGGCGCGTGCAAGACGAAGCTGCTGGTGAATGTCGCGCACCGCGATGTGCACGGGGTGGTCGTGAAATGCGGCAAATGCGGGCGGCTGAACACCGAGGCGCACCACCACCATCATTAGCGCCGCGCCTTCAGCGTGCACCGATCTCCAGAACGGCTCATCCTGAGTATCCGTGTTGGTCAATGAGGTTTTGGGGTCCATTTTCGATTATCCCGGATGAGGGCGTTAGCGAGGATGGCGAGCTTTCGCATGATGGCGGTTAGGGCGAGTTTTGGGGGTTTTCCCCTGCGGGTGAGGGCCTGGTA
>JBKBVT010000098.1:0-8594 GCA_046289305.1 Hyphomonas sp. | reverse complement strand
CGGATCGGGAAGCACAAGCGAGCGTCACGGCGGCGCGCGCGGCTGGCCCGGACGTATGGGAGGAGTGGCCAACCCTGTGGGGTGGCCCTCCCATACGTAGTATGGGGGTTTGACACCTAACTGTTCCGGGGAGGACAAGTAGCTGAAATCATTGCGGAATAAGACTTCAGGAAGTCTTCGGGCATGAGTTAGGGACCTAACTCTTGTTTGCCCGTAACCCGTTGATTTCGTTGAGTGCACAGTTGGCGCTGTCATATGAGTCAGGCCTAACTCATATGAGTTAGGTCGTCCTCCAGCCCCTCCGGGTAGACCCAGACGGCGGGGTTTTCGACTTGCAGGCAGAGCCCGGATTGGGGGCACTTGAAGTGGCTGGGCAGGACCGGACAGGCGGTTGTGGTGACCTCGCCGGTGTCTGGATCGACATGCTCAACGGGCGCGCCGAACTGCATGCCCTCGACGCAGAGGTAGCCGAACCGCGACCGGGTGATGGGGAAACCGAACCCCGAGGGGTCGCGCAGGAATTTCACGAAGCCCTTGGTCGCCAGCACGCTGAGGCGCTCGCGGATCGTGTGCTTGCTGCCCAGACCTCCCCGGTTCTCGAAGGTCTCGGCGAACTGCATGGCGGTGTAGAGGCGCTCGCTCGCCGCCTCATCCAGCAGCATGCCGAGGATGACATCGTGCTTGCGGAGCCGTTCGGCATTGAGTTTGGCGCCGACCTCCTTGCGCACCAGGCGCTCGTTCAGCGGGTTCAGCTCGACCCACTCGCCCTTCACCTTGTCGATCAGCTTACCCGGCAGCGCGGGGCCGTTCCGCAGCTCGATCTCCAGCCTGCGGACACTGCTGTCCTCGTCGGGCCGGTGCATGAGCAGCCCCGAGGTGTAAAAGCCGCGCAGCGCGCTCGCGCCGGAGAGCGCGAGGAAGGGATCGTCCTTGACCTGGTGCTTGCTGGCCTTGCGGGTGTGGTGGGCGAGGATGACGCCCGCATCCGGATTGACGGCCTCGCGGAGGAGCTCGACCCGGTCCTTCAGGAAGAACATCATGGCGGTGTTGTCGTTCTCGCCGCCCCCCTCGGGTCCGCCATCGAAAAGGTTGCGGATCGGGTCGATGACGAGGATGTCGGGCGGCGCATCCGGGAATGCGGCCCGGATCGCCTCGGCCACGCGCGCGACGCCCTCCGCGTCGAGCAGCAGCTTCAGTTTCGGCGTGGCGACGAAGGTGTCGCGCGCGGCGGCGATCACGGCGGCGGGCAGCGCGATCTGCTGCATGCGCTCGCGCAGATAGTGATACTGGATCTCGGCCTGAAGGTAGAACACGCGCAGCGGCCGGGGCGGCGTGAAGCCGAGGAACGGCACGCCTGCCGCCATGTGGACGAGCCATAAGATCAGGAAGTCGCTCTTGCCGACCTTGGGCGCGCCCCCCCAGCACCAGGAGCCCGCCCGGGGTCAGCACGCGCGGCCCGATGATGTCCTCGGGCATCGGGCTCGTGTCGTCGAGCAGCGCGCCGAGGCTGAAGGTCGGCAGCGGGCTGGCCGGGGCATTGGCGTGGGCTGCGCGCAGGAGCGGCGGACCGTTGCGCTTCACATGCAGCGCCCAGAGGCGTTCGGACTCGGCCATCAGCCGATCGAGCGGCCAGGACGGGCGCAGCATGGCGGCATTGTAGCCGCAGATCGCCTCCCAGCCCGCGAAGGGATCGAGGCGGCCCTCGTGCACCAGGCGCACGTAATGGCCGATGGCGGCGCTGGCCCCCTGGAAGCGGGACCAGTCGTCCACCGCGCCTTCGCGCACCGGCGTGGTGAGCACTGCGTCGATGCCGGGCTTCGCGGTCGGCGCGGCAACGTCGCTGGCGAAGCCCACACCGGGCAGCGGCGGCATCTCGGCGACCTTTTCGGCGAAATCCGCAAGATCCACCTCGACGTCACGACGTTCGCGGATCTGCACGAGGCGCTGGTGGCCGTGCTTGTGGTAGACCGTGCCCGGCACCCGGATCGGCTGATGGGCGGAGCGGAAATGCGTGTCGCCGCCGACCTTCACGGCGATCTCGCCGCGCAGGCGGCAGAGGGTGGCGAGATCCTCTCCCTCGGCGGGTTCGGTCAGTTGCCACCAGACATGGAGCTTCGCCGCGCCCTCGGGCGTCCGCCCACCGCTTTCGATGATGAGCCTGGGCGCGCCGAGGTGGCGGGTGACATGGTCCAGCTTGGCCGGGATATCGCCCGCGTCGAGATCGACGACAATGGCCTGCATCTGCAGCACGTCGGCGGCGCGGGCCTGGCCCTGTTCCTCGACCGTGCCGGGGATGACATAGACCGCCGCCCCCTCGCGGTTCGCCCACGCGGCAAAGGTCGCGAGCTTGCCGGGTGCGGTGTCGTCGGCCGGGATCCAGATGTTGTGCGGCTTGCCGCCCCGGCCCTGACCCTTGTCGACGAAGCCGCGCAGCGGGATCAGCCCCTCGCACCAGCTGAACACGGTGTCTAGGAACACGGCGATCTGCTCGGGGTCGGGGTCGCAGCCGAAGGGGTTCTCGGACGGCGGCCCGTCGTTGAAGTCCATCCACGGGTTGAAATGCAGGATGCCGTCGTCGCTCATGCGGGCAGCCCCCAGCAGCGCTCGGACCACGGGCAGAAGCGGCATTCAAAGAAGTCGGGCGTGGTGGCGACGCGCGGCAGAAGCTCGCCTGCGTCGGTCGCCTGCAGGATCCGCACGCCCCGGTCGGACATGCGCTGCGCGAGATCGGCGTCGAAGGGCACCAACTCATGGTGAAGCTCGGCGGTGTCCTTGTTGATCGCGGTGAAGAGCGCGGGCGCGGCCGAGATGCCGGAGATCGTCCCTTCCATGTAGGCCTGGTAGAGCGCGATCTGGGCGGCGTAGACCGGCTTCGACTTGCTCACGCCGTCCTTGACGCAGGCGCGCCAGTTCTTGGCGTTCATGGTCTTGCATTCCCAGAGAGCGGGAACGGCCAGCTCGAAGCCCTCGGGCCCGGCGGCAATGATGCCGTCGACATGACCGCGGATGCGCCCGCCAGCGACCGAGAAGCCGAACTGGCCGCCATCGGGCCGGTTGCCCTTGCGGGTGTAGAGGTCGAAGCCCGCGCCGCGCAGCCAGGCGACGGCCAGATCCTCGAGCGCATGGCCGATGGCGAAGATGCGCAGCGACTGGCCCGAGAAGTCCTGGCCCTCGTCCTTCGGCGTCGCCGTGAACTCGAACTGCAAGGCGCGCTCGCAGGCATGGCCGAGGCGGGATCCGCCGAGATAGTCGCGGGGCGGCCGCGTGGCATAATCGGCGGTGAGCGCCTGATCGACGGCGGCGTTGACCCGGTCGGCGAAGCTGGGACGGCGGTTATAGTCCAACATGCTGGCCTCCCTCGTAGCTGCGGTGGGCGAGCCCGTGGCAGGTCGAGCAGAGCCATTCGACCGAGAGCGGCGCGTCATAGTCGTGGTGATGCGCTTCGAGGTCGGTCACGCAGCCACATCGCTGACACCAGACCGGCACGACGATCCGACAAGCCTTGACGGCACGCCTGACGATGCTGTGGGCCCGATATTTCTCGGCGTGGCGCAGGCGATAGCGACGCTGCGCCTCCCGATGCTTCTCGGGGTTCCTGAATTTCTGCGCGTAGGCGCGCTGGTATTCCCGGCGGCAGTCGCGGCACCAGGTCTGCCGACCATCGGGACTGAGCCGGCGGCGTCCGAACTCGCAGACGTCCTTCTCGACGCCGCATTTCGTGCAGAGCTTGGTCAAAACGGCACCTCCGGCGTCTGCGCCCGGGCGATGTCGGACATGGCCTCGCGGAAGCCCTCGACGGCTTCCTCGATCAGCGCGCGCACCTGCGCCTCGGTCAGGTCGGCAAGCGGTGTGGCCCAGCCGATCTCGTCCATCAGCAGCGCCACGCGCTTCATGGTGGCGGTGATCGCGGCGCGCTCTTCCTCGGTCAGGTCAACCATGGCGAAACGCTCCCGCGCCAAGCGCGTCCAGAAGGACTGGCAGGGCATCGAGCAGAACCAGACCGAGGGCCGGGGTCGCTTCGACCGGTGCGGATCGAACCAGCCAAAACCACGGGTGGGTTGCCGGCAGACAGCACAGAGCGTTCCACGCGGATGCCAGAGCCGCCGCCGGTCCTCGGCCGTGATGGGGGTGGATGTGGACATGGGTCATGCTGCCCTCCGTTCGGGCCGGGCGGCGGTGTCGATCAGCTGGCGGATGGCGCGCTTGTTGAAGCCGAAGGTCATCAGCGCCGAGGCGCGGTAGCGCGTCAGCCCGAAGTCATGGCGGCACTCGGGCGGCAGGTACTGGAGCTGCTTTTCGGTCGGCGGCTGGCGCAGCCAGGAGCGGGTCTTGAAGGCGCTCTCGTCGGTCTCATGGGTGTTCAGCCAGTCGTCGGCCTGCGCGAGGCAGACGGTGCGCTCGCCGACACCCAACAGGTGGGGGCGCTCGCCCTTCGCCCCGCCGATGGCGTACCAGACCCCGTCCAGCCAGAAGATGCCGCCCCAGGCTGCGAAGCCCGTGGCCATCAGCGCGTCGTCCGTGCCGTAGAGGTCGACCCACGCGAAGCTGGACCGCTTCAGCAGGTCGATCTCGGTCATCATGAAGCCCGAGAGCGGCGCGGCGCCCCCGGCTTCGCCCGCATCCAGATCCTCGCGCGGGAACGCCTCGCCGCAGAGCGGGCATTCGGTGGCGGCAAGTGGGATCACCGCCTCGCAGGCAGGACAGGTCTTCGTCGGCGCTTCGCCGGTTTCGGTCTTGCCGTCGAGATCGACATCCTGTTCCAGCGTGCCGTGGATCAGGCTCGACGTCCCGAAATCCAGCACGACGCAGTCGGTCTTGACGATGCCGGGGTGTTCCTCGGGGTCGACAGTGCGCAAACCGCGCCCGACCATCTGGATCATCGTGGACTTGTAGGAGCTGGGGCGCAGCAGCACGACGCAGGAGGTGGGTGGATGGTCCCAGCCCTCGGTCAGCACCGCCACGTTGACCACGACGCGGATGTCGCCCGCGGCGTAGTCGGCAAGGATCGCCTTACGGGTCTCGGCCGCCAGATCGCCGTGGATCAGCGCGGCGGAAACGCCAGCTGCCCTGAACGCCTCGGTGACGTGTTCGGCGTGGGCGACGGTGGAGCAGAACACCACTGTCTGCCGCTCGCCCGCCCTTTCCTTCCAGTGGCGGATCACCTCGTCGGTGACGGGGGCGCGGTCCATGATGCCCGCCACCTCCGCCATGTCGAAATCCGACATGGTCTTGCGGACGGACCGCAACTCGTCCTGGTCACCGACATCGATGACGAAGGTGCGCGGCGGCACGAGATGGCCGGATGCGATCAGCTCGCCCAGCCGGACCTGGTCGGCGACATTGTCGAAGACCTCGCGCAGGCCCTTTCTGTCGCCACGGTTCGGCGTCGCCGTGACTCCGAAGACCCGGGCCTGCGGATTGGCGTCGCGCACCCGGTCGATGATGCGGCGGTAGCTGTCGGCGACGGCATGGTGCGCCTCATCCACGACCAGCAGGTCGAGGCGCGGCATGTCGGCAAGGTTCGAGGCGCGCGCCAGCGTCGGCACCATGGCGAAGGCGACCTGGCCGCCCCAGGACTTCTCCGTGGCGTCGATGACCGAGGTGGCGACGCCCGGCATCACGCGCTGAAACTTGGCGCGGTTCTGTGCCGTCAGTTCGTCGCGATGGGCGAGCACGCAGGCCTTCGCACCGTCGCCGATCATCTCGCCGGTGACCGCCGAGAGCATGATGGTCTTGCCCGCACCGGTGGGCGCCACGCCCAGCGTGTTGCCGCGGGAAGCGAGCGCAGCCACGCTGCGCTCGACGAAGGTCTTCTGGCGGGGGGGCCGGGGCATGGGCCGGTCTCCCCTTACTGCGCCCAGCTCGGCCGACCGGCGAACCCGGGGGCGGGCGCGGGCTGGCTGGGCTGGGGGGCCGTGGCGGTCTGCTGCGGGGCGTGGCCCTGCGCCGGGGCGGCGGCGAACTGCGGCGCGACCGTGCCCATCAGCGCGGCGTAGTCGCGATGGTCGGGCGTGACGGCAGCGCGGATCTCGTTCTTGTCCTCGCCGTTGGTGTCGGTGCCGATGTCGATGCGGGCGACGAACTCGACCCCGTCGAGATCGCCGAACCCGTTGATGCGGCGGCGCGCCTGCGCCTCGGGCGAGTTGTCCTTGTCCGACACGCCGCGCGCCGAGTTGAGGATGCCGCGGATCAGGCCGCGCCCCATGTTGGCCCAGTCCGGGCCCTTCGGGCTGTAGAGGCCGATCAGCGACCAGACCTTGCGCCGGGCATAGGGCCCCTCGAGCACCGTGTATTCGGCGTCGAGATAGACGGCGCCGGTGGCGGCGCGGCGCGCCCAGCCGCCGGTCCAGCCCTGCGAGGGGTCGTCGAAGCCGCCCGGGCGGAGCGTCAGCCGCACCTTGGCGAGCGTGCCCTTCGGGATGACGTTGCTGTTGGATTGCGCGGAGTTGAAGTCGTTCCAGGGTCCGGACATTGCGCGGCTCCTTTCAGTTGGAGGATGGGACGCGCAGTGGCGTCAGATGGGAAAAGCCACCCCGGCGCCCGGATCGGGACAGCAGGCAGGGCGAGAGGCGCTCAGCCATGTCCGGGCTCCTGCGCGGGCGCGGGATCGGCCGGGGTCACCGGCGGCCAGGTCAGGCGTTCGGAGGCAGGCGCCGCGGGGCGCTGGATCTTCTCCATCAGCCGGCCGAGATGCGGGGCCTCGACCATGTCGAGGCGGCCCGAGCGGTCCTTGGCCGGATAGCCCCAGGGGTTCAGCGTCTGACAGACGAAGGCGCGCTGCGGCTGGCCGCCCGGGTCCGGGATGTCGGCCATGGTGATGACCTGGTCGACGATCCCGGGCAGTTCGAGCCCGGTCTTCGAGCCGTCGATCTGCGGCTGGAAGACCTTGCGGTTGAAGTCGTCGAGCCGCTCGTCGAGGATGCCCACGAACCAGACATGCTTGCCGCGCGTGTGCTGGAGGTGGGTCAACCACCCGATCATCTCGCGGCCGTGCAGCCCGTAGGCGCCGCGGATGTCGGGCTTGCCGGTTTTCTCGGAGAACGCCTCGGGCTGGCCGCGGCACCATTGGAAGCAGAGACGCCCGGCGACGGTGATCGAGTCGATGAAGACGGTCTCGTATTTCCCGATCACCGCCGGATCGCCGTACCGCCCGCAGACCTCGTCGAAATGCGCCTCGCTGTAGGGCTGATCCTCGCGCAGCGCCGGGTTCGGCCCACCGATGAACACCGCGAAATCGCGGCATTCCTTCCAGGTGCGGGGCCGGAGCGTGTCGATCTCCAGCCCCTCGACCGCCAGATCCCCGGCTTCGAGGTCGAGGAAGAGTGTGGTCGAGGCGTTCAGCGTCCAGAGCAGGCTGGTCTTGCCGATGCCCGACCGTCCGAAGATGACGCCCTTGATGCCCTTGCGCTGCGCGAGCCGTTCGTCGGCGCCGATGATGGGAAGGGCCATCAGTGGCCCTCCTTCTTCATCACGGCCGTGACGGCGCGATCTGCGCCGATGCACCCCGCCTCGCGGGCGAGCTTGTAGAGCCGCTTCAGCGCGTCGGCGCGGCGGTAGGCGGCCGTGCTCTCGCGCTCCGCTTCCACGATCGCGAAGGCGATCTCGTCGACGGTCGCCTCGACGACCGGCAGCGGCTCGCGCGGCTCGTCACCGGGGCGCTGCGGGAGGGCGATGGTTTCGGGGAGGTCTTCGAGCGCGTAGCTCGCCTTGCGAAGACGGGTGATGTCGTCCGGTTGGTCCGGCATGGCGTTTCTCCGTGGGATGATGTGATCGAGGAGTCGCATCACGCGGCCTCGCGGACGTCGGGCGTGGGCTCGGCGACGTAGATCGCCAAGAGCGGCGTCCCGTCGGCATGGGCGCCGGCGTCCTCGATCTGATAGTTGCGGTTGGGCTCGCAGACCTCGGTCAGCTCCCAGCGGCGATAGAGCCCCGGAAGACGCCTGAAATCCTCGAGCGACAGATCGGCAGTGCGGTTCATGCGTGTCTGCTTTCGGTTTGAGGGAAGGCGCTCGGGGCGCTCGAATGGGAAAAGCCACCGGCGGGACCGGATCGGGACTTGGCTCAGGGGGTTTCCTCGAGGGCGGCGTGCAGCCGGCGCATGGCGCGCTGGTACCGCTTGCGGGCGGCGGCCTCGGTCAGGCCCAGTTCGACGGCGACCTCGGCCTGCGAGAAGCCTTCGATCGCCACGCGGATCACCAGCAGGGCGTCATCGCCGAGCAGCTTCCGCACGGCGCCGTTCAGTCGTGCGTATCCAGTCGCGCCGATCCCGCTGTCGCCGCTGTCCGCCACCTCGTCGGGATCGGCGCCGCTGGCGAGATGTTCGCGCGCCGTGTCGCGCTGGCGCACGCGGATCATGTCGCGCTCCACGTTGCGCAGGACCGTGGCCGCGATCCAGTTGACGCGCCCGAGGTCGAGGCTGCGGACCGCCTCGGTGGTGCGCCCCAGCACGTCGGAGGCGACCTCGTCGGCAGTGCCGAGACTGCGCCAGATCGATCGGCGGCGGATGGCGTCGAGGCCGGGCCAGAGCGCCAGCAGCAGCAACGTCAGCGCACAGTCGGACGCGGGCCCGTCGCCCTGCGCCGCTCTGACGAGCG
>JBKBVT010000097.1:0-8652 GCA_046289305.1 Hyphomonas sp. | reverse complement strand
GTGCGGCGGGCCGATCCGCGCGTTTGATGGCAAACAGCTGACCTACTTCTACCTCAAGAATGCCGGCACGGCGCAGGTGAACAGCCCCGCCTGGTCTGGCCGCGCGGTGGAGTGCCATGTCACCATGGACAAGATCGCCGGCTATAAGGAAGGCGAGGTCAACAATGACACGCTGACCGGCATTTCCGGCCCGCTACGGATGTATCTCGCTCCGCTGGACAATGGGTCCTATGTGCCCGTCCGGATCGTGGCCGATACCGACCGGGTTGGCCGCGTGACGCTGCAGGCCCGGACGCTGCGCTTCGAGCCGCTGCAGTCGGCCTCGGCCGCAACGAGCACCGGCGGAAGCCGCTAAACGGACGCACCCGGCACAGGCGGCGCTTTCGTCGCTTCCTGTGCCACTGCGGGCGGCAGGTCTGACGGCGCCGGCGCGGCGGGCTGCGGCGCCGGCTTTTCACGGAACACGAACTTCAGGATGCGCAGGTCCCGTGATGACATGTCATCGCGGGCCGCGAGGAAGATGCCGATCCCCTTCATGCCGGGGATATGGTCCGCGATCACCTTGAGCGAGAGCAGGATCGGCGTGGCGAGCAGCATGCCCATGAAGGACCAGAGCCAGGCCCAGACGGCGAAGGATATGAACACGACCACCGCGTTCAGCCGCAGCCGACGGCCGAGGAGTATCGGCGTCGCGATCTGGCCCTCGATCGTGTTGATCAGCCAGTAGATGAACGCTGGAAGGATGGCCGCAAACGGCGACTCCATCACGACGAGGCCGGTGATGAACATCGTCAGGATGCCGGCCGCGGGCCCGAGATAGGGAATGAAGTTCAGCAGGAAGGCTGCGAGGCCGAACAAGAGCGGATCCGGCAGACCGAAATACCAGGCGACGAAGCCAATGAGCACGGCCACGGCGGCATTGATGGCCGTGATGGTGAACAGGTAGTTCGACAGCTGTTCCTCGATGTCGCGCGCAATCTGCAGCGCCCGGCGCTTGTCGCGGATTGTCGGCATGATCTGGACGAGCTTCTCATAGAACAGGTCGCCCGAGGCGATCAGGAAGAAGGCGAGCGTCAGCGTGATCACGGCCTGTCCGAACACCGCCGGCGTGCCCTGCGCCATCAGGGCGAGGAAGCCGGGCTGGCGGAGAACGACGGTTTCGGCTTCTCCGCCGTTGCCCATCTCGGATATCTTGTCAGTGGCATCGAGCATCGGCTGGACGCTGCCGAGGAGTTTGCGGACTTCGATTTCGGCGCGTTCAAGAATTTCCGGCGCATTTTCCAGCCGGTTGGCGATGGTGCCGGCGCCCGCATAGATGATGAAGGCGAGGACCGACAGGGTCGCCGCGAAGATCAGCAGGGCCGCGAGCGAGGGCGCGATGCCGAGCTTGCCAAGCGCCCGCCGGATGGGACTGGCCACAAGAGCGATCATCAGCGCGGTGACGATCGGCACAAATATACCCTTCGTCAGGGACAACGCCCCCAAAGCCAGGATCAGGAAGATGCCGATGACGGCCCAATGGGGCGCCGAAACCGGCGCCGGGGACGATGTGTCGTTGGAAGACGGGCCGGCGGCTGACATGAAGTATCCCCTCACCCGGCATGATGCGGCGGGCGCTGGATACTACGTGCCGGGCCGGGCGAAGGTTCCCGTCCGCACTGTGCTGGGAGGCGTCAGTCGGTCGGCAGCCGCCTCAGCGCCGTGATCAGGCTCGCCATGTCGTCCGGCAGGGGCGCTTCGAAGTGGAGTGTCTCGCCGGTGACCGGGTGGACGAAGCCGAGGACAGCGGCATGCAGAGCCTGGCGCGAGAAAGCGCGGGCGGCGGCGAGCGCCTTGTCATAGGCGGATTCCGAGGCGGCGGGGGATTTCCACGCCATGATGCCGGACTGGCGGCCATAGACCGGATCGCCGATCAACGGCGCGCCGGCATGCGCCATGTGCACGCGGATCTGGTGGGTGCGGCCTGTCTCGAGGCGGCATTCGATCAGCGCGGCGGCGGGCAGCCTTGTGGCGCGGTCCTTATAGCCGAAGGTTTCGATGGCTTTGTAATGCGTCACCGCATGGCGGGCGGCCGGGCTTTCCGGATTGCGGTGGACCGACATTTTCTTCCGGTCATTCTCGGAGCGCGCGATGGCGGCCTCGATCGTGCCGGAGAGCGGCCGGGGGGCGCCGCGGGTGACGGCGCGGTAGACCCGGTCGATGTCATGGCGCTCGAACAGCGCGGCGAGGCCGGTATGGGCGACTTCCGTCTTGGCGGCGACCATGACGCCGGTGGTGAGCTTGTCGAGCCGGTGGACGATGCCAGGGCGCGCAACCCCGCCAATGCCGGAAAGCTGGCCGGCACAGTGATGCAGCAGCGCATTGACAAGCGTGCCGGTCTGGCTGCCGGGCGCGGGATGCACGGTGAGGCCGGCCGGCTTGTTGAGGATGATGAGATGCTCGTCCTCATGGAGGATATCGAGGGTGATGTCCTCGGCCTGCGGCTCTGCCGGGGTCGGCGGCGGCAGAGCAATGGCGTAGACCTGCCCGGCCTTGACCGGGGCGCGGGGATTGGTTTCGGACGCGCCGCCGGCGGTGACGGCCCCCTCCTCGATCAGCGCCTTGGCGCGGGAGCGGGAGAGGCCGTCGGCCTTGGCACCGAGGAATGCATCGAGACGCTGGCCGGCATCTTCGTCGCTGGCCGTGAGGGTGATCTGGTTCATCCGGGGCTTATAGACGCGGCTTGCGGTCCGCGTCATGCTCCTGTCGCAAATTCAGGCCAAGACGGGGCCGGTTCAGGGAGGATTTCGGCATGACACAGGTAACTCGGCGCGGACTTTTGAGCGGCGCAGCGATCGGAACCATCGGGCTTGCAGCCTGCGGCCAGAGCGGGCCGGGCAATTATGCGGGTGAAGTCAGCTTCCAGCACGGCGTCGCCTCGGGCGACCCCCTGCCCGACCGGATCATCCTCTGGACCCGTGTGACGCCGCTCTCCGGCGCTGGCCCCGTGCCGGTGCGCTGGGAAGTGCTGCGGCCGGGCCAGTCAGCGCCGGTTTCGGCGGGTCTGACCGAGGCCTCTGAGGCGCGCGACTATACCGTGAAGGTCGATGCGACCGGGCTCGAGCCGGGCTCGGACTATATCTACCGCTTCACCGCGCTGAGCGAACATGGCGAGGTCGTCTCGCCCGAAGGGCGGACGCGGACGCCGGCCGCCTCCGGCACCACGGCGGTGAACATCGCCGTCACCTCCTGCTCGCACTGGTCGTTTGGGCGGTTCAATGCCTACCGGGCGATGGCGGCCGAGCGCAATCTCGACGCCATCGTGCATCTCGGCGACTATATCTATGAGTATGGCATCGACGGGTATGGCAGCGAGGTCGGCGCGCAGCTGGGCCGGCTGCATGAGCCCTCGACCGAGATCATCAGCCTGGCGGACTACCGCCAGCGCCATGCTCAGTACAAGACCGATGCGGACCTGCAGGCCGCGCACGCCGCCGCGCCCTGGATCTGCACCTGGGACGACCATGAGAGCGCCAATGATTCCTACCGGACCGGCGCCGAGAACCACAATCCGGAAGAGGGCGAAGGCGAGTGGAGCGTGCGCAAGCAGGTCGCCATGCAGGCCTATTTCGAATGGATGCCGATCCGAGAGCCGGTTCCGGGCGAAGTGACCTCGGCCGTCTGGCGGACGTTCCGGTTTGGCGATGTCGCCACGCTGCATGCGCTGGAAACAAGGCTCACCGGCCGCTCGCCGAGCCTCAGCTGGGGCAGCGTGCTGGCGGGGGCGACCTCGGCCGAGGAAGTTGGCGCGCGCGTTCAGCAGAAGCTGCAGGAAGTGGGCGATCCGGCCCGCACGATGCTGGGCGCCGAACAGGAGAGCTGGCTGAACCAGGAGCTGGCGGCGTCTGTCGCCTCCGGCGCGGCCTGGCAGGTTCTGGGCAATCAGGTAATCATGGCGCGGGTGGCGCTGCCGGACTTTGCGGCCACGCTGACGCCCGCGCAGATCGCGGCACAGGACATGCCGGAAGTGCGCGCCTTCCTGCCTTTCTCTTCGCTAGGCCTGCCTTGGAACCTCGATGCCTGGGACGGATACCCGGCGGCGCGCGAGCGGCTGTATGAGAGCGCCGCCTCAGCCGGCGCGCGCCTGGTCACGCTGGCGGGTGATACGCACACGGCCTATGCCAATGAGCTGTTCGATGGCCGGGATGTGCGCCGGGGCGTCGAATTCGGCTGCACCTCCGTCACCTCCCCCGGCATGGGCGCCTATGTGAAGGCCGTGCCGGATCTCGGCGAGCGCATCGCGGCGGTGAACAAGGAAGTCGTCTGGCATGACCCGTTCGGCCATGGCTACACGCTGGTCAACCTGACTCCGGCGCGGGCCCGCGCGGTGTTCCGCAAGGTGTCGGACATCTATGGCGAGAGTTTCGAGACGCAGACGGTGGCGACCTATGAAGTCACCGCCGAAGCGGGCGGCGTATCGGCATTGCAGGCGGTGTAGCGCAGCGGGCAACTGCCTTGCCCGTAAACCCACGCTCATCCAGAGCGAAGTCGAAGGATGGGCCAAGCAGAACTGTCCCAAGCCCCGGCTCGTCCTTCGACTTCGCTCTGGATGAGCCGTTCGGGAGATTGGCGCAGACCAAATACCCGAATGTCTAGTCCAGAATCCCCGCCAGGGTCGAGCGGCCGCCATCCATCACCAGCGTCTGGCCGGTGATGAAGGCGGCGTCCTGCGAGGCGAGGAACCAGGCGGCGCCGGCGATCTCGTCCGACAGGATCGAACGGCCGAGGGGCACGCGCTTCAGATTGCCCTGCGTCGCGCGGTCATCCGAGGGCCGCGAGGAGATGATGGCGTTGACGCGGATCGCATGTTCGGCGAGCTCCAGCGCGCCGGCGCGCATGACGCCGAGGATCGCGGACTGGCTGACCGTGTCGGTGAACTGGCCGGGCATCGAGGCGATGGCCGAATGGCGCAGCACGAAAGTGACGCTGCCTTTCTGTGGGCGGCGCTCGGCGCCGGCGGTGGGCAGGTCTTCCTGATCCAGGAGTTGTTCGGCGACGACCCGCAGCGTCATCGCGGCGCCGCGGGCGGAGCGGGCGAGCGCCTTCTCGAACTTGTCCTGAGCGAAATCGATCAGCCGGTCGGGCTCTTCATAGAGCGGCAGGACGACGACATGGTCGATGCGGCCGAAGGCTTCGAGCGCGGCGGTGATGGCATTGCGCAGGCCGAGGCGGGAATGCAGTTCGCCGTGATGGAAGGCCGCGTCGTCTTCCAGCGCTTCGCGCGCGGCGGCGAGACGGTCTGCGGACGGATCGGCCACCAGCACATGATGGCCTTCATGCTCGAACCGGCGGGCAATCGCCTCGCCGGCCTCGCGTCCGAGCCCGAGAACGAGCGTGACCGGATGTCCCACCGGTCAGGCCCGTCGCCGGGTCAGGAAATCGTCGTGTGCGCGCGGCATATGCCCATTCCTTGTGTCAGGCCCGGTCCGGACCCCACAAAGAACGGGGCTGCCGGCGGGGGCTAGCTGGTCTTGAGGTTACGCAGCTGCTCCTTAATCCTGAGTTTCTGTCGCTTCAAATCCTTGAGGACGAGGCCATCGGCAGAGGGGCGTTTCTGTTCGGTGGAAATCTGTTCGTCCAGGGTGCGGTGCTTTGCAGAGAGTTCACTGATGCGACCGTTGAGCGACATAGGCAGTCTCCTTTTCGTCTCCGGTCCGGATGACCGGAAAAGTCAGGATGCCATAGATGAACAGGCGAGTCATGGGGCTGATGGAAAACCTACGGGGTTTCGTCAGCGAACCGCGCGGCCATCGGACTTTCGGCGCGCTTTTTCAGCGAACATGGCCTGATCTGCCCGGGAAATGAGCGCGCCGGGGCTCTGGCCTGGCTGCCATTCCACGGCGCCGCAGGACGCGCCGATGCGCACAGGCCCCGGATCATCCGGCTCGCCGCTGCGCACTTCGAGGGAATCGATGGCGCTGGAAAGCTGCGCGGCCTTGCGGCGGGTGTCCTCAAGGGCCGCATGGGCGAGCAGGATGCCGAACTCGTCGCCGCCGAGGCGTCCGACAATGTCGGTCTCGCGGGTGCGGGTGAGGAGGATGTCGGCGACCTTCAGGAGCACGCTGTCGCCGGCGAGGTGGCCGTAGAGGTCGTTCACACGCTTGAAATTGTCGAGGTCGATGAAGATCAGCGTCAGCGGTGTCTGGAAGCGGCTTGCGAGAGCGATCTCGCGTTTTAGTTCCCGCTCGAAGGCGCGGCGGTTGAAGACCGGGCAGAGCGCGTCGTGGTCGGCCAGCAGGGCGGCGTCGGCGAGGTTGGTGCGCAGGCTGTCAGCCTCGTCACGCAGGGCGAATACTTCCTCCGCCAGCGCCTCGATGGCGGCGCGGGTGCGCCGGTCAAGCCGCGCAAGGTCAACCCCGAGCGCGTCCATGAGGGCGTGCATCGCGGAGGGCTGAGAGAGGGCGGTTCCGGTGGCCATAACGTGACGATACCCTTGTTCGGGCCGGGAGTAGAGCCCCGCCAGCGCTTTCCCCGCTTACGCGAAAGGTTGACCGCACACGGCGCGCTTCTATGGTGCGCGCTTTCCAGCAGCGAGGCAGGCATGAACACGCCCCCCACGCCGGTTGTGGGCATCATCATGGGCAGTCAGTCGGACTGGCCGGTGATGCGCGAGGCCGCGAAGGTTCTTGAGGATATGGGCATTGCCCATGAGGTGCGGATCGTCTCGGCGCACCGCACGCCGCAGCGGCTGGTCGAGTATGCCACGAGCGCGCGGGACCGGGGCCTCAAGGTGATCATCGCCGGGGCCGGCGGCGCAGCGCACCTGCCCGGCATGGCGGCGGCGATGACGCCCCTGCCCGTGCTGGGCGTGCCGGTTCAGTCGAAAGCGCTGAAGGGGCTCGATAGCCTGCTCTCCATCGTGCAGATGCCGAAAGGCGTGCCAGTCGGCACGCTGGCAATCGGCGAGGCCGGGGCGGCGAATGCGGGCCTGCTGGCAGCCGCCATCATTGCGCTGCAGGACGAGGGCGTCGCCGCGAAGCTCGACGCGTTCCGCAAGGCCCAAACCGAAGCGGTCGGCGAGGCCCCGGAGGCATGAGCCCCCTTCGCCCTGGCGCGACCATCGGGATTCTGGGCGGCGGCCAGCTCGGCCGGATGCTGGCGATGTCAGCGGCGCAGCTGGGCTTTGATGTGCTGATCTATTCGCCGGAGGATGACCCGCCTGCCGGACGCGTCGCTGCCGGTGCCTTCCAGGCGGACTGGGACGACGCGGAGGCGCTGACCGAATTTGCGGGCGCCTGCAATGTCATCACGCTGGAATTCGAGAATGTGCCGGTGGCGAGCCTTAGGGTGATCGAGGCGGCGGGCAAGCGCGTGCTGCCGGGGGCGGCGTCGCTGTCGGTGTCGCAGGACCGGGCGGCGGAGAAGACCTTTCTTAACGATCACGGCATCCCGACCGCGCCGTTCCGCGAGATCAACGCCGCGGGAGATATTCCGGCCGCCCTTGAAGCGCTGGGCGGCAAGGGCGTTCTGAAGACGCGCCGGGACGGCTATGACGGCAAGGGCCAGGCCTGGGTGTATGAGGCCGCGGGAGCAGCGCGCGGCTGGGAGAAGATCGGCGGGGCGCCCGCGATCCTGGAGGCGGCCATCGCGTTTGAGTGCGAGATTTCCGTGCTCGTCGCCCGCAGCGCTACTGGCGAGACGACCAGCTGGGCGCCGCCGCGCAACACACATGAGGACGGCATCCTCGCCCGCTCGGTTGTCCCGTCCGGCCTGCCGAAAGCGGTGGAGGAGGAAGCGCGGCGCAAGGCGATGCATCTGGCCGGCGCGCTCGGCCATGTGGGCGTGCTGGCACTGGAATTCTTTGTGCTGCCGGATGGTACGCTGCTGGCCAATGAATTTGCCCCGCGCGTGCATAATTCCGGCCACTGGACACCGGAAGCCTGCCGCACCGGCCAGTTCGAGCAGCACATCCGCTGCGTCGCCGGCTGGCCGCTGGGCGATACCTATCGGCTGTTTGACGCCGAGATGCAGAATTTGATCGGTGCAGCGGGCGGCGTTGACCCCGCCAGTCTCGGGCCCGATGATGTGCTCACCCTCTATGGCAAACGCGAGGCGCGGCCCGGCCGCAAGATGGGCCACATCACCCGCCGCCTCGCCCCGCGAAAGGACTAGACATTCATGCGCCTGCCCGTTTCCACCTGGCCTGACATCGAAGCCTGGCTCGAGACATCCAAGACGATCGTGATCCCCATCGGCTCGATGGAGCAGCATGGGCCGAACGGCTTCCTCGGGACGGATGCTCTGTGCCCGGAGATCATCGCCAACCATGCCGAGAGCCTGGCGCCGGACGAGATTCTCATCGGGCCGACCTTCAGTGTCGGCTGCGCGCAGCACCATCTGGCTTTTCCCGGCACGATCACGCTGCGGCCGACGACGATGATTGCAGCAATGGTCGACTGGACCGAGAGCCTGATGCGGCATGGCTTCGAGCGGCTCTACTGGCTGAACGGGCACGGCGGCAACATTGCCACCATCGAGGCGGCCTTCTCCGAGATCCATGCGCGGCGCAGCTTTGATCCGCGCGGGGCCGACAATCGCCCCGGCCTGACGCTGAAACGCCGCGACTGGTGGGATTTCCGGGAGGTGATGACCCTCTGCAATGAACTCTACCCG